>NZ_BAABBE010000010.1:0-297247 GCF_039537795.1 Lentzea roselyniae
AGTCCTATCAGGAGCTCCCCGTCCTTCTACTCCCAGGCCCCGCGGCACGTCAGAGCGCCTGCACGAGCGTTCCCCCGAACATCCTCAGGCCTTCAGTGCTGGAATCTCCGCTGTTGAGATCACCTCAGTCTGTTCCTTCTTGCGGTCGGATCGGTGCTTGAAACGTGCTTGTCCCACAGGCCAGAGATAAGCGCTTCACATAGTATCCAGGCGGCAAGGACGGTTTCGGAGACGTTTCCGCGTGAAGCGTGGTGCGCTGCGGCAACGAGCAGTTCGGGAAGACGCGCTCCAATGCCGCGAATAATCTGGGCGTTTCTGAAATCCGCAATGTCGTTGAGTAGCTGCGGATCTTCGGCGGTCCAGTAGTAGTTAGCTGGCCAGATGGTAGGCCCACGGTATCCAAAATCTACGCCAAGATCAGCGGGTTGAGCGGCGAGCAGTGCGAACGGGCCCCATGCCTGTTCGCCGTGTCGTCCTCCACCTCCGTATATCGCTGCGTGAGTGCCAATCAGCTTGCCATCTTGGACATCCTTTGGGTTGATAGGATGCGATGGAACTCCGTTTATGGCAAGTTCACAAAGTATGTAGTTTAGTGTCTCGGCAATCTTGCTTGGCCAAGCTTGCCTGAGGTCATAATCGGCAACTCGATCGACCCGCACGAATAACCCGCCACCTCGGGTTATGGCGATGTCGGTATCGTCGACCCTAAGTATCTGGACGACTTCAAGATAGTCATCCGGGTTCTGGGACTCGTCAAGGCTGAAGTACTTGAGCGGAAACATGTAGGCGCCAAGCACGGGCGTCCAGGACTTGTTGTAAACGAACCGTCCGAGCGCGCCTGAGTGTGGGTTGGCCGAGCTGCTCATGTCGGGCTCATCGTCGGCGGCAAGGCCTTTGTTTCACCTGCTGGGGCGGCGATGCTGCGAGCTGCTCGGCTCGCATAGAGCTAGCGATCTTCATTGCTTCGGCGTCTTGGCCTGGTCTTCGGGCATCTGTGGCATCGGCGAATGCCAGTCGACACATCGAGTACAGCCAGGAGCGCAGCGCCCGCAAAGCCAACTCACACATCGTTCACGGGCTTGAAAGATCCGCTCGTGATCGTCGTCTGACTGCGGCGTTCGAGCTTCCACCCTCATCGGGGATCACGCTGGCGAGCGGTGGTGTGCGGTGCTCGGTGTCGCGCCTGGTCGGTGGAAGCTCGCCGAACCGTCATACGCGCAACGAGTTCGCCGTACACGGCGACGATGAACACGGCGGCGACCGCCACCAGGACCGTGTCGAGTCCGCAGATACACAACGGTCCGGCCGTCATCGGTGCTGCTCCTGGCGGTCGGCGAGCGCGCGAAGCTGGTCCGACAACATCGAGGAGAATTTCTCGGCGCCTTGCGGGAGAAAGCCGATCAGCACCGGGCACGGACTGCCGGGCAGCGTGACGTAGATCAGCTCATCGTCGCCGAGGTGCGCCTCGATCGGTGTGCTCGACCGCACGACGGAAACGACGTACCCCGAGCCGAGTAGCCCTTCGGCTGCCGGATCTCGTTCGCCGGGCGTAGTCACGGTGACCTCCATTGCGAGGTGTCCGGCGGCGCTGAGGCGGACAGGAGGTGTCCACGCCGCCGGACGGCTCGGGGGACCGCCTATAAGCGACCCATGTCAAACTGAAATCAACGTCTCATCAGCACTTGGTCAGCGGAACGACCTGGCGGCGACATGTGGACGACATGGGCGAATCGGGGAGGTGGGACGGCGTGCGGACGTTCCGAACGGTCCTGGAGCAGAAGATCCGGGAACGGCGTCAGACCCTCCAGGAGTTCATCGACTTCGCCGAGTTGTTCGCGCGCGAGCACAACGAGCCGGGGACGATCGGCAAGCGTCATCTTCAGCGGCTCATCGCTGGTCGGAAGGCTTCTGGGGAACCGCTTGGGCCGACTGTTCAGCCGGCGACCGCGCGCCTGCTGGAACGGATCTTTGAGGTCGGGATCGATGACCTGTTGTCGCCACCGAAGCCACCCGAGATCGTTGGGCGGCAACAGCCGGAACGAGACGCGGTCGAGTTGGCTGCTGCCCTTGACTGGCTCGACGAACGCGCCGGGTGGAAGCCAGGAACGAGCCGTTCGAAGGTGCGCACGAGGCTTGAAGCGCTCGACCTAGGGGCGCTGCTGGACCGGGGAGCGCGACGAGCGAGGATTGGGCGAACGGCGTTGGCTCGCGCGCTCATCGAGTACTACGGCGACCAGGGCATCTACCGGGCGATCTGTGCGGACGTCGAGATCTTGACCAGCGTTGTGAGCCGTGTGGAATGGCTCGACCTCGCCTGCTCGCTCGCCGGTGCCCAGGGTGGGCTGACGCTCGCAGAGGAGACCTGCGATCACCGGGCGCTGGACGAGGTCGAAGCCTCGGCGGCCCTGTCGCAGCTGGCAGAGTCGGTCGCGCTCGGTGTGCGGTTCGCCAATCTGCCGCTGTACCGCCTACGAAGCGTTGACGTCAGTCCAGGGCGGGTGCGGGGGCGCGTCGGCATCGTGCCGTTCGTCGAGTACGCGCTGACGGCTGACCTCCTCGAACGAGAACTAACCGATGCTGTTGGAGCCGGAAGCATTGCCCGTCGAACTCCCTTGCGGGACAAGCAATTGCCGAGCCTTGACGCGGTGCACGACCTGTCCGGTCGCGTATGTGCCGGTGGCGTTCTAGCTCTGTGTGCGATCGCTCGGCCGCATGATCAAGTCCGCGGTTCGGCAGACTACGCCCTGCTGGTGCAGGAGCGTTCCGGTCAGGTGCTGAACGCCGCTGGGCGGCTCGCCGTGATCCCGAAGGGCTTCCATCAGCCGCTGACCGATGTGCGAGCTGAGGCGGCGGTGGGCGCGACGCTCCGGCGAGAGCTGGAAGAGGAGCTGTTCGGCCGTCGCGACGTCGATGCGACGGTGGGTGACGCACGCTCGGCTGCACCGATGCATCCGAGCCGACGATCGGAGCCGATGAAGTGGCTGACCGGGGCACCGGGACGGTTGCGGATGGAGTGCACAGGATTCGGGCTCAACCTGGTCAGCGGAAACTACGAGTTCGCGAGCCTCGTCGTGATCGAGGACGAGGAGTTCTGGCACCGGTTCGGCGGACAGGTCGAGGCCAACTGGGAAGCAAGCGGACTGCGGCTGTACTCCAGCCTCGACGGCGAGCTGGTGAGCGAGCTGATCTCGCAAGAGGCCTGGAGCAACGAGGGACTGTTCGCGTTGCTCCAGGGCCTACGTCGGCTGCGTGAGATCGGCGGCGACCGCGTCAGCCTGCCGCCGGTCGAGTGGCGGCTCAGCGACTGATTACGTCTGAGACGGCCAGCGAACCGTCATGACCACCGAGTCCTCTACGGCTTCCCACGAGTGGTCGATCCCAGGACCCCACATCACGTAGTCACCTTGGCGGGTCATCGTCGCGCTGCCCTCGGTCAGGTCAACGCGGAAGTTCCCTTGTACCAACAGAACCAAGGTCGTTCGCTGGTCGTCTGAAGTCCACTCCACACGCTTGTCACCGGCCGGGTGATTGAACCACTTGACCTCAACGTCCTTTGAGGACCGTACACCCTCTGACGGGTCGATGAAGTGCCCGACCAGCCAGCCTCGCGTGGCGCTTCCGTCCTCCGCAGCGTTGCCCTGGCTCCAGTTCGCGGTCACCGTATCTCCCATTCGATCGTTGGCAGGTTCACGCGGCTACCGCCGATCTCCTTGAGTCGGCGAAGCCCTTGCAGGAGCGCGAACAAGCCCTCGTTGCTCCACGCTTCGTCGCCCGCGAGCTCCTCCAGGAGCTCAGCGTCCGCACTGGAGTACTGGCGAAGGTTGGCTGTCTCCCAGTTGGCCTCGATCAGCCCCCCGTACCGGTGCCAGAACTCCTCGTCATCGACGACGATCAAGAGTGGGAACTCGAAGTTCCCGCTGACGAGGTTCAGCCCGAACCCGGTGCACTCCATCCGCAGACGGCCCGGTTCGCCGAGGAGCCAGCGCATCGGTTCGGAAAGGCGGCTCGGGTGCATCGGATCGGCGCTGCGTTGGTCGCCCACCGTGTTGTCGATGTCGTGGCGGCCGAACAACTCCTCTTCCATCTCGCGGCGCATGGTGGCGCCCACTTGTGCGTCGGTCCGGAAGTCGGTCAGCGGCTGGTGGAAGCCCTTCGGGATCACGGCAAGCCGACGCGCGGCGTTGATGACGTGACCTGAGCGCTCCTGCACCAGGAGAACGTAGTCTGCCGGGCCTCGGAACGGGTCAGCTGGTCGAGCGAACGCGCACAGCGCGAGCGTGCCGCCGGCGGTGAGACGTTCGCCGACGTTCAGCACGGCGTCGAGGTCCGGCAGGTAGTGGTCACGAAGCGGTAGGTCGCCCGCCTGTAGGCCGTTGGCCAGCGCGTCGACCAGTTCCCCTTCCAGGAGGTCCAACGTCACGATGTACTCGACAAACGACGTGAGTCCGACCGTGCCGCCGATCGACTCGGATCCCATGTCGACGCTCAGCAAGCGGTAGAGCGGCATGTTGATGAACCCGCACGCCGAGCGCGAGCGACTCGGCCAGTCGCTGAACAGCCTGGTCGAAAGCTTGCTCATCAAGCGTGACCGGTGTGTGCCCGGCAGCACGCACGAGAGCGAGCCGGTCGTGGCTGGCGACCAGCGGACAGTCGAGATCGAGCCAGTCCGAGTGCGTGAAGACGCTGGTGTTGGCCTCGACGGTGCCGAACCGGGCGGCATACCGGCCGTAGCCGTCGGAACCGCGACCGTAGTAGCTCGCGAGTGCCTCAGCGACGGTTCGCTGATCGACACGTCCGCGACGACTTCCCCTGTCTCGCAAGGCATTCACATCAACCTGAGCAAGCCGCGAGGCCACAGCGCGGCGCGCAGTGCCGGGCTCACTC
Source organism: Lentzea roselyniae (assembly GCF_039537795.1). Lineage (NCBI taxonomy): Bacteria > Bacillati > Actinomycetota > Actinomycetes > Pseudonocardiales > Pseudonocardiaceae > Lentzea > Lentzea roselyniae. The sequence continues at coordinate 4,885 of NZ_BAABBE010000010.1, forward strand.
GCTGAGCGCTCGTCTAGCCAGTCGAGCGCGGCGACGATGTTCGGGTCGTCGGCGAGCCGCCGTTCGGTGTCGGCTACCGCATCGGTCGTGGCGGCTTCCGGCGCGGCGGCCGGTGCGTCTGCGCGAGCCTCGGCAAAGCGCGCTTTGACCTCTGCGGACGCTCGATCAAGAGCCGCGTCCAAGACCTGCTGCATCTCCGACTTCGGCCGCGAGCTGGGCTTCTGGTGCCAGTAGCCAACCGTGCGCGAGTGCACGCCGAGGTGCTCGGCGAACCCCTCCTGACTGAGTCGTAGCGCGTCCTGCAACGCGCACGCGTCGGCACCGGTCCAGCCGTTCGACAACGCCATCTCGTCGCTACCCCCGAAGCGCGATTTGCAGGGAACTTGTGGTGGTTTTGCAGAGGTCTTGCATGGGGTCCGGCGCCATTCCGCAGTGGAATTAGTGCATGGAAAACAGCAGCTCCACCAGGACAAACGGCGAACTACCGGCGCCCGCGGACATGCTTCGCGACATCTGCGAGCTGGTTCATTACGGAAGCAACATCGGATTTGAGAGCGTCGAGCCGCTCGGTGATGTCTTCGAGTCGCTCTTCGACCCGGTCCATTCGAGTCCACAGGGTGTCGGCGAGGTCCACCACGGGGTCGCCGACCTCGGGAGGCGTGCGCCCCCGCAACACGGCGTCGAGGTGCTGCGGGTGCCAGCCCAGCGCTGTGGACAGGGATTCCAGGGTTCGGGGACTCCGCCGGCGCTCCACGAGGTTGTGCTGAATCTCGCGGACGATCGCGAGCGATACGTGCGACCGCTCGGCGAGTTCCTTCTGTCGCAATCCCAGCTCGTCCACCCGCTGGTTGATCACCTTGGCGACTGCCGCCCAATCCTCCGACACGTATTCCTCCGCGCTCCGCCTCGGCGCTGAGATTAGTCACTGTTTCGAGCGCTGCGGCGTGACACGGCGTTTCACCCGCCGTTTGCGACCGCGCACGTCTTCAAGAGTGCTGAAATCAGCACAGCGGAAACTGAAATCATCATTTCTTGCAGAAAGGCTATTCCTCATGCGTACTTCTCTGTCTTCCTCCGCCCACACCATCCGCGAGACCGCGTGGCTCCTCGGCGTCGACCGGTCCGAGGTCTGCCGCGCCATCCGGCTCGGCAAGCTGCACGCCGAACGTCGGCGCGGCCAGACCGTCATCCCCGTGAGCGCACTCCTGCCGCTGCTCTCCAACGCCGGTCCGGGGGTGCTCCGTGACTGACGACCGACTGATCGGCATCGCGTGGTCGCTGGACCGCCTGCGGTGGGTGCCGACCGACCAGCTCGCCGAGGTGGTCGAGCGTGACGGCCTGTGCATGTGGGCGTTCACGAACGAGCCACCCGACGCTGGCGAAGAGCTGACCGATCGTGAACTCGCCGAGCGCACTTGTGCCGGGTGTCCCGTGCAAGACGAGTGCCTGGAACTGGAACTGCGCACGGCCGGTGAGAACACCTCCGGCGTATGGGGTGCGCTCACCGATGACGAGCGGCGGGAGTTGTACCCGCACTGGCTCCGACGCGGTGAACGCGCCGAGAGGGGGCCGCGTTCATGAACGCTCTCACTCTCACCCCGACTCAGATCATGGCCGCTGTAGGCGCGCTCCTGGTCCTGGTCCTGGTGCTCGTGTGGCGAACGGCGTCCCGTCGCGCGAAGGCTGCGGCGAACGCGGCACGCACAGGTGCCCGGTTCGTCTCGCTCGCCGGGCGCGTGCTGTTCAACGCCGCGCTGATCGTCGTGGCGCAGTGGATCGTGATCACCCAACGAGGTAGCGGCTGGCTGCTCGTCGCGGTGCTCGCCGTGCCCGCGCTGTTCGCGTCGTACACGCTGACCAAGGCCCTGACCGTGACGACGTACGAACCACGCCGCCGAGGCGGTGAACGGCGATGAGTGAGCCGATCGAGCGCGTAGCGGTACAGGTCGATCGGTTGTGCTGGACCGGCATCCTGCTCGGGCTGGCGTTCACGATGACCAACGTTCAGCAGTTCGCGGCGGCCGGCTCTCTGGTGTGGTCGCTCGCCTGGTCCGCCGCGTGGCTGCTCGACCCGATGGTGTCGCTGGTGCTCCTGGCGATTCTTCGGGCCGAGCAGATCACGGCCCGGCACGGCGTCCGCATGGGTGGCTGGGTGCGGGCGGCGAAGTGGTTCACGCTCGGCGCGACCTACGTCATGAACACCTGGAGCGCGTACGCCGCCGGATCGGCCGCGCTGGTGGTGCTGCACTCCGTGCCGCCGCTCGTCGTGTTCGTCGCCGCCGAGGCGGTGACCGACCTTCGAGACAAGCTCGGCTCGGCGGTCGCCGTGTTCACGGCCGTGCAGGCGGAACCGCAGGCTTCGCCGAGTCCTCGGAAGAAGGCACGCAAGCACGCGAATCCAAGGACTTCCTTTGACGACTACCTCGCGATTGCCAGGGCGGCTCGAACGCCGGACGTGACGGTCACACCCGCGTGGATACGTGAGGTGACGGAGTGCTCGCGTGGCCTGTCGTCACGGCTGGCTGCGGCGCTGAACGCCGAGGTGCAGCCGTGAACGGCGAGATGGTTCCGGCGGGACCGGTGTTCGAAGGTGAACTCGTCGACGACCAGGCGGACGTGACTCAGCCACGACAGGCTCACCGGATGGCGGGCCGGTGGCGTCGGTTGCGGTTCGTTCCGGCGGCGTTGAAGTCACGGCAGGCGCTCGGGTACGCGGCCAAGGACGGTCTCGTGTGGGTGGCGCGGTCGCCGTTCCGCTTCATCCGAGCCACCTTTCGTGGCCTGGTGGTCGCAGTGCGCGGATGGCGGCGATGGGTGCGAGTGAACGACTACCGCGAGGCTGCCGAGCAGTCGGAGAAGCTGGCGGACAAGTTCGCGGAGATCCGTGGACTGACGTTGTTCCGATGGAAGGTGACCGGTGCTGTATCCGCCGTTTCCCTTGTCTCGCTTGCGATCCTCGATCTCGTCTACGGGCATCGGGTGTTGTGGATTGCCGGCGTCGTTGGCTCGGTGGCGTTGGCGATCCTCGGTAGGCAGAAGGATGGGAACCCTGGCCGTAAAGCTGCTCTCGCCGGGCCACGCTCGCTCGCATGGACGATGGACCCACAGATCCTGGTGGACGCATTCCGCGACGCGAAGCTGATCGGTAAGGACGAGAGCCTGCGGCTCGTCGAGCGCGCGAAGCACCAGGGCGGGGGATGGGCGGTCACCGTCGACCTACCCGCAACCCGCAAGGCGACCGACGTCGTCAAGCATCGCGAGGACCTGGCGTCAGCTCTGGCGGTCGATGAGATCCAGCTCAGCGTCGAGCGTGTGCGCGGCAATGGCGGGCATGCCGGACGCGTCGCGATGTGGGTTGCTGATGAGGACCCGTACGCGAAACCGCCGATCCGGACGCCACTGCTGGCGGTCGAGCGGTGGGACGCATGGCGGCCGGTGCCGTTCGGGACTGACGCACGCGGCAGGCGGATCACGCTGCCGCTGGTGTGGACGTCACTCCTGATCGGTGCGCTTCCCCGCCAGGGCAAGACAATGGCCGAACGGCTGGCAGCCGCGGGCTTGATCTTGGACCCGCACGTCCGGCTGTACGTCGCAGGCTTCAAGAACGGCAAGGACTGGAAAGCCGCCGAGAAGGTCGCCCACCGGTTCATGGCGGGCGACGACGCCGAACACGTCCTCGCGTTCCTCGATTGGCTCGTCGAGCTGGTCGCCGATGTTCAGGATCGCTACCGGAGGATGCAGGACCTCGACGACGTCACCTGTCCCGAGTCGAAGGTGACGCCGGACATGTCCCGTGATCAGTCGCTGGGTATGCCGATCACGGCACTGATTGTCGACGAGGTCCACATCGCACTGGAGGACCGAACTCCCGTTGAGGTGCAAGGGAAGAAGCTCACGGCGGGGGAGTACATCGGCGAGTTGCTGACATGGCTCGCGAAGAAGGCCCCGGCCGCCGGCATCATTCTCGTCCTGGCAACGCAGCGACCGGATAGCAAGACCATCCCAACCAAGTTGCGCGCTGTGCTTGGCTCCCGCTTTGCCTTGCGCGTCATGGACTTCCGCGACAGCAACATCATCCTCGGCGAGCAGATGAACACGCGCGGATATGACAGCAGCCGCCTACTCCCGTCCCATCGGGGCGTTGGCATCTTGCGGCCGGACGGCGAGACCCAAGCTGGTGCCGATGTGCTCGCGCTGACGGTGCGGACGTACTACATGCCAAACGAGGACTGGCGGGAAATCTGCGAGCGTGGCCGCGCCCTTCGGGAGGCGGAAGGAACGCTGAGCGGTCACGCGGCTGGGCAGGACGTTTCGCCGATGCTCGACCGCTCGACGGTGGTCAAGGCTATCGGAAGTGGCACCGTGGCGAGCCTGGCCGAGGTCGAGCTACCCGAGCCGCTCGCGTCAGTCGTCGACTACCTCGGCGACGACGTGAACACGCGGGACTTCGTACCGACCGCCGAACTCGCCGAGGCGCTCGAAGTCGAGGTAACCGCGCTCGGCGTCGACATGGGCGAGCTGGGCTGTCGGCCGATACGCCAGTACGTCCCGACCGACGATGGCACCCGACGTGTACGCGGCTACCTGACAGCCGACCTACGTGCGGCGGTCGAGCGCATCGCGGCCGATGATGAAATCGGCACGTCGAGCGACGCGGACGAGGGCCGACCGTGATCGCCGACGAGCCGTCGCGCGGCAAACTCAAGTTCAACCCGCCCGCTGAACTACCTGTCCTCACCAGGGAGGTAAGTCGCATACTGCTAGAAGTACTGATCAGAGTTACTGAGGTCGAGGCGCTGGATGCGCCTCGGGAAGGGAGGGCAGATGACTGTTGAAATCAGTCAGGATCCGTGGGCGGCGTTCGACGACCTGCTCGGCGTCGAGGTCGTCGAGACGATCGGGGATGGGATCGGATCGCTTGCGTTCCTTGGTCGGTGTTCGACCGAGGACAACCAAGATCCGGAGACGTCGCGAGGATGGCAGTACGGCAACGCCCACAAGTTCGTCGAGCCGTTGGGCGGCGTCATCGTCGAGGAGTTCTTCGACGTCGGCCAGTCGCGCTCGGTGCCGTGGGAGCGTCGGCCGGAAGCGTCACGCCTCCTGGCCGCGCTGAAGGACAAGAACCGGGGCTGGAACGCGGTCGTGGTCGGCGAAGGGACACGATGCTGGTTCGGCAACCAGTTCTCGTTGATCGCACCGAAGTTCGCCGCCTATGGCGTGGACCTGTGGGTGCCGGAACTCGGTGGCAAGTTCGACTCGCGGAACCCGTCCCACAAGATGCTGATGAGCGTGCTCGGCGGCATGAGCGAGTCGGAGCGTCAGCACGTACAGGCTCGCGTTAGGGCGGCGATGGATGCCCAGGTCGTCAACGAGGGACGACACCAGGGCGGGCGTGCGCCGTACGGGTACACGGTGGTCGATGCTGGGCCGCATCCGAACCCAAGGAAGGCGGCCGAGGGCTACAGGTTGCGCGTGCTGGCGATCGACGAGCCGAGTGCGGCGGTCGTGCGGCGGATCTTCGCCGAGTACCTGACTGGTGAGATGGGAGACCGGGCAATCGCGAATGGTCTCAACCGGGACGGGATTCCGTGCCCGTCGGCTCGGCGGCCGGACCAGAACCGGCACCGGCTCGCCGACGGATGGCAGGGCAGCACGGTCCGGGCCATTTTGGAGAATCCGCGCTACACCGGCTTTGCGTTCTTCGGGCGCTGGACGCGTCAAGAGATGCTGCTCGACCCTGAGGACGTTGGCGCGGGTCACGTGGTGCGGTTCCGCAAGGCTGCTCCTGATCGTGTGGTGCGTTCTCGTAAGAAGGCCCATCCGCACATCATCGAGGTCGAGGACTTCGTTCAAGCGCAGTTGCTACGCCGGTCGCGCGCGGCCGGTGGATTCTCGGCCGGAAAGAAGCTGGTGAGGGGGCCCAAGCGGACCAAGCGGGTGTATCCGCTCCGGGGACGAGTGAAGTGCGGCTATTGCAGTCGACGGATGGAGGGCACGCCTCGCGGTCCGAGGACCTACTACCGCTGTGCGCTACGGACGATGGTGCCCGGTTCGCCCGTGCTGAATGGCCACCCGACGAACGTGTACCTGCCCGAAGCAGTGGCCATTGAGCATTTCAACAGGTGGATTGATCACCTCTTCGACCCGGTGAACGTCGACAACACGGTGTCGGCTCTCGTCGCGTCGCAGGACAATCGCGAGGCCAGTACGCCCGACCACGCCGCCGCGAGGCGACGTCTCGCCGATGCGGAAGCGAAGCTGCGCCGTTTCCAAGACGCCATTGCGGCGGGAATCGACCCGTCCGCACTCGTCGAGGCGATGAACGAGGCACAGGAGAAGCGCGCGGCGGCTCAAGCGGAGCTGAACGGGGTTCCGAAACGACTCGGGCGAAGTGTCGCCGAGATCCACGCCATGATTGATTCGCTCGGCGACGTGAAGAAGGTGATCAGGCAGGCTGACCCTGATGAGCTGCAAAGACTGTATGAGGCGCTGAACGTGGAAATCGTCTACAACGCAACGGGCCGGATGCTCGATGCGAGCATCCGGCCCGTTGGTAGGGATAAAGCCAGTGTCCGAGGGGGGACATGAACCCCCACGCGTGGCAAGCGCGCAACATTCGCGTGTTCATGTGGCTATGGATAGCTCGCCGCCAAATTAGAGGGCTAATCGAATTGGTCGGGGTTGATGTTCTTGGTGTCGGCTTAGATAGCGCCTCAGTTGCGCTACTCGAATGTCAAGCGCTGGAACTGGTTGCCACTAAACCACAGTGGAAAGCTCTGTGACCGCATGCGCGGTGAAGAGCACCACAGGAAGTGTGCATGGCGGGTCAAGCCTTGTTAGGAGGTGGCCGCAAGTCGACGGCGCTTCAGTACCTGGCGCGTGTTGCCTCATTGTGGAATCTTGGTGTGTTTGAGTCTGCTCTGCTGCGCCCTCAAGACCTCGCCGTAGTTAGGCTATTCCAGTTCTTGTCGAGACCAACCTATCTGGAGTAGCTTCGAAGACCGCGATGTCTACCCTCTGCCTTGTCGTTCTCGTAATGCTCATGCAAGTTTTCCGGAGTCGGCGTAGTCCGCTCTCAGGATGGACGTGACCACTGCGGTTGGTTGCGCCAGCAACACTGCGGGTTTGGGGAGGGCGATGAGAAGTAGGCGGTCGCCCGCGTGGAGGTTGAAGTGCGCTTGTGCTCCTGCCGGGATGAGGACTTGTCGTCGTCGGTCGATGGGCCAACGTGGTCGCTCGTCGCGGGCTCGGGGTGGTCACCGCGGCCACGCTGCTGGCCATCGATCTCGTCTACGTGCCGAAGAACCGCATTCCCGAGACCTATCTGCTTGACGCCGCGATGGAGGCCGCGTGGCTGTTGGTGTGGTCGCGTGCTTCCGGTTCGGCGGGGCTCGAGACACCGGCGCCGGATGACGGTCATCGGTGAAAGGACGTGATGATGAGCCTCGAGAACGACAAGCCAGAGACCGGACACGATGATGCTCACGCCGCCTGGTGGGGACGCTGGCCGGCACCCCGGCAGCCCGACGATCGGCAGCGCGCACGACGACTCGGTGCCCACACGGGGTGATGGGAGCAGCGGCCATCCGCACTCCGGGCGCCGGCACAAGGCCGCCGGTGACGAGGAGCTGCCGGGCGAGTGTGTGTGAGCAACGGCCGATCACGCCGCCCGAAGGGCGTTGAGCAGGTCACGTCGCGCAGTAGCGCGGCCCGCTTGAAGGCGAGAAGTGCCGACGGTGGAGGCGAGGTGTTGTGCCAGCCGCCGAACTAGGGCTCGCACTCGACTTCGGCGCAGACCGTCTTGCCGTGCGGGACGAGAGTGACGCCCCAGTCCTTGGCCAGCCGGTTGACGATGAGCATTCCACGGCCTTGGTGCCCTCCCAGCCGTGATCTGCCGAGAACCGGCACCTGCGTCGAGGCGTGGCAGACCTCGACGCTGACCAGGCACGGCTCCTCCGACCTGTGCAGTCGCATCAGGCGGGGACTGAGCCCGTGGTCGAAGGCGTTGCTCACGAGCTCATCGACCACGAGCAGGATGTCGTCGAGCTCGTCGTCGGTGACACCGGACAGGACGGCGCTCGTCCAGCGGCGCGCCGCCGCCACGTCCTGCACCTCGTCGAGGTCGAGCGATCGGGGCCTGGGGCTATCACCGAGTCGGCTGGAAGAGTGGATCGGCGTCACGTCCTCGGCTGTGGGCGACGTTCGCCTGGCGGGTTCGGTCATCGCGCCAGCTGCCGGTTCATCGTGCGCTACCTCGGCGGGGACGACCATCCGGGACAACAATGTTCGTCCTTCCGCCGGCCCAGGAAACTCGATCCGAGAGGCTGACGGCGAGGTTGGGGGAAGGGTGGCCGGGTATTCGGCGGTCATGGTGAAACGCGCGTTGTGGCAGGGGTTGATCGCGGGGACGCTCGGAGCGGCCGTGATGACGGTGGGCGAGAAGCTCGAGCAGCGGCTGACCAGGCGCCCGGATTCCCACGTGCCCGCTCGGGTTCTGCAGCGGTTGACCGGGATGCCGGAGCGACCGGGGGAGCAGCCGCGGCCGGTGAATCTCGCCATGCATTTCGGTCAGGGCGCGTTGGCCGGGGTGGTTCGATCGCTGATGGCGAACGCGGGGATGCGGGGACCGGTCGCCTCCGCCATGTTCACCGTGGTGCGGTTGAGCAATGACCAGATTCTGGAGAACGCCACCGGTGTCGGCGCGCCGCCACAGACCTGGCCCCGCAAGGAATTGATGGTCGACGTGCTGCACAAGGCGGTCTACGGATTCGTCACGGGGGCCGTGGCCGACGCGTTGGCGGCTCGCCGGGGACCGAGTCCTGGGCAGCGGCACGCGGCGAAGCGACCGGGTCGTCACGCCCATGTCGGCCCGATCTCGCGTGACGCTGCTGGGAGCCGTTGATCCGTCCACAGGTCGAGCGCCCGGCCGGTCGCCGCGATCGGCCGGGCACGACTGCGTCCACCGTGCAGCTGGGCCGACCGTCAGATCGGGTCGTCGGGAGTGCGTGTCGCGCTCGCGACCGAGCCGCCGGGTTCGTCCGCGAGCTGTCCGCGGCCGGTGGCTTCGGACAGCACTTCCTCGTCCAGATCTCCTGCGGCGACCGGCACGTCGGGCTGTTCCTCGGCGAGCCGGTCGGCCAGCGGACGCGGGTGAGCTTCCTCGTAGGGCGTCATGCCGTACTTGTCGACGCCGGTCCAGCGCTCCGGCGGGTCCATACCTGCTTCGAGCGGGTCGAGCCGGATCCGATCCTCGTCGAGGTCCTCGGCGCTGTTGAGCGCGGCGGGGTCGGTCTCGACGGCGTCGGGTGAGCCGGTGTCGTGCGGCGGTGTGTAGGACGCCTGGTCGTCGCCCGGAGTCATGTCATGTGTCGCCATGACCGGCGTGTACCCGATGGCCGTCCGATCAACCGATTCCGCTTCTCCGGTTGAGCCCGCGACTTGCGGGCATACCTGCGGCAGCCACGAGCGGGAGGTAGGCGCGATGAAGACATCGATCGATTTCGGCCGGAGCGCGGGTGTGCGAGCGTGGCCGGGAGCGTCCTATCCGCTCGGTGCCACCTACGACGGTGTCGGCACCAACTTCGCGCTGTTCTCGGAGGTCGCGGACCGCGTCGAGCTGTGCCTGTTCGACGAGGACGGTACCGAGACCCGCGTGCCGCTTCCGGAGGTGAGCGGTTTCGTCCACCACGGCTACCTGCACGGTGTCGGGCCGGGGCAGCGGTACGGCTACCGCGTGCACGGCCCGCACGACCCTGAGCTGGGTCTGCGTTGCAACGCGAACAAGCTGTTGATCGACCCCTACGCGAAGGCGATCAGCAGCGGCGTGTCCTGGGACGAGTCGCTGTTCGGATATCGGTTCGGTGCTCCTGATGAGCGCAACGACGCGGACTCGGCGGCGCACGTGCCGAAGGCCGTCGTGGTGAACCCGTTCTTCGACTGGGGCGACGACAGGCCACCGAAGACGCCGTATCACCGAAGTGTTCTGTACGAAGCTCATGTCCGCGGTCTCACCATCGGCCACCCCGACATCCCGCCGAGGTTGCGCGGCACGTACACGGGCCTCGCACATCCGGCGATGATCGAGCACCTGACCCGGCTGGGTGTCACGGCGATCGAGCTGATGCCGGTGCACCAGTTCATCAGCGACCACACGCTGATCGAGAAAGGGCTGACCAACTACTGGGGTTACAACACGATCGGGTTCTTCGCCCCGCACGACGGCTACGCCTCGCAGGCCGGCTCCGGCAACCAGGTGCAGGAGTTCAAGGGCATGGTCAGGGCTCTGCACGAGGCAGGCATCGAGGTCATCCTCGACGTGGTCTACAACCACACCGCGGAGGGCAACCACCTCGGCCCGACGTTGTCGATGCGCGGTATCGACAACGCCGCGTACTACCGGCTGGTGGAGGACGAACCGAAGTTCTACCTCGACCACACCGGAACCGGGAACACGCTGAACGTGCGCACGCCGCACACCCTGCAGCTGATCATGGACTCGCTGCGGTACTGGGTTACCGAGATGCACGTCGACGGGTTCCGGTTCGACCTCGCCGCCGCGCTGGCGCGCGAGTTCTTCGACGTGGACCGGCTGGCCACGTTCTTCGAGGTCGTGCAGCAGGATCCGGTGGTGTCGCAGGTCAAGCTGATCGCCGAGCCGTGGGACGTCGGTCCCGACGGCTACCAGGTCGGCAACTTCCCTCCGCTGTGGACGGAGTGGAACGGCAAGTTCCGGGACACGGTGCGCGACTTCTGGCGCGGAGAGCCCGCGACGCTGGGCGAGTTCGCCTCGCGCATCACCGGCAGCAGTGATCTGTATCAGAACGACGGGCGGCGGCCGTACGCGTCGATCAACTTCGTGACGGCGCACGACGGGTTCACGCTCAACGACCTGGTGTCGTACAACGAGAAGCACAACGAGGCCAACGGCGAGGACAACCAGGACGGCGAGAGCCACAACCGGTCGTGGAACTGCGGCGTCGAGGGGCCGACGGACGACGAGAAGGTCCTGGAGCTGAGGGCACGGCAGCGGCGCAACCTGATGGCGACCATGTTGCTGTCGCAGGGTGTGCCGATGATCCTGCACGGCGACGAGTTCGGCCGCACGCAGCACGGCAACAACAACGCGTACTGCCAGGACAACGAGGTGTCCTGGGTCGACTGGTCCCTCGCGGAGACGAACGCCGAGCTGGTGGAGTTCACCGCGGCGCTGACGGCGTTCCGCAAGGCGCACCCGGTGTTCCGGCGCAAGCGGTTCTTCGCCGGCCGGCCGATCCGCAAGGGCGGCGAACTGCGCGACATCGCGTGGTTCACCCCCTCGGGCGAGGAGATGACCGAGCAGAACTGGGAGGACGACTTCGGCCGGTGCATCGTCATCTTCCTCAACGGCGAGGGCATCCCGGACCTCGACGCACGCGGCGCGCGGGTGGTGGACGACTCGTTCCTGATGGCGTTCAACGCCCATCACGAGGACATCGACGTGACGCTGCCCGAGGCCGACTACGGTCCTGAGTGGAAGGTCGTGGTCGACACGAGCACCGGTGAAATGGGGGACGGCGACAAGCCGGTCGCCGCGTCCAGTCAGCTGAGCCTGCCCCCACGCTCGCTCGTCGTGCTCCAGAGGGTGGACTGAAGCGGCGGTGATCAGGTGGAGGCCAGTCGCACCGCCGTGACGGCCTCCTCCAGGGTCGAGCACATGGCGAGCGTGTGGTACACCTGGCTGACCTGCAACGGTCGCAGCACGCTGTGGTTGTCCGCGACAACGGCGAACGGCACGTGGAGTCTGGCGGCGTGATGCTGGGCGTTGATGAGCATCGCGATACCTGCCGATCCCAGGAAGCCGACGCCACGCAGATCCATCACGACCGCAACCGGCCGGGTGTCGAGCAGTGCGCCGAGCTGGGTGGCGACGTGCTGGTTCGACGCCGTGTCGAGTGCACCGGTCACCCGCATCACGGGGATCCCGTTGTGCGTCGTGGCGGTGTGCACGCGAGCCGGTGCGTCGTGGCTGGCCTGGTGATCCATGTTGCTTCCTCTGACATCGACGGGTCTTGCCAGTTCGTCAACCACGCGCAGGCGCGAGGTGACCTCATGCGGCGGTTTCGGGCCGGCTGTCCTGACCGGTGGCGCGGTCCAGCACGGCCAGCACGTCCTCCAGCCGCCCACGCCGCTGGAAGGCCTGCCGTTGCCGCACGGCCCCGTTGCCGAGCCGGAGGACCTTGGTCAGCAGCGCGTTGACGGCGCGCAGCTCCCCGGTCTGACGCAGCACGGGCCCGACGTCGCGAACAAGTCGGCGCAGCAGCTCGACAGCGGGGGTGCGACGGCCGGTGAACAGGTCGATGCCCTGGCCCACGATGCCGTCGTGAGCGGCGCGCCAACGGGCCGCGCGCACTGCCTGCTCGCTCACCGGAAGCGCCGGCTCTCCCCGTTCGACGGCACGGACGGCGGTGACGACCAATGCTCGCACCAGGACTGCCAGCAGAACGGTCTCGTCGACCGTGGCCGGCACATCGCACACCCGGACCTCCACGGTGGGCAGGTGATCGGAGGGCCGCACGTCCCAGTAGATCATCGCCCGGTCCAGCACGGCGCCACTGCCGACCAGCATGTCCGTCACGGCGTCGTAGTGCTCGGCGGAGGTGAAGTAGGGCGGGGCACCGGAGCAGGGCCAGCGACTGGTCAGCACCGAACGCCAGCTGGCGTAGCCGGTGTCCACGCCGTGGTGGATCGGAGAGTTGGCGGTCAGCGCGAGCAGAACCGGCAGCCACGGGCGCAGGTGGTTGCACACCTGCACCGCGGTCTCCCGGTCGGGCACCGCGACGTGCACGTGGCAACCGCACACCCCGTGCTGGGCGGCCAGCAGTCCGAAGTCGCGGGCGATGCGCCGGTAGCGATCGGTGTCGGTGATCGGCTGCTCGGTGGCCCCCGCCAAGGGGACACCCATCGCCACCAGCTGCCCGCCGGCCCGCAATGCGGCAGCGGTGGCGACGGACCGCGCTGCCAGCAAGTGTCCCCGCACTTCCCGCATTCCCCGGCACGCCGGCGTGGCGCTCTCCACTTGCACGCGAGTGATCTCCTGCTGGAGCTCGGTGCCGAAGCCGTTCGCCACGGTGATCACCTCCCTCGCCACGGGGAGGGGGAGGCCGGTGGCCGGATCGACGATCAGGAACTCTTCCTCGACACCCAGGGTCGGCAGTTCGACGCCCCGGGCGAGCGGGCGATCGGTATGGATCATGACGTTCCTTCAGCGCTCTGCGGTGATCCGCACGCGATCCGTTCACACCGCCGGCACAGCCATGATGACGGCACCAACTCATGGCGGAACGATCACGTAGCGGTGTCGGCACGCTGTTTGACCGACCAGAAGTTCTTCCGGCTGCCGTGTCCGAGCTCGCCGGAAGGAACGCTGGAATACCACCGCGGAGCACGGACAAACTCGTGTGAAAGACGGAGGACTCGCAAACTCCCGTTGTGGGCGCCACCGCAGGCAGGAAGGAGGTTTCGTCGGTCTGCCTCGGGTATCCGACCGGAACGTCAAGCAGTCGGCGACACCCCGGACCGTCTCGATCGCGGCGCCGACCGAGGCGAGCAGCGAACCCACTGGAGTCGCCATGGCAACCAAGCCTTGCCCAGGCCGCGGTGCGGTCGTCACCTACCTCAACCCCGATGTGATGCACCCGTCCGTCTACGTACGCGGCGTGGTGATCGGAGCGCACGTGGTCGACCCGCAGACCTCACACACGTGGGTGCCGGTCCTGCGGTCAGACCGCACCATATCGGTTCTGGACACCGCCAACATCGTCAACGTGCAGGAACCCGAGCGTCGCTGAGAGCCCGGACGAGCCGCTCCGAGGTGCGTTTCGCGGCTGGTGCCACCGAAGAGGAAGATGGCCTCGGCGAGAACGACTCGTCGCTGCCCGACGGTGAAACATGAGTAGGTCCCCGCCGACGTCATGAATGGTGATCGGCCGGAGGTGGTCGTGCTGGTCGGACTGCAGGCGTCCGGGAAGAGCATGTTCTTCCGGCAGCGCTTCGCTGTCACTCACGTGCACATCAGCAAGGACCTGATGCGCAACGGGGCCGCAAGTAGACCCGTCAGCACGCCCTTCTCGTGGCCGCTCTCACCCGCAGTGCCTCAGTCGTGGTCGACAACACCAACGCCTCCGCGGTGGAACGGCAGCGGATCATCGCGGCGGCCAAGGACTTCGGGGCTCAGGTGACCGGATAGTGGTTCCCGCCGGGCCTGCCGGTGTTGCTTGCGCGCAATGCGCGCGGACGGGCCGGGCACGCGTTCCAGAGGTGGCGTTGTTCGCCACACTCGCACGATTGGAGGAGCCGCGCGTCGAGGAAGGATTCGACAGTTTCTTCGTCGTGGACATCCAACCCCGAGACGGTTTCGTCTGCCGCACTGCCGGATGACACCGACAGAGTCCGTGCGAAGTGGACGCGTCTGGAGTGGTCATCCGGGCTTGCCGAGTGGTTTTCCAGCGCCGCGACCTCGTCGGGAGAGTCCGGCCGCCAGAGGGTGCCAGAATGTGGCCGTCCTGCGAGACCGAGATCGTTGGTCTTCTTCGGCACCTTGGTTCCGACCGTCCTTCCGCTTCAAACCGGTCGTGACCGGGCCTCGGCACGTGGTGTGCAGGCACGCACCGATCACGCCTATGAAGATGAACAGGAACGCGGTGGCAACCGAGCCGATCACGATGCACAGCGCTCCGAGCAGCGGTGCGCCGTTGGCGCCACCGAGGAGGAGGCGTCGGACCGCGCGCCCAGCGATCCCCGCAAGACTCCTCCGGTCGGACCGGCCGAACGCGACGCTGGTGCTGGTGGAGGGCAGCTACGTGGTGGCGGACCGCGAGGAGCCGTTGTCCGGCGCCCTCCCCGTGGTCACGCGAGACGAGCTGCTCGAACGCCTCGGCGGACGGTAGATCACGGACCGCGACCTCGACGAGGTGGCCGCGACGCTGAGCTCTGCCGTGGACAACCGGGCGGGTGACGGAGGTTAGATCCTGACGCAGGTGGGTACGGCTGGCGTATGACCCGAACTCGCTGCCGCGCTGACGGCGCCGAAGTGACGCTGCGGTCCAAGACGATGCTCCTGGACTTCACCGGGGAGTGCGACGGCGCCGCCATCCGGTTGGTCGCCGAGCTGCCGGACGCCGGTGGAGCCGAGGACGGCGGGACCGTCGTGCTGGAGCAGGACGCCGCGACCGTCACCCAGCCGGGCGGTGAGATCCGCTTGGCCGCACGCGAACCGCTGCGCTGGGACGGCCAGCCGGTCGACGCCGAGTTCGTGCTGCCGGAGAGCCCTGAGTCGACGGTGCTCGCCGTCCGCGGGCTTGCCGTGCAGGTGGAGTGACTCAACGGACCTGCCGGGTGGATCGGCGCGCCTCGAACGGGTGCACGTTGCTGTCCTCCGCGGGGCGCTGCCAGCGGAACACTCCGGCGCCCTGGGCGTAGGAGAGGTGGCCGCCGAGCGCGCCGCCGACGCCCAGCGCCGCCAGTCCGAGCAGGCTCAGCAGCTTCCCCTCGGTATGGGCCTCGCGTCGTCGTGCGGCGTAGGACGCGGTGAAGCAGGCCAACGCGGCGGTGTTCGCGGCCGCGTGCACCACCCCGACGCGTTGCTGCCGCGGCCCCAGCCCGTCGTAGTCCGCCAGTCCCAAGAGGACGGTCGGTGGTGCCGCTGCCAGACCGATGCCGGTGAGGCGGCGGGCCGCGTCCTCGTTGCCTGCTCGAACGTCCAGCGCCGACGCGCACACCCAGGCTCCGATGGGCACGGTGATGATCAGGGGGTGCAGCGGATGGCCGAGCCACGATCCGCGCAGCACCTCGCGCAGGCGTGACGACCGCAGCAGACGCCGAGCCGCCGTCGCCACTGCGGCTGCCGGCCGGTCAGCGGCACGGAGGTTCTCCGCGGTTCGCAGCACGTCATGAAGGTTCATGGCTGCGGATACCCCGCCGCGCGTCGCCCATCCCGGTGGTTTGGACGCACCCGCGATGGCAACACCTCAGCCATGTCGATCGCGGAGTCCTTCGAGAGTGTCCAGCGCGCCTACGCGGATGGTGAACGACGGCCGCTGCTCGGATATCTGGCATCGCTGTGCTCGTACGGTGCTCTCGCAGGCGCCGCCACGGCTGTCGGCCGGCATCGGGGGACTCGGCTGCCGGAGCGGTTCTCGGTCGGGGACACGGCCCTGCTGGCGCTGGCCACCCACAAGGCGAGCAGGCTAGTCACCAAGTCGTCGATCACCAGCGTGCTGCGCGCACCGTTCACCCGGTACGAGGAGCCCGCCGGTGTGGCCGAGGTCAAAGAGACCGTGCGCGGTCACGGCGTGCGGCACGCGGTGGGTGAGCTCATGACGTGCCCGTTCTGTTCGGGTGTCTGGATGGCGAGTGCGTTCACCGCGGGACTGGTGCTCGCGCCGAGGGCCACCCGTCTGGTCATGACCGCCCTGTCCGCTGTCGCCGCTTCAGATTGGCTGCACGTCGGCTACGACGCCGCGAAGAAGTGATCACGTCGCGGGCAGCGGAGGGCCGGGGAGTACGGGCGATCAGGGCCACGGTGGCGATGAGGTCCCAGCCGACGGCGTACTCGTTGCCGGTGTCGAGGTGCGGGGCGTGTTGCTCGTAAAGGCCGAGCAGGCCGCGCACGGAGTCGAAGACCGCTCTGGCGTCCAGCATCGCGTCGTTCGCGGCCTGATAGCCCTCGGGTTCGGTCATCGCGAACACCGCCGCGTCCGCGTCTACTGTGGACAGTTGCTCCGTCAGCTCCCCGAAGGGGGCGGAAACCGCTGGGATCGTGCATTCCCCACATGGGTGTGGACGTCGAACAGCGGCATGTCGACGTGCAGCGCGTCCCACCACGGCCGCACCAGGTCATCCGCGTACATTCACGGCTTCCGAGCCACGACCCGGAAGCTCTTCAGCTCCGAGTCGGCCGGGTCGGGCAGTTCCATCCCGGCGTTCAGGCCGCTGCGGACGTAGTCGACGACCTCCTTGGTGATCACCTCACCCGGCAGCACAGCAGGCGCGCCGGGCGGGTACGGCGTGACCATCTCGGCGCTGATCCGCCCGACGGCCTGGTCCGCGTCGACCTGCTCGACCTCGGCGAAGAACGCGTCGCGGGGCAGCATCACCGTCTCGAGCTGCAGTTCGTCCGATGAGGGCAGGTCCACCGGTGGCGGTGTCTCGAAGTCGTCTGCGGCCTTGACCAGAGCACTGAGTGCGTCGAGCAGGATGCCTGCGGTGCGGTGGTCGTCGGCGTGGGTGAACTGGGCGACGACGCGCCTGTGGTCGGACAGGCCGAGGGTGACGCGCTGGTGTTCGCGCAGCCAGTCGGTGGCCTGGTAGCCGCTGATGTCCAGGGCGGACACGTCGATGACCATCTTGAGAGGGTCGGGCGACTTCGCCAGCTCCTCCCCGAGGAACTCGGCCTCGCCCATCACGCGCAGGCCGGTCAGGTCGTTGATCGCGGCGCGGGTGGAGTGGGCCAGTGCGAGGGTCGCGGTGAGCAGTTCCTTGCCGTGCTGGACCATGTGCCGCAGCCAGCCGTCGAGGGTGGCGTAGACGAGGGACGTGGGGCTCGTGGTGGCCAGCAGGTCCTCGCGGGCCTTGAGCACGTTCGGGTCCACGAGGTCACCTTGCAGGTGGAACACCGAGCTCTGCTCCACCGCGGCACCGGACTTGTGCACGCTGGTCACGACGACGTCGGCGTCGGCGTCCATGCCCCACGGCGGCAGGTCGGGGTGGAACGGCAGGTGCGCGCCCCACGCCTCGTCGACGATGAGCGGCTTGCCGAACTCGTGGCACACCTCGGCGATGGCCTGGATGTCCCCGCACGTGCCGTAGTCGTTGGGCGTCACGAGCAGCATGCCCTTGGCCTCGGGCTCTGCCTTGAACAGCTCCCGGACCTCGTCGGGGCCTGGTGGGTGGGACAGGTGGCGTTCGGCGTCCCAGTGCGGGGACAGCCACACCGGGCAGACGCCGCTGAGGATGAGGGCCGGGTGACCGACTTGTGGGCGTGGCGGGGCACGATGAGCTTCTCGTGCGGGCCGGCGACCGACAGCATGGCGCTCTTGACCGACAGCGAACTGCCGCAGGTGGAGAAGAACGCCTGCTCGGCGCCGACCGCCTCGGCCATCAGCTGCTGGGCCTGCTCGATGACACCCTGGCGGTTGAGCCGGTCGTCCAAGCCGTTGACGGAGATGATGTCGGCGGCGTACACGGCTTCACCGAGGATCTCCAGCACGCGGGGGTCCGCGCTGCGGCCCTGGCGGTGGCCGGGCGGGTTGAACGGTGTGTAACCGCACTCGCGGAACGCCTGCAACGCCTCCAGCACCGGTGCCCTGTTCTGGTCCATATAGGAGAGTTGCCAGGAGGAGGAGCGCAAAACCAGATCGCAGAACGCTTCAGCCGGTCGGGGTGCCTTGGTGTCCGTGGGGTTTGAGCTGCTCTTCGGCGTCGGTCGGGGTGCGGTGCAGCAGACCGTCGTGGTTCTCGCCGTACTGGCCGGTTTGGACCAGTGGCGGGGAGTAGGCGTGGATGGTGATCGTCGGTCCGGCGCCGGGTTCACGACGCATGCGGTGGATGAAGGTGTCGTCGAAGCAGAACGTCCCGCCGGCGTCCACCGCCGTTCCCGTGGGACGCGCGCCGAGCCGCAGGTGTTCGTGGCGGATGCAGCCGCTGACGACGTGGACCGCGCCGCAGGACCGGTCGTGGTCGTGGAACCCGGTGTCGTGACCGTCGGCCATCCAGGAGATGGCCCACACTCCGAGGTGCTCGTTGGTGAACACCTCGGAATAGGTGCGTTCCGCTGTGGTCTGTCGCAGTCCGTCCTCCCAGAGTGCGGGCTGGTTCGCGACGGCCTTGGCAATGTCCGCCAGCTCCTCCGGCGACAGACGGCTTCGTGGTGCCTCGAAGGGCAGGTCAGCTGGCATGGCAGCTGGATTGCCCGGCGAAGGGCGGGTAAACGCGCGCCATGTGAGCAGCTGGCCGCCGGTTACGCCGAGGACCTCGCCGGTGATGTAGCTGGACTCCTGCGAGGCGAAGAAGACGACGACCGGTGGCAGCTCGGCGGGTTGCACGGCACGTCCCATCGATGTCTGCGCACCGAAGTCATCGACCTTCTCCCCGGGCATCGTCGCCGGGATCAGAGGTGTCCACACCGGACGTGCCGCACGCCGCGCAGCTCGGGGCACAGTTCGGTCCAGCCGAAGACCTCTTCGGCCGTCCGGAGAAGCCGTTCGTCAGCCGACATCGCGCAGGTCGAACCTTTCCGCGGCCCAGGCGGCCAGGCGCGGCCGCAGCGCGAGGTACACGTCCGGGTCCAGTCCCATGCCGGTGTGGGTGCTGTGCACCTCGACGTGCTCGGCGGACGGGTCGAGGCTCAGCCGCCACGGCACGATTCCGTCCGACTTGGAGTACACCGACACTGCAGGGATCTCCAGCGGCGCGGTGGCCGCGGCGACGTTGTCCTCGAAGCAGGTGCCCGAGAGGCAGTCGTTGTCCATCAGACCGGGCACGCCGATCGCGGACAACCCCGCCAGGGCCCTGGCGGCGAGCAGCACGTGTGGGTGGGCGCCCATCGGGTCGAGCACCGGGCTGCCCAGCATCACCAGGCCGCGCACGAGGTCGGGGCGGCGAACAGCGGCCAGCCGGGCGAGTCCACCGCCGCGGCTCTGGCCCAGCAGCACGACCGGGCCGCCGGTGGCCTCGGCGTGTTCCTCCAGGCGTTGTTCGATGCGGTCGACCAGTTCGGAGGTGCAGCCCACGTTGAACCCGACGCCGGCGCCGACCGGCAGGTAGCCGCGGTCTCGCAGCCAGGTGGTGGCCAAGGTGAGGCTGAAGTCGCTCGCGCCGAATCCGGGCACCAGGACGACGCCCAGGCCCGCGCCTTCGTGAGGATTCACGTCGCGCCACACCGAATGGCGCAGCAGGCGGGGGATCGTGAGAGCGGCGACGGCGACGTTTTCGCGTGCCAGTGATCGCAGTTGTCCAACAGCACTCATCGTTCTGTTTAGCCCGGCAGAGCGGAGACAAACGCGGAGCAGAGTCACGTTTGGCGTGCCGTCGCGGGAATGAGCCGGAAGCCGCTGCGTGGGCGTGCCGGAATCCGGCTCAGCGAGATGGTGAGGTCCTGGTCGGGCACGTCGTGGTCCAGGCCGGCCAGGCGGGTGGACAACTCGGCGAGCAGTGCGACGGTGAACGGTTCGCCGGGGCAGCGGTGCCCGGTGTGCGGATCACCGGCACCCTGCGGCACGAGGTCCCACGCGCCGATCTCGCGGTCGACGAACCGCTGCGGGTCGAACCGGTACGGATCCGTCCACAAGCGACTGTCGTGGTTCTGGCCGTACAGGTCCAGCAGGACGAGGGATCCCTCTGGCACGTGCTCGCCCTGCCACGTCAGGTCGTGGGTGGCGCGGCCTCCGAGGAACGGTGCGAACGGGTAGAACCGGCGCAGCTCGTGCGCGAACGCGACAGCGAAGTCACCGCCCGCGCGCAGCGGTTCGCGGTGCTGCGGCCAGCGGTGCAGCGCGTGTCCGGCATAGGCGACGAACCAGCACACCGCCACGGTCGGCCGGATCACGTTCAGCAGCTCCACCGCCGCGGTGTGCGGGTCGAGCAGCTCGCCGTCCGCATCGCGATGCCGGGCAACGACATCGAGGGCTGCCCCCTGCGGTGTGCCGAGCTCGTTGTCGCGCACCTGTCGCACCAGCGCAGCGAGCCACGCCTCACGGCGTTTGCGGGCTTTCCGGGCTCGCCAGTGCCGGGGACCGGCCGTGGCGAACCCGTCGACCATCGCCACCAGATCGGCTGCCAGCGCGGCCACCTCGTGGGTTTCCACGGGTATGCCGGCCCACCGGCGAACGCCCGCGGTCAGCGCCCGGCTCGCCTCGTCGAACAGCACGACCTCGCGGCCCTCGGGCCACCCGACGACGGTGTCCTCCCACGCGGCGGCCACGCAGGAGACCAGTGAGGCAGTCGATTCCCGCGTCACCAGTGACAGGAACAAGCTCTTGCGCTGCCGGTGCGCGTCGCCGTCGAGCGTGTGCACGGCACCGTGACCGAACAGCGTGCTCAGCACCGGGCCGGGGATCGCGCCGTGCCGTTGCACGTGCTTCTCGTCGTAGAAGAACTGCGCGGCTTCCGGTCCGCACAACCCGAGTGCGGGCTGACCCATCACGCGTGTCCGCACCACATCGCTGCCGGTGCTGCGCCGCAGACCTGGCAGCCAGGCGTAGCCCTCCATCAGGAGCCGCAACGACTGGTCTCCACGATGATCTCGCATTCCCATACCGTGCCTGTGCCCACTTCGTTGCGCTTCAAACGCGAGTCGTGTGCAGACACGCGCCGACCATGAGGACCACCACACCGACGAAGACGAACGTGAGCACGCCGGTGGCCGCGCCGATCACCACGCACGTCGCACCGAGCAGGTCGACGGTGAACCGAACCGGCCGACGGTTGAGCCGCCGCGGCTCGGCACCCGGTGCGCTGAGCGCCGCGGCCAGTCCGGGATCGTTGACCGCCAGCCAGCGCTCGATCCGGCGGAGCTCGTGGCGTTCGTGCGCGGCGTCCACGGCTCAGTGCTTCGTTTCGCGGTCGGTCGGGGCGAGCACCTCTTCGGTGGTCTTGTCGACGCCGGCGGGTCCGCGTTTCGTGATGGACACGTGCGACTCGTCGCGCATCCGTTCGACCATGTGCGGGTAGTGCAGTTCGAACGCGGGGCGCTCGGACCGGATCCTGGGCAGCTCGTGGAAGTTGTGCCGGGGCGGGGGAGACGTGGTGGCCCACTCCAGCGAGTTGCCGAAGCCCCACGGGTCGTCGCTCCGAGCGGGCTCGCCGTACAGGCGACTGCGGAAGACGTTGTACACGAACGGAAGCACCGACAGCCCGAGTACGAAGGAGCCGATGGTGGAGATCGTGTTGAGGAACGTGAAGTTGTCGGACGCGAGGTAGTCGGCGTAGCGGCGGGGCATGCCCTGGTTGCCTAGCCAGTGGTGGACCAGGAACGTGCCGTGGAAGCCGATGAACGTGGTCCAGAAGTGCAGCTTGCCCAGCGGCTCGTTCATCATCCGGCCGGTGATCTTGGGGAACCAGAAGTAGATGCCGGCGTAGGTGGCGAACACGATGGTGCCGAACAGCACGTAGTGGAAGTGGGCGACGACGAAGTAGGTGTCGGTGACGTGGAAGTCCAGCGGCGGTGAGGCGAGCAGGATGCCGGACAGGCCGCCGAACAGGAACGTGACGATGAAGCCGATGCTGAACAGCATCGGTGTCTCGAACGTCAGCTGTCCTTTCCACATCGTGCCGATCCAGTTGAAGAACTTGATGCCGGTCGGGATGGCGATGATGAACGTGGTGGCGGAGAAAAACAGCAGCAGCACGGCGCCGGTGGCGTACATGTGGTGCGCCCACACCACCACGGAGTAGAGCGCGATCGCGATCGTCGCGTACACCAGGCCCTTGTAGCCGAACAGCGGTTTGCGGCTGAACACCGGGAAGATCTCCGACACGATCCCGAAGAACGGCAACGCGACGATGTAGACCTCCGGATGGCCGAAGAACCAGAACAGGTGCTGCCACAGGATCACGCCGCCGTTGGCCGGATCGAACACGTGCGCGCCGAAGTGGCGGTCGGCGAGCAGCCCGAGCAGCGCCGCGGTGAGGATCGGGAACGCCAGCAGCACGAGTATCGACGTGACCAGGATGTTCCAGGTGAAGATCGGCATCCGGAACGCGGTCATGCCCGGTGCCCGCAGGCAGACGATGGTGGTGATCATGTTGACCGCGCCGAGGATGGTGCCGAGACCGCCGACCACGAGCCCGGAGATCCACAGGTCGCCGCCGATGCCGGGGGAGTGTCGCGCGCTCGACAGCGGTGTGTAGGCGGTCCAGCCGAAGTCTGCCGCGCCGGCCGGGGTCATGAACGAGCAGACGACGATCAGGCCGCCGAACAGGAACAGCCAGTACGAGAAGGCGTTCAGGCGCGGGAACGCCACGTCGGGGGATCCGATCTGCAACGGCACCACGAAGTTGGCGAATCCGAACACGATCGGCGTCGCGTACAGCAACAGCATCACTGTGCCGTGCATGGTGAACAGCTGGTTGTACTGCTCGTTGGACAGGAACTGCAGACCCGGCCGCGCGAGCTCACCACGCATCAGCAGCGCCATCACGCCGCCGATCATGAAGAAGCCGAACGACGTGACCATGTACATGATCCCGATCAGCTTGTGATCGGTGGTGTTCAGCAGCTTCAGCAAGGCGGCGCCCTTGCGGCCCCGAGCGGCCCTCGTCGGGAGCGGGACGACCGGTGTGGGTTTCAGCGTGGTCATGATCCCCCTTCGGCACCGCACGGCACGCGCCGCGCAGCGCCCGGGCTACCCCGCAGAATCCACGTCACACTCCGCAGGGCGCATCCGTCCGGACGAATCAGCACCGGCCAGTGTGTAAGCACGCAGGACGTCCTCGGCAACGCGACTCCAGGAATACCGTGCGGTGGCGCGATCCCGGCCCGCCACCGCGAACTCGTTGCGCAGCGTGTCGTCCAGCACGAGCGAGCGCAGCGCCCGTGCCAGGCTTTCTGGTTCTCCTGGCGGCACGAGCAGGCCCGTCACACCGTTCACAACGACATCAGCCAACGCTCCGACTGCGGTGGCGACGACCGGCACCCCGCACGCCATCGCCTCGATCGCGACCGCACCAGACGGTTCGTACAACGGTGCGCAGGCGACAACGTCGGCCGATCGCAACAGAGCGGGCATGGCCGAGCGCGCAACCGCGCCGGCGAACACGACCCTGTCTCCGACACCGAGGTGTTCAGCGTGTTCCCGCAGCTTCGTGAGTTCTGGATCGT
Organism: Lentzea roselyniae; assembly: GCF_039537795.1. NCBI lineage: Bacteria > Bacillati > Actinomycetota > Actinomycetes > Pseudonocardiales > Pseudonocardiaceae > Lentzea > Lentzea roselyniae. The sequence goes on from NZ_BAABBE010000010.1 coordinate 28,739, forward strand.
CGTGCAGTCGTCCACTTCCAGGACGACCAGCGACTACCAGCTCGGTGCCGTCGAGACTGGAGAACGCCGTGATGACGGGCTCGACATCCGCGTACCGCAGCAGCGGTGCCGTGGTGAGCACGCGATGCAGCCGGCCGCGTCCTGCGAGGGTGCCTTCGGGTGTGAACCTGTCGATGTCGACGCCGCTCGGAATGACGGAGATCTTCCGCCTGCCCACTCCTGCCTTGATCAGCTCGGCCATCTCGTCCGAACTGATCGCCGCGACGTGCGCGGCCTCCTTCCCGACGAGTACTTCGATCCGGCCGCGTTCTTCAGGGTCCGTGTCGCTGACGTGATGACGCCGCTCGACCGCCGCCAGCGAATGGAACGTCTGCACCACCGGAACTCGAACCCGCTGCCCGCCGAGCACGCTGACCATGCCGGACATCCACCCGTGCCCGTGCACCACGTCTGGCGGAGACGCTGCCCATTCCTGAAGCAGGAGCGAGATGAAGGCGCCGGTGTGGGGCAAGGAGTCCTCATCCGCGAGCGGCGACGCCGGCCCGGCGGATACATGCACCACCTCGTAACCGCGATCGGTGCGCACCCGGCTGGGCAGGTCCGGGTCGTCCTTGCGGGTGTACACCGTCACGTCGTGCCCGTGTCGGCTCAAGGCGGAAGAGAGCCCGGCGACGTGGGGGCTCGCGTGGGCAGACACCATCGCGATCTTCATGATCACTCCAGCTGATGAGGTTCGACAAGCACGTTGCGAGCTGCTTGGTCAACTCGGAGTCACCGTTCGCTACTGTGAATGACGAGGCTACCCGTGTCAGCGGCTCTGAAACCCTCCCGGCAATGCTGGAACCGTCAGATTGCGTGCACATGCAGTGAGAACACCCTGCGTCGAGCGCGCAGCACCATACAGGTCGAGAATGTTCAGGTCGACGACATGGTCGATGTTGTTGGGTGCCGATATGCCGTGAGTCCGCGTCATCTCAGCACGGATTGAACCATCAGGGTTTGCCGTGAATTTCCAGGCATCGTACCCCCAGCCGACGTTCCAGACCGCACCAGGCAGGTTCCAGAAATCGGTGTCGTCCAAATCGGCCATGCGAACACATCACGATCGGCGACGCGGAACCACCCGTTCGGCAGCACGGGCCGGCCGGTCTCCACGCCATTACGACGTCGATACCGGAACCTCTGCAGCGCCAAGGTGGCCAACCAGGTTGCACCCGGCACCGCCATACTTCCACCGGGGCCGCGCAGAGCGGGCTCGAAGGAATAGGTCGCGCGGTGATCAAGAAGCCATCCCTCCGCGCCTGCTACTCTCCGCCAGCCCGTCAGCGCTTCCGTGAGAAGCCGTTCCGGGTCTCGCTTGACTTCCATCATCGGGTAGTACCAGAAGCTGCCGGCGGTTTGTCGTCCACGGATACCGACGAGAGGATTCAAAACACAGAAGCCATTGGCATCCACCGCACGGTCGGTCACCACGCTGTCGAACCAGTAATAGCTGCCGGAGTGTTCCTGACGCGCACGCACCTTGCGGTACTCGTCCGGGCGGATGCGTAAGGGGTCTGCCATTCCGCGATTCCGTGGGATTGGAAACCCTTTGATGCCTGGAATTGCTTGTCCCGACTTGACCGTGGCCAGCGCATCCTTCAGCTCGGCGACAACATCGGCAATGGTGGCATATCGCTCGCTGTGCAGGATCGCATGACCGTCCGCCGGGTCCCAGCTCAAGTAGACCTGGTGCAACAATTGGGCTTCGAGTCCCATCGTCGCCAAGAAACCAAGGGGCTCGCGACCAATCAGGCCGGGCAGATCAACGCGATTCAGTCTTCCCACATCGCCCCCTCGCTCGCCGTGGTGGTGCCACCCGTTCGCGATCTCCAGGAGCGTTGTGCTGGTGCACGACAGCGGGTTGTGCTCGCGCCAACTCCTCCCGGCGTCACCCCACTAGAAGATCACCCCGCCGGTCAAGCCCCCTACCGCACCTGACGAAGCACTTCCAGCGTTGTTCAGACGGCGAACAGGTCACCGTGCTCTGCCACCCGGTCGAGCACGTCGTCCGCGGTGAAGGCGAGCTCTTCCGCGTGCTGGCAGTCGCGGATCTCGTCCCAGGTGACCGGGGCGGAGGCGGCCGGGTGGTCGCGGCCGCGCAGGGAGTAGGGCGCGACGGTGGTCTTGGCCGGGTTGTTCTGGCTCCAGTCGATGAACACCTTGCCCGTGCGCAGTGCCTTGGTCATCTTCGCGGTCACCAGGCCGGGTGTCTCCGCGGCGAACCGTTCGGCCAGCGCTTTCGCGTAGGCGGACGGCCAGCCCGGATCGTCGGTGGTGATGGCGGCGTAGACCTGGAGTCCTTTGCCGCCAGAGGTTTTGGCCGTGGGGGCCAGGCCGTCGGCGGTGAGGGCGGTGTGGAGTCGTTCGGCGACCCGGCAGCACTCCACGATCGACGTGCCGGGGCCGGGGTCCAAGTCGAACACCAGCCGGTCAGGCAGTCCGCGGGCGGGACCGGGAGCGACCCTCCACTGTGGAACGTGCAGTTCGAGGGCGGCGAGGTTGGCCGCCCACACCAGTGCGGCGAGCTCCTCGATCAGCGGGTAGCGGATGATCTCGCCGGCGTTGGTGCCGCGCCGGGAGCCGCCGCTCGGCAGCGCGGCGATCGGCAGCCAGTCCGGTGCGCCGGCATCGGCGTTCTTCTGGAAGAACGCCTGCCTGCCCACGCCGTCGGGGAAGCGGACGAACGTGACCGGCCGGCCGCGCAGGTGCGGCAGCAGCACCGGGGCGACGCGGGTGTAGTAGTCGATCACCTCGCCCTTGGTGAAGCCGTCCGGGTACAGGGGCTTGTCCAGGTTGGACAGGGTCAGACGGCGTCCGTCCGCCTTGACGGTGATGCGGCGGCCGATGTCCGGTGGTTCGGCCGGTGCGGGTGAACGGCCGGGCTGTGGCGCGACGACCTCGGCGGGGCTGCGGTCGGCGCGCAGGCCGCGCCAGGCGGTGTGGCGCAGGCGGCCGTGCTCGCCGCGGGTGAACTGCCGGAACCGCACCTCGCCCACCAGTTCGGGCTCGACCCACCTGGCCCGCACGACGTCCTCGCGCGGGGGAGTGGCGGAGAACGGGTGGCGGGGGCGTTCGAGCGGTGCCAGCCGGTCGCGGAGCTGGTCGCGGTCCCGGCGGGTGAAGCCGGTGCCGACGTCGCCGATGTAGACCAGCTCACCGGTGTCCGGGTCGTGCGCACCGAGCAGCAGCCCGCCGACGGTGCCGGTGAAGCCGCTCTGGCCGGGCCGCCAGCCGCAGACGATCACCTCGCGCGTCTGCACCAGCGGGTGCTTGCACCAGAAGTCCGGCCGCTTGCCGGGCAGGTAGGGGGAGTCGAGGCGCTTGGCGACGAGCCCTTCGTGCCCCTCGGCGGCCACGCGTTCGAGCAGGCGTTGTGGGGTGAGCCGCTCGGCGGCGAGGTCGGCGGTGGTGAACGACGGCACCACGGCCACCCGGAACGGGTCGGGCATCGCCAGCTCGCTGAGCCGCGCGCGCCGTTGCTCGTAGGGCTCGTCGAGGAGGAGCCGCCCGTCGAGCAGCAGCAGGTCGAACACCAGAAAGCGGACCGGGACGTCGGTGAACGGCTCGGTCCGCCGGGCGGTGCGGTGTTTCTGGAAGCGCCCACGTCGTTGCTGCAGCAGGCCGAAGTCGATCTGGCCGGCTTCGTTGTAGACCACGACCTCACCGTCGAGCACCGCGGCGCGCCCGTGCAGCGCCTCGGCGAGCACGCCCGTCAGGTCGGCGAACTCGGCGGTGAGGTCGAGGCCGTTGCGGCTGGTCAGCACTGTCGTGCCGGCGGCGGCGATCCTCATCGTCACGCGGTAGCCGTCCAGCTTGTACTCGTACGCCCACTGCGGACCTTCGCGCAGCCGGCCTCCGTCGGGCTTGGCGAGCATCGGGTCGATCCAGGCGGGAACGGAGTCGGGTGCCACGGCGACCTCCGTTCCCGGCGTGTTGCCCAGTCACCAGGAATCAGAAGGTAACCCGATCGGCCTAACTTCGCGCGTCAGCTCAGCTCGCAGCCGTTCAGGGCAGCGTGACGAACGGGCGGAGGAAGTCCCGCGCTCCGGGGCCGTCCAGCCGGTAGACGACGTTCGTGGCGTAGCACGGCGAGTCACCGGTGATCGTCGTGGCGGCGAGGGTCAGCCTGCCGTCGATCGTGGCGAAGTTCGGGCCACCGGAGTCGCCGTAGCAGGCGCCGCCGTTGCCCTGCGGCGCCGTCATGGCGAGCCGGGCCCACGCGTTGTTCAGCGCGTTGAACGTCACCGGCGCCTTCATCCGGACACCGCCACCGGGGTGCGTGTGCCCGCCTGGACCGCGGCGGGCCTCCTGCGTGCCGTAGCCGGCGACCAGCCAGGGCGTGTCGTTGAGCCCCTGCGGTCCGAGCTCACCCAGGCGGTTCGCGGTGGGCAGCGTCGCCGGGGTGAACTTCCACCGCGCCTTCATCTGCTGCGCGGACACCTGCACCACGGAGATGTCGTGCGTGTCCTCCGCCGGGCCGGGGTAGGCGGGGTGGTTGTGCGCGGTGCCCGGCACCGCGACCGCCGCGGCGATCTGCGCCGGCGTGCCCGTGGCGTTGTCCAGCACGGTCTGCACGTCCTGGTGCAGCGACACGTAGAACTTCACGTTCGCCGGCCAGTCGCTGGTGCAGTGCGCGGCCGTGAGGAACGTGTCGTCGTCGATCATCGTTCCGCTGCAGACCCAGTCGACGCGGTCCGGGGTCGCCGGGTTGTCGTCGTTGTCCCAGGTCGCGACGAGGGCACCGACCTCGGTGCGCTCGGGCGCGGGAGTGGCGTTGTAGGAGTTGATCGCGGACGCGGGCAGCGCGGACACCAGGAGAGCTGTGGCGGTAACTGCGGCTGTGCTCATCAAACGCATGCTGAAGCCCTTTCGACGGCGTGCGCGGATTCAACCTCCGCGCACGCCGCGGCAACAGCATTCACAGATGACCTATCGAAGTGCCGCCTCGATCGCCTCGGTGATCGCCGGCGCCTCTGGCTCGACGTTCGGCCGGAACCGGCCCAGCACCTCGCCGTCGCGCGAGACCAGGAACTTCTCGAAGTTCCACTGCACGTCGCCGGCGACGCCTTCCGCGTCCGGCTGACGCACCAGCTCCTGGTAGATCGCGTGCCGACCGGGCCCGTTCACCTCCAGCTTCTCGTACAGGGGGAACGACACCCCGTAGGTCGTCGAGCAGAAGGTGGCGATCTCCTCCGAGGTGCCCGGCTCCTGACCCGCGAACTGGTTGCACGGGAAGCCGATCACGGAGAAGCCATCGTCGGCGTACTTCTCCTGCAGCCGCTCCAGACCCGCGTACTGAGGGGTCAGGCCGCAGCGCGAGGCGACGTTGACGATGAGCAGCACCTTGCCCCGCACCGCGTCGAGGCTGCCCGGCTCACCCGCGAGCGTGCTGACCGGGATGTCGTAGATCTCCATGCCACCAACGTAGTTCACGCGTGGATGATCGCCGACGCGCACGGGCGGTGATCAGGTGAGAGTGGCTCGGTACCGCAGGATCCCCTCGACGCCGCGCAGGAACGTCTCGCAGATCGGCTCAGGATCGGTGAGGCATCCCGCCGCCATCGCTCCGTCCCGCAGCATGACGAAATGCCGCGCCGCGGGCTCGGCCGCTGTCTCTCCCGTCCGCGCCAGCAGGTCGGTGACGGTGCTCAGAAACCACTCCCGATGAGCGAGGACCGCCTGGTGCACCGGGTGCGCGGGATCGGGGTACTCCGCCGCGGCGTTGAGAAACGCACATCCCCGGAAGCCGTCCGACCGGATGCCACCGGCGATCGACTCCGCGACCGCCCGCACCGCCCCGGCCGCGTCGGGCGCGGCGGCGCGGGCCGTCTCCACCTGGGCGCGGATCGCCTCGTCGGCGAGGCGCAGGTAGGAGACCAGGAGATCTTCCTTGCTCGGGAAGTGCCGGTAGAAGGTCGCGCGGGTCACGGACGCCTCGGAGATGATCCGGTCGACACCGACCGAGTGCAGCCCCTCCGAGTAGAACAGCCGGCTCGCCGTGGTGAGCAGCCGCGATCGTGCTTCGGACACCGTCGCCCCACCTCTCCTTCTCGACGGCCACGCTAGCAGATAGAACGTTCGGTCTTGACGAGGGTGCCAGGTGGCTGCCATGGTTCAGAGAGAGACTGAACGTTCTATCTACCTGAGGGAGAACACTCATGAGCACCGCTGCTCTTCCGGAGACCGGTGTGGCACTCGGCTTGAGGCGCCTGTACTTCGTCCGGTTCGCCTTCGCGCTGTTGTGGGCCGGTTCGCTGGTCGCGACCGCGTCGAGCCTCAGCGCCGTGAGCCTCGCGCTGCTGGTGCTGTACCCGGTGTTCGACGTGGCCGCGGCGATCGTCGACCTCCGCTCGTCCAAGGAGACGAAGGCGGTCACGGGCCTCTACGTGAACATCGCGATCAGCCTGCTCGCCGCCACCGGCCTCGTCCTCGCCGCCTCGTCCGGCATCCCCGGCGTCCTGCGGGTCTGGGGGAGCTGGGCGATCGTGTCGGGGCTCGTCCAGCTCGTCGTCGGTGTTCTGCGGCGCGGCCTGGGTGGTCAGTGGCCGATGATCCTCAGCGGCGGGATTTCCGTCCTGGCGGGCACTTCGTTCATCCTCCAGTCCGCAAAGGACGGTGCGACGCTGGTGAACCTGGCCGGCTACGCACTTCTCGGCGGCATCTTCTTCCTCGTCTCCGCCTTGCGCCTGCGGGCGAAGTCAACTTCGGCGCGGTGATTCCGATCGGGAATCGCCCGGCCAGCTGCATTGAAATTCTGTGTCTCAATAGGTGGCTGAATCCACCGATTCGTCCGCATGCTCCAAAGGTGGTATTCGCACACCCCGTCCGCCGGAGTTGGCATTGTGGACTCCGCTGAATTTCCGCAGCTGGCAGCGCCTTTTGGTCTCCCCGGTTGCAACGGCCGGGGCAGTATTCGACTTGTTCGACAGTTCTGGTGAATATGTCAATTCTTGCTGTGCACGCATTATCGCGACGTGCGGTGCGATCTCCCTAAGATCAGGAGGGTGGCTGACGACTTCAATGAAAGTTCGCCATCCGGAAAACCTGAGAAACTCACTGCCGCATTCGCCATTCGCGCCGCGACGGAGCAGTTCGGTGCGCTGATCGGCAGGACGCCGGAAGCCGTTTCGGGGATACGCGCGCTGCCGGACGGCGGCTGGTCGGTGCTGGTCGACGTGCTCGAGCTCGAACGCATCCCGGCCACGACCAGCGTCATGTCCACCTATCGCGTCGACGTCGACGCGACGGGGGAGCTGTTCGGCTGCGAGCGGCTCCGGCGTTACACCCGCGGGACGACCGACATGTGAGGGGACGGTTCCACAGTGGACAACAGGTCCAGTTCTCTCGCCGACACGCTGGAACGCGTCCTGGACAAGGGCGTGGTGATCGTCGGGGACATCGCGGTCTGCGTGGTGGACATCGAGCTGCTCACGTTGCGGGTGAGGTTGTTCGTCGCGTCCGCGCAGACCGCCAGGGAGATGGGCATGGACTGGTGGACGGACGACCCGTTCTTCGCCCCGAAGGCGGTGGAGCGGGCCGCGGCGAACGAGCTGGCCGCGGAGAACGCCGAGCTGCGTGAGCGTCTCGCGGTGCTGGAGCGGGCGCTGGAGGAGAAACGACCATGAGCCGCGGCCTGTACGCGTACGCGATCACGAGAGATCGGCAGCTCGACCTGGCCGGGCCGTGGCTGATCGGCCACCGGGGCCTCGCCCTCGTCGTGGCCGAGGTCGAGCTCGACCGGTTCACCGGGCTCGAGCTCGACGAGCCCACTGAGGACAGTCCGCTGGCGGTGCTGGCCCGCTACCACGACGCCGTGGTGCGTGCGGTGTTCCAGCGCGAACCGGTGCTGCCACTGCGGTTCGGCACCGTCCTCGACGGTGTCGACGCCGCCATGCGACTGCTCAGCGCTCGCCACGAGGAGGCGTCGGCCTGGCTGGACCGGGTCGAGGGGCGGCGCGAGTGGGGCGTCCGGGTGCGAGCCCCCGAGCGTGAGCCGATCAATCTGGACGAGATGTCGGGAACGGCTTATCTGACACTGCGCAGGCAGCGGCTGAACGCCACCGATGCCGTCCGGAGTGGCGCTGCCGCCGTGCACCGTGCACTGGAGCAGCGAGCCGCCGAGAGCACGTGCCGCGACCTCTCGGGCGACCTCCTGCTCGAAGCGGCGTACCTGGTGCGCACCGAGGACGAGGAGGACTTCCACGCCGAGGTTCGCCGGCTGACCGGGGAACTGGGGCTGCGAGTGGAGATCACCGGGCCCTGGCCGCCGTACTCGTTCACGAAGGTGGAGTTCGCCGATGCCTGAGCACACCGCCGCGAGCCTCGTCGACCTGCTCGACCGGGTGGTGCACCGGGGTGCGGTCGTGCGTGGCGACGTGGTCATCGCGTTGGCGGGCGTCGAGCTGATCCGGCTCGACCTGAGGCTGTTGCTGATCGGCATCGGCGGTGACCGGTGACCGCGCAGGACGCGGGCAGAGGGCTCGGCCGGATCGTCGTGGCCGTGCTGGAGATCGTGTGTGAACTGCTGGAGCGTCAAGCGCTGCGCCGGGTGGACGCGGGCACCCTCACGGCCGAGGAGACCGAAAACCTCGGCCAGGCGCTGATCTCACTGCAACGCCAGTTCGCGGCGTTGCGCGAAGCACTCGGTGAACCGGACTCCTCAGGTGTCCGGCTTCCCGTCGACATCGCGAGCCTGTTGCGCGAAGAGAGGGCATCATCGTGACCGCTCCTGCCGTGCCGAACACCGGCGGCCTGTCCGACGTGCTGAACGTCCTGCTGGACAAGGGACTCGTGATCGACGCGTCGGTGCGCGTGTCGCTGATCGGCATCGAGATCCTCGCCATCGACATCAAGGTCGTGATCGCGAGCGTCGACACCTACATCCGGTACCTGGAAGCGATGCAACGGCTGGAGGTGACCCGCCGGGGCCTCGCGGCGGCACCACCCGCGGCACAGGGCATCGGCGGTACCTACGGCCTGCTCGCCTCCGCGGTCCCGGCCATGGTCACCCCCGCGGTCGTCACGCCGGCCGCGGTCCAGGTGGAGGAACCCCAGCCGTGAGCCTGCACCTGCACGGCGTTGTGCGGGCATTGCACCGGCTGCCGGACGGATCACCGTTCCGGCTGGTCGCGCTGGAGGACCTCGCCGTCGTCGTCAGCGACCGGCCGGACGGCCTCGCGCTGACCGAGCAGGAGGCCGTCGCCCAGCTGGCCGCGTTGTGCGCGTTGCTGCCGGGCGGACCGGTGCTGCCACTGCGCATCGGCACCACGGCGGTGGACGAGGCCGCCGCCCGCACGGCGGTGCTCGCACTGGGCCCACCGGCACTGCGGCACCATCTCGACCAGCTCGACGGCATGGCGGAGCTGCACGTGCGCCTGGCGTTCGACGAAGACACCGCGTTGCGCGCGGTCTACGAGAAGCGCACGTTCACGGGCCGCCGCACGGACACCCTCGCAGGAGGCGAGCTGATCGCGCGGGAAATCGTGGCGTGGCGCCGGAAAGAGGCGGAAGCACTGCTCGCACCGGTGTCGGCGGTGGCCCGGTCGACGGCGCTGCTTCCCGCACCCGAACACACCGTGGAACTCCGTGCGTACCTTCTGCCTCTGGACCAGATCGAGGCCGTGCGCGCCGCGGTGGCGGCGTTCACCGATGTCACGGCGACTTGCACCGGACCGTTGCCCGCGTACAACTTCCTTGACCTGAAACAACAACAGACGCGGCCGTCGTCCCGATGGGGCTGGTAGGGCTCAGGCGTTCGCGCCGCGGGCCACGAGCCCGCGTCCGGTGGTCAGGGGCAGGTCGAGTGCGGTGAGCAGGCCGGGTGGGGCGGCCACGACCGCGGGAACGGCGTTGACCAGACGCATGGCGGTCGACGCCACGCCCGCGGTGTTGTGGTCGCCGTCGCCACCGGTCAGCCGCACGTCGACCACGTAGTTGGGTTCACCGGCGATCTCCACGCGGTAGCAGCCGGTGCCGACCGGCTGCGGCCAGTCCGGCGCGAGGTCCGCCCGCAGGCGGGTGACGTGCTCGAGCACGAGCACCGGCCGATCCGCGATCATGCCGCTGACGGTGAACCGCAGCGCCGCCATCGTGCCCTCGGCGATCGTGCGGCCCGCGGCCGGGAACGACTCGGGAGCCGCGAACCGCTCGTGGTCCTCGACGACCGAGTCCAGCGCGACGTCCAGCGCGGCGGCCAGCTGGCGGACCACGCTGCCCCAGGCAAGAGTGAGCACGCCGGGCTGCAACAGCAGGGGAGTGTGGTCGGGCGCCGAACCGAAGCCCATGATGTCGAACAACACCAACGGATTGTCGTAGGTGGAGTAGTCCGTGATCTCCGAGCATCGGATGAGGTCGATGCGCTGACACGTGCCGGACAGCAGCAGTGGCAGCCAGTCGTTGGCCCAGCCGGGGTCGATGCCGTTGACCCACAACGAACTTCCGCCGTCGATCGCGGCCTGGCGAACCGGCTCGATCAGCTCGGGCGGCACGGTTCCCTCCGGGTAGGACAGGAACACCGGACCGCTGGCCACCACGTTGATGCCCGCCCGCAACAGCAGGCACAGGTCGGCGATCGCCTCGGTCAACCGGTTGTCGGCCATCGCCGTGTAGACCACGCAGTCCGGCTTCGTCGCGATCAACTGGCCGGCATCCGTGGTCGCGCGGATCCCGACCGGGTCCACCCCGGCGAGCTCTCCCGCGTCGCGGCCGTCCTTGCCGGGGCCCGACACCCACACCCCGGCCAGCTCGAGTTCGGGGTGGTCGATGATGCCCCGCAACGCCCACTTGCCGACGTTGCCCGTGCTCCACTGCACCACGCGCATCTGGGCCTCCTCAGAGATCCGGCAGGTTGAAGTCGAGGTTGGGCGCGCCGATCCCGCCGTCGACCCGCAGCACCGATCCCGTGGTGTAGCCGGAGGCCCGCGACGCCAGGTACAGCACCGCTGCCGCGACCTCGTCGGGATGTCCCAGCCGGCGCAACGGTGTGGCCTGTTCCATCGAGGTCCTGATCTTCTCGTCGCGGGCGACCACGTCGAGAGCCGAGGTGTGGACCGAGCCCACGTCGATCGCGTTCACCCTGATCCGCGGCGCGAGGTCCGTGGCGGCCAGGTGCGTGTAGTGCGTCAGGGCCGCTTTCGCCGTGCCGTAGGCCAGGAAGCCGCGACCGGCGAGTCTGCCCATCACAGAGCTGATGTTGACCACCGACCCGCCGCCGCTCTTGAGCATGTGCGGTACCGCCGCGCAGGTCAGGGCGTGCGCGGTGGTCACGTTGAAGTGGAAGGCGTCTTCCAGGAAGTCCGGCGTTGTCGTCAGGAACGTGTTCGGCAACGTGCCGCCGACGTTGTTCACCACGACGTCCAGCCGCCCGAACCGCTCGACGGCCGTGTCCGCCAGCGCCGCCGTAGCGTCCACATCGGACAGATCTGCCGGCACGACGACGGCCCGCCGCCCCAGTACCTCGATCCTGCCCGCGACCTCGTTGAGCTGCTCCGCGGTACGTGCGCTGATCACCACGTCCGCGCCCGCCTCGGCCAGTGCCACCGCCGATGCCGCGCCGATGCCCCGTCCCGCTCCGGTCACCACCGCGACCGCGCCTGGCAAGCCGAACATGTCCGTCACCACTCGGCCACTGTTAAGCGCTGGTGCTTAAAAGTCAAGAAGCGCGTGTTAACGTAATGCCGTGGCCAGCGCGGACGCCAGGGAGCGGATCATCGTCGCCGCCGAGCGGTTGATCGCCGAGCACGGCGTCGAGGTGCCGTTGCGCGACATCGCGAAGGCCGCGGGGCAGCGCAACAACTCCGCGGTCCAGTACCACTTCGGCTCCAGGGACGGGCTGATCGACGCCGTCGCCGAGTACCGCATCGCCGACCTGGAGCAGCACCGCCTGGAGCTGCTCACCGAGAGCGAGGCGGCCGGCGAGACGCACGACGTGCGGGCCTTGGTGTCGGCGTTGGTCGTGCCGATGCTGACCGTCCCGTACGAACACGGCGCCACCCACTACGCCCGGTTCCTCGAACAGGTCCGAACTCACCCGGCGCTGGCCGCGGACAGCAACCTCGGGCGAGCGGGGCGGGCCGCGGTCCGGCTGATCATCATGCGTCTGGACCGCGCGCTGCGGGACCTGCCACCCGAGATCCGGCGCCGACGGCTGCGCGTCCTGCCCACCGTGCTGTTCGCCCTGCTCGCCGACCGCGAACGGGCCGTGTGCGCGGACGATCTACCGCGGGACGACCCGCAATCCGCTGCGGAACTGGTCGACCTGCTCATCGGACTGCTCACCGCGCCGGTGTCCACCGCCGCGTCGCCGTGAGCCCTCTCAGCCGGCGTGCACGACCCGCCCGCACCGGGCGAGCCACGTGCCGACGTGCAGCCATTCGCGGCCTTGGCGGTGGGTGACCAGCACCGTCGGGCGAAGGCAACGCGGGCACGGCTGCGGCGGCGAGTCGATGGTCATGGCGGGTTCTCTCCGGAGTCGTGGGGGTGGACGGCGGGGCGGACGGTCCGACCGCAGAGGCGCGCTGCGGCGAGCAGACCGTCCACCCCACCCGCCCGGTGCGCGTCGGTGTCAGCGGGGGGAGGCGACACCGGCATCGGGGGAACCACCGGGCACGTTTGAGAGCGGCCGACCGAATCAGGCCGCCCCGAACGAGATCAGGCGGCAGGAGCGACGACGCGGTGATCGGGCAGCATCAGGCCTCCGTCGTCGAACAGCACGATCCCGTTGCAGAGCAGGTACCAGCCCTGCTCGGGGTGAGCGACGGCGATCTCCGCCCACGGGCCGCGCGGGTCCGCCGCGTCAGGGCACTGTGGCTGGTGCTGGCACATGGCTGCGCTCCTGGTGTCCCGGCGGCCGGTTCTTCACCAGCCCGTGTGGTCCGGGCCACATGGAGAAATGGTGCTCGCGACACCCCGCGGACACATCGGGAGAAGTACGTAGAAGGCTACGGATTCCAAACCGTTGTGGGTTCCCCCCTGCGCCGCGGGGGCCACGGCACTACCGTGCGTTGTTATGGGCACGGTCGCCCGGAGGAGGACTTCGGGTCTTCCTCTGGAGCTGAGCAGCTTCGTCGGCCGCCGGCGTGAGGTGGACGAGGTCAGGCGCCTGTTGTCCGCGTCACGCCTCGTGACCCTCACCGGACCGGGCGGAGTCGGCAAGACGCGCCTCGCCCTGGAGGTGAGCCGCATCGTGCACCGGGCGTTCCCGGACGGGGTCGTGCTGGTCGAGCTGGACGAGCTGCGCGACGCCGAGCTCGTGGCGAACGCCGTGGCGCTGGCGGTGGGCATGCGCGAGGCCGGCCGGACCTCGCTCGAGATGCTGATCGACTACCTGTCGTCGCGCCGGCTGCTGCTGGTGCTGGACAACTCCGAGCATCTCGTGGACGCGGTCGCCGGACTGTCCCACGCGCTGCTGCAGACGTGTCACGAGCTGCGAATCCTCTCGACGAGCCGGGAGTGCCTCGGCATCGCGGGCGAGGCAGTCATGCCCGTGCCACCGCTCACCCTCCCGGCCCTGGAACGGCCGCTCGGCGAGCAGGAGCTGAACGGGTCGGAGGCGGTGACGCTGTTCGCGGAACGAGCGGCGTCCGTGCGGCTCGGCTTCACCGTGAACTCCGCCAACGGGGACGTGGTGGCCGAGATCTGCCAACGACTGGACGGCCTGCCGCTCGCGATCGAGCTGGCGGCGGCGCGGGTGCGGGCGCTGTCGGAGAAGGACATCCTCGCCCGGCTGCTGGACCAGCCCCAGTCGCTCACCGCGGGGCAGCGCGTGCTCCCCGCCCGGCAGCAGACGCTGCGGTCGTGCATCGAGTGGAGCCACGGCCTGTGCTCGGACGCGGAGAAGCTGCTGTGGGCGCGGCTGTCGGTGTTCGCCGGCGGGTTCGAGCTCGACGCCGCGGAAGACGTGTGCTGCGGTGCCGGGCTCGCCGTCGAGGAAGTGCTGAGCACCGTGTCCTCGTTGCTGGACAAGTCGGTGCTGGTCGCGGACCAGCACGGCGACGTGATGCGCTACCGGATGCTGGAGACCATCCGCGAGTTCGGTGTGGAACAGCTCGACCGCGCGGGTGAACACGCGGATCTCCTGCGCAGGCACCGCGACTTCCACCTCGGGCTGATCGACCAGGCCAACGCCGACTGGGTGAGCTCCCGGCAGGTGTTCTGGTTCGCCAGGCTGGACCGTGAGCACGCCAACGTCCAGGCGGCCGTGGACTACTGCCTCAAGGAACCGGGGGAGCTGGAGGCCGCGTTCCGGATGCTGTCCGGTCTGTTCCACTTCTACTGGTGGGGCCGCGGCTGGGCCAGGGAAGGCCGCCTGTGGCTGGGCCGTGCGCTCGACCGGCCGAGCCCGCCGTCCGTCGAGCGGGCCAGGGCGCTGCTCACCGACGGCAGCCTGGCGGCGGCGGACGGGCAGTTCGACGACAGCCTGCGCCGCCTGGCCGACGCGAGGACCATCGAGGCGGTCGTGAACGACCCGGCCATCACGGCCTTCGCCTGCTGGGTGGAAGGCAGCGTCGATCTGTACAGCGGTGACCTGCCGGCCGCGATCTCGGTCTTGGAGCGGGGCATCGCGGTGCTGGCACCCGGCGTCGACGTGCCGCGCCGCCTCGACCTGATGGTGAGCTACTCCAGCGCCGTGGGCCTCGCCGGTGACGTCGCCCGCGCCACCGCCTGCCACGAGGAGTGGCTGCGGATCACCGAGCCCGCGGGCGAGTGCTTCCACCGCTCGTACGCGCTCTGGAGCATGGGCATCTTCGCGATGGCGCAGGGTGACCACGACCGTGCCGCCGGGCTGTACCGGGAGAGCATCCGGCTGCGCCGCGACATCCGCGACCTCACCGGCATCGGCTGGTCCGTGGAGTCGCTGTCGTGGGTCGAGGCCGCGCTCGGGCACGTGGAACCGGCGGCGACGCTGCTCGGCGCGGCGGACCGCGTCTGGGAGATCATGGCCCGTCCGCTGCGCACCTACCAGCACATGTACCCCTACCACGAGGAAGCCGAGCGCGTCGGGCGGAAACGACTGGGCGACAAGGGTTTCGACGAGGCGTTCGGGCGCGGCCGGTCGATGACGATCGACGAGGCCATGGCGTACTCCCTGGGCGAGGAGCCGGAGGCCGCCGCGCCGGTGGAGCCGCCGAGCGTGCTGACGCGGCGCGAGCGGGAGATCGCCGGCCTCATCGCCGAAGGGCTGACCAGCAGGGAGATCGCGGACCGGCTGGTGATCTCGGTGCGGACCGCGGAGACCCACACCGAGAACATCCTGACGAAGCTGGGGTTCAAGTCCAGGGTGCAGGTCGCGACCTGGGTGGCCGCGCAACGCCAGTAGATCCCCTCATCACCAGCCGGGGAGCTGCTCCGGCCGTCAGCTGTCCTGCCGCCGAGCGTTGATGAACGAGCGGTACCAGCGGTAGCTGGCGCGCGGTGTGCGGCGCTGGGTCGCGTAGTCGACGTGGATCAGGCCGAACCGGTGCTTGTAGCCGTGCGCCCACTCGAAGTTGTCGAGCAGCGACCAGCAGAAGTAGCCGCGGAGGTCCACTCCGGCCGCCGCGGCTGCTTCGGCCGCGGCGATGTGGTCGCGGAGATAGGCGATGCGGTCGTCGTCCTCGAAGGTTTCCGTGTCCGGGTAGACGCATCCGTTCTCCGTGACGTACACGGGAGGCAGATCGGGGTGACGGGCCTTGAGGTCCGTCAGCGCCGTGGTGAGACCGGCGGGTTCCACCGGCCAGCCCATGCCGGTGCGGGGCACGTCCGGCAGCTGGGTCGTGTCGACGCCGATGTCGTGGGCGGTGCGCTTGGCGGGATCCGGCTCCCGGTGCGGTGCGTCGGCGACGTGCAGGCGGTAGTAGTAGTTGAGACCGACGTGGTTCAGCGGCTCGCCGATGATCGACAGGTCCTCGTCGTGCCGGAACGAGAAGTCGGTGATCTCGCTGAACATCGAGGTCAGCTCGTCCGGATAGGTCCCGCCGAACAGCGGGTCGGTGAACTGCCTGCGCAACAGGCAGTCCTGCCGGCTCGCGGCGGCGACGTCGGCGGGGGAGTCCGTCACCGGCACGGTGGGGGACTGGTTGAGCACGATGCCGAACTCCTGGCCGGCCGCACCGTTGGCGCGCATGGCCCGCACGGCGAAACCGTGCCCCAGCAACAGGTGGTGCGCCGCCGCCAGTGCGCCGTGACCTTCCCTGGCGCCGGGGGCGTGCCGGCCTTCGCCGTAGCCCACGATCGAAGAGCAGTACGGCTCGTTCAGCGTGACCCACTTGGTGACGACGTCGCTCAGCGCCTCGTGCACGGTCGCGGCGTAGTCGGCGAACCGGTAGGACGTGTCGCGGCTGCGCCAGCCACCCAGGTCCTCCAGCGCCTGCGGCAGGTCCCAGTGGTACAGCGTGACGAACGGCTCGATCCCCTTGCCCAGCAACGCCTCGGCGAGCCGCCGGTAGAAGTCGAGGCCGCGCTGCTCCACCCGGCCGCGTCCCTCCGGCAGGATCCTCGGCCACGACACCGAGAAGCGGTACGCGTCCACGCCGAGGTCGACGAGCAACCGCACGTCCTCGGCCCAGCGGTGGTAGTGGTCCGCCGCCACGTCGCCGTTGTCGCCGTTCGCGACCGCGCCGGGCACCGCCGCGAACGTGTCCCAGATGGACGGACCGCGGCCGTCGAGCCGCGCCGCCCCCTCGATCTGATAGGCCGAGGTCGCCACACCCCAGCGGAAGCCGTCCGGAAAACTCACACCGATCTCCTTCGCGAGGTCAGCCCTTGACGGCGCCCGGCATGGTGCCGCCGACGATCTGGCGGCCGAACACTGCCGGGGATGTGCGGGGCCCATGACAACCGGGTCACACCGAGCCCGTCAAGTAACAAAACGATAAACGAGTCGACTGTGGCAGTCGTTTGAACAGGGAAACTGCTGCTCGTACGATGATGTAACCGCTTACGGTGAAACGGAGGTCCGATGGCGACCGGGCGTGAGATCGCCCAGCTCTGCGGTGTGTCCGTGGCGACGGTGTCGCGTGTCTTCAACCAGCCGGAAACGGTCAACGAGGAAACGCGGGAACGAGTGCTGCGAGTCGCGCGGGAGCTGGGCTACCAGCCCAACGAATCCGCGCGGGCGTTGTCGACGAAGCAGTCCACGATGATCGGACTGGTCTGGGACACCGACCACCGCAGGCCCGGCTGGCGGCACCCGTACCTGCAGGACCTGCTGATCGGGCTGAAGTCCGCGCTCAGCGTCCACGGTTACCACCTGCTGATGCTCGCGACCAGCGGTGACGCCCGCGAGGTCGGCGCGTCGCTCGCTGATCCGGTCGGCTACGTGAACATGACCCGCCGCCACCACCTCGGCGGGCTCGTCCTGATCGACAGCGGTTCCGACGCCGAGGCGTTCGAAGCCTTCGCGCAGTCAGGAGTTCCGTGCGTCGCGCTGGACGTAGCCGTCGACGGCCCCAGAGCCACCTACGTGACCTCCGACAACGCCGGCGGCGCGCGGGCGGCCACCCGGCACCTCACTGGACTCGGTCACACCCGGATCGCCACGATCACGGGCCCGCCGGGCAACCAGCCCTCCCGGGCCCGTGTCGCCGGCTACCGCGATGCACTGCGGGAGGCCGGTCTGCCGCCGCGCGACGAGTACGTCGTCGCCGGTGACTTCTACCGGACGAGTGGAACCGTTGCCATGCAACGACTTCTCGCACTGAACGAGCCGCCGACGGCTGTGTTCGCGGCCAGCGACGAGATGGCGGTCGGAGCGCTGCTGGCCGCCCGTGCCGCGGGACTGCGCGTGCCGGACGACCTGGCGATCGTCGGGTTCGACGACATCGAGATCGCCTCCGTGGTCGATCCGGCGCTCACCACGGTGGCCCAGGACAAACCGGGGTTCGGTGTGGCGGCCGCCAAAGCGATCATGGCCATGATCACCGGCACTGGCCGCGAGGACCCGGTGATCCTGCCGACCCGGCTGGTCGTCAGGGACTCCTGCGGAGCCTGAACATCAGGCCGAGATGCCTGGTGCCCACGGATCGATGGGCACCACCTCGGTGATGTGCCCGCTTTCACTGAGCAGGCAACCCATCCGCTTCACCGCGCGCAACGTGACGGCGCGGTCGGTGAGGGTCAGCTGAGGCAGGCTGGTCGCGAGCTCCGCTTCCACGCGCTGGATGTCGCCGAGCGACCGCAACCAGAGCGTCGTGATCAGGTTGTCCGACCCGGTGACCGCCGCGCACAGCCGCACCTCCGTCCGTGCGGCCAGCTTCGTGGCGGTCTCGTCGAGCTGGTCGGGCGGCACGCGCGCCCAGAACGTCGTGGCGATCGGCCATCCGGTGATGGGCTGCGCGACCTCGCAGCGGAACGACAGCAGGCCGTCCTCCATCATCCAGTTGAGCCAGCGGCGCACCGCTGCGCCCGATCGCGGCCCCGATGTCCACCGCTGTCCGGCGTCCGTCGTGCAGCGCGCGGAGCACCTCCTGGTGGCGGAGCTTCCACACGGAGCCTTCCCGGGGCTGTTGGAGAACCCGCTGCCCGGCGGCGAGGACTTCTCCCGAGTCGTGCGCGAGGTGCCCGGCACGTTCGTGCTGCTCGGCGCGGGAGACGGCCGGACGGGCAACCACTCGCCGCTCGCGGTGTTCGACGACGCGGTGCTGACGGACGGAGCCGCCGTGCTCGCCGAGCTCGCGCTGCGCAGAGGACAGCCGGCATGAACCTCACCGTTGTCGTCACCATCGCGGCGTTGCCGACCATCGCCTTGCTGGCGTGGGCGTTGTGGTTGCTGTTCAACGTGGTGATCGCGCGCCGGCACGGGCCGGACAGCCTGAAGATCACCCCGCAGATCGCACGGGCGTTCCGGCCGCAGCAGTGGGCCGGACCGCTGGGCAAGGACTCCGAACCACGGCAGGAGGTGTAGTTCTCGTGCACCCCAGGCAGATGTGATGTGAGCGCTAACGCTAGGCAAAGCGACGGCAAGAACGTTGTGCCAGCTGAGACAACTGAAACTTGCAAATCTCAAATTTCCTGCACCACAAGGGAAGAGCTTGTGCGGCCATTCTTGTCGTCTCAGGTGGTCAGGCCCTTGACGTGAAGTCGCTGCGTTATCCAGTGTTAGCGCTAACGCACCATGGTTTCCTGGGACGGGAGAACAGATGCACGCAAAGTTACGGCGGCTCATCGTCTGCGCCGCCGCGCTGGTCGCCACCGCACTGCCCGCCGCACCGGCGCTCGCGGAGTCCAACGGCGGAACACGCGTCATGCCGCTGGGCGACTCGATCACCGAGGGGACGCAGGTACCGGGCGGCTACCGCATCGGGCTGTGGCAGCGGGCCACCAGCGCGAACTACCGCGTGGACTTCGTCGGCTCGGAGTTCAACGGCCCGGCGTCGCTCGGGGACCACGACCATCAGGGCCACCCCGGCTGGCGCATCGACCAGATCCACGCGAACGTCGAAACCTGGCTCCGCAACACCACTCCGCGCACGGTTCTGCTGCACATCGGCACCAACGACGTGCTCCAGAACCACGACCTGGCGAACGCGCCCGCCCGCCTGTCGGCCCTGGTCGACCGCATCACCGCGACCGCGCCCAACGCCGACGTGTTCGTCGCGACGATCATCCCGCTGTCGAACGCGGGGCAGGAGTCCGCTGCCCGCGCCTACAACGCCACGATCCCCGGCATGGTGCAGAGCAAGGTGAACGCGGGCAAGCGGGTGCGCCTGGTCGACATGCACTCCGCGCTCACCACCAACGACCTGATCGACGGAGTCCACCCGACCGCGACCGGCTACGACAAGATGGCCGCGACCTGGTACAGCGCCCTGCGCAGCGTGCCCGGCAGCATCGGTGATCCCGTGGCGGGCAAGCGGATCGCCGGCGTCCCGTCAGGCCGGTGCGTGGACGTTCCCGGGGCGACCACCACCAACGGCACCCAGACCCAGCTGTGGGACTGCCACAGCGGAACCAACCAGAGCTGGGCCTACACCTCGAACCGGCAGCTGGTGGTCTACGGCACGAAGTGCCTGGACGCCTCGGGCTGGGGCACGACCAACGGCACGCAGGTGGCGATCTGGGACTGCACCGGCGGCGCGAACCAGCAGTGGAACGTCAACGCCAACGGCACCATCACCAACGCCTTGTCCAACCTGTGCCTCGACGCCAGCGGTCAGGGTTCCGCCAACGGCACCAAGCTCATCCTGTGGTCCTGCTCGGGGCAGTCCAACCAGCAGTGGCGGTTCTGACGACCGCTCGGAGCGCACCGGTCCCGAGCCCGGGGCCGGTGCGACCGTCAGACCACCAGCTTCTGGTACTGCTCGCGATCCATGTCGTACACCTCGAGCGTGAGCTGCGTCGGCAGTCCCTCCACCGGCTTGAGGTGTTCACGCGCGAGCTCGATGCCCACCCGCCCGACCTCCTGCTTCAGCTCGGCCGGCCGTCCCGACAACAGCCCGATCCGAACGTGGATCATCGCCGCGGGGGAGCCGTCGCCGATCACGCACTCCTCGATCTGGCGGAACCGCGTCTTGAACGCGGCCACCTCCGAGCTGACCAGCGGCGACAAGGCCTGGTGCAGCGCGAGGGCGAAGGCTCGGCGGTCGAACGCCCCGCTCAGCTCCGCGGAGTGCTCGACGGTGATCTGCGGCATGCGCCCACGCTACCGGTGATCAACAGGAATGCGCGGCGACCCGAGTCCGGCGCCCGGCGAGCGAGAGCGCGAGCCAGCCGAACGCACCCGCCCACCCGGCGAACGCCGCCGCGAGAGTCGGTTCCCACTCCGGCTGGCCGAGCCGCAGCACCCAGCTCACGCCGAACAGCACCAGGACAGCGGCGATGCCGAGATCATGCCCGGACGTGCGGGTGGCCGGTTCGGCGAAGATCCGGTCGAGCCACTCGGCGGACGCCACCGCGATGCCCAGCAGCAGGCCAGCGGTGATCAGGTGCCACGCCACGGCAGCGGGCAGTCCGGTGAACACGTGCAGCACGTCGAGCGCGGCCGCGGTGGTGAGCAGGGCGAGCGGCAGTACGACCAGACGGCGCGGCATTGTCGTTCCTTCCTGGAGCAAGTTCGAGGGATAGATACCCGCGATGGCCGCCGTCACACCTAGTATCGGCGGGGTGGACGTCCTGCGCAGGAACAACGTCGTGGTCACCGGCAACGAGACCGGTCCAGCCGTGCTGCTCGCACACGGTTTCGGCTGCGATCAGAACCTGTGGCGCAGAATCGTCCCGGACCTGGCCGAACGGTGTCGCGTGGTGTTGTTCGACCACACCGGGTGCGGCCGCTCGGACGTGAGCGCGTGGTCCGCCGAGCGTTACAGCGGCCTCGACGGGTACGCCGACGACGTGCTGGAGATCTGCAGCGCGCTCGACCTGCGCGATGTCGTGCTGGTCGGTCACTCGGTCAGCGCCATGATCGCCGTGCTGGCCGCGAACAGGGAGCCGGAACGGTTCGCGCAGCTGGTCCTCCTCACGCCCTCACCGTGCTATGTGGACGATGACGACTACCGCGGCGGGTTCAGCCGGGAGGACGTCGACGAGCTGCTCGCCGCGCTGGAGTCGAACTACCTGGGCTGGTCCGCCGCGATGGCACCGGTCATCGTGGACAACCCCGATCGGCCCGAGCTCGCGGAGGAGTTGAAGAACAGCTTCTGCCGCACGGATCCGGCGATCGCGCGGGTGTTCGCCCGCGCCACGTTCCTGTCGGACAACCGCACCGACCTGGCGAGGGTGACCGTGCCGACGCTGGTGATCCAGTGCGCCGTCGACGCCATCGCGCCGCCGGAGGTCGGGCAGTACACGCACGAGCAGATCGCCGGCAGCGAGCTGGTCACGCTGAACGCGACCGGACACTGCCCGCAGCTGAGCGCACCGGAGATCACCGCGAAGGCGATCCTGGAGTTCGTGGACACCCGATGACGTGGGACAGCGGGACGTTCGCGGCGTTGCTGGAGGACAGCGCGGAGGACCTCTACGACAACGCGCCCTGCGGCTACGTCTCGACGTTGCTGGACGGCACCATCGCGAAGATCAACGCGACGCTGCTGGCCTGGCTCGGTTACGACCGGGACGAGCTCGTCGGCCGCAGGCGGTTCCCCGAGCTGCTGACGGTCGGCGGCCGGATGTACTACGAGACGCACTTCGCGCCGTTGCTGCAGATGCAGGGCGAGATCGGCGGCGTCGCGCTGGAGGTGAGGACCGCGGACGGCACGCGGCTGCCGGTGCTGCTGACCTCCACCGTCAAGAACGGTCCCGGCGGCGAGGCGCAGCTGATCCGCACGACGGTGTTCGACGCCCGCGACCGGCGCGCGTACGAGGAGGAGCTGCTGCGCGCCCGGCAGCAGGCCGAACGGGAACGTGACAAGGCCCAGCAGCTGGCGAGGACGTTGCAGCAGACCCTGTTGCCGCCCGCGCTGCCCGTGATACCCGGAGTGCAGGTCGAGGCCCGTTACCACCCGGCGTCGCTCGACCAGGTCGGCGGCGACTTCTACGACGTGTTCCCGCTCGGGGGCGACACCTGGGGCTTCTTCCTCGGCGACGTGTCCGGCAAGGGCGTGGACGCGGCGGTGGTGACCTCGCTGACGCGCTACACCCTGCGCGCCGCGGCGATCAACAACCCGGATCCGGTCAGCGTGCTGAAGAACCTCAACACCGTCCTCAACCACGCGAAATCGCGCCTGTGCACGGTCATCTACGGCTGCATCCGGCCCGCCGGCGACGGCGCCACCGTCACGCTGGCCACCGGCGGGCACACCCCGCCGCTGCTCCTGCGCGCGGACGGCACCGCGGAGCTGGTGGAACTGCCGGGCGGGCAACTGGTCGGCGTGCTGCCGGACGCCCGCGTCGTCACGACCGAGCTCCGCCTGACGCCGGGCGACGTGCTGCTGTGCTACACCGACGGCTTGACCGAGGCACGAGTCGACGGCGCCGTCCGCTACAGCGAGGAGGAGCTGCGAGACGACCTGGCCGGCTTGGCACCGGCCACTGCTGTGTCGGTGATCGCCGCGGCGGGCCGGTTGCTCGCGGGTTTCGGCGATGGCGTCGAGGACGACACGGCGTTGCTCGCGTTCGGCGTTGAACCGCTCGGCGCGATCAGCCCGGTTTCGTAGGCGGGTACGGCGGCCTGGGCGACGGTGTCGAGGGCGACACGGCGTTGCCGGCGCTGAGCGTTCAGCCGCCCGGTGCGACCAGCCCGGTCTCATAGGCGAGCACCACGGCCTGGGCCCGGTCGCGCAGCGCCAGCTTGGCGAAGATTCGGGCCACGTGGGTCTTGACCGTCGCCTCGCTGAGGGTGAGGTCGTCGGCGATCTCGGCGTTGGACCGTCCGTGCCCGACCAGTGTCAGCACCTCCCGTTCGCGCGGGGTGAGCGCGGCCAGATCCCGGTGCACGACAGGGGCTCGCGCGGCAGGCGAGCCGGACGCGAACCGTTCGACGAGCCTGCGGGTGATCGACGGGGCGAGCAGCGCGTCACCGGTCTCGACCAGGCGCACGGCGGCGACGAGGTGCTCCGCGGTGACGTCCTTGAGCAGGAACCCGCTGGCACCGGCGGCGAGTGCGTCGTACACGTACCGGTCGAGGTCGAACGTCGTCAGCATCAGCACGCGGCAGTCCGGTGACTCGCGCACGATGCGGCGGGTGGCTTCGAGGCCGTCCATGGTGGGCATGCGGATGTCCATCAGCACGACGTCCGGCTTGAGGTCCCGCACGGCCGTCACCGCCTCGGCGCCGTCGGCCGCCTCGCCCACGACGTCGATGCCGCCCGAGGTCAGGATCATGCGGAAGCCGATGCGCACGTACGCCTGGTCGTCGGCGATCACCACCCGTGGCGCGGTCACAGCGGAATCCTCGCCCGGACGCGGAACCCGCCGCCGAGCCGTCTGCGGGCGTCGAGGTCGCCGCCCAGCACGGCGACGCGCTCCCGCAAGCCGAGCAGGCCGCGTCCCTCGCCGTCCTTCGTGGACACCGCGGCTCCCGACAGCACACTCGGGCCGCTGTTGAGCACCTCGACCCGCAGGGAGTGGTCCGCGTACCTGATGGTCACGTCCGCCTTTCCGCCGTCGCCGTGCTTGAGCGCGTTGGTCAGCGCCTCCTGGACGATCCGGTACGCCGTGAGGTCCACTCCGGACGGCAGCTCGCGGGGCTCGCCCGAGATGCGGACCTCGACCGGCAGCCCGGCGAAGCACATCCGGTCGACCAGCGAGCCGAGCCTGCTCAGACCTGGTTGCGGCGACAGCAGGTCCTCGCCGTCCGCCGACGGTGCAAGCAGGCCGAGCATGTGCCGCAGCTCGGTCATCGTGTCGCGCCCGGCCGACTCCACCGCCAGCAACGCGCCGGTCGCCTCCTCGGCCCCGGTCGCGAGCACCCGGCGTGCCGCACCGGCCTGCACGACCATGACGCTCACGTTGTGGCTCACGATGTCGTGCAGCTCCCTGGCGATCCTGGCTCGTTCGGCGTCCACGGCCCCACGGGCGGCGCTTTCCCGTTCCCGCTCAAGCAGCCAGCCGCGTTCCTCCATCGCACGGGCGTACGCGCGCTTCGCCACCGCCAGCCGCACCGCGAGGAAACCGGCGGTCAGGCAGGCGAGGACGGCCACGATCAACTCCCACACCCGACTCACCTTCCCAGAGCGCGTGACGTGCGCGCATCACTCCCCGGATGCAGCGGCTACATCCCCGGGATGACCCCGCCGGGCAGGTTACCTCCCCGGACTGATGCCCGGTCCCGTCGCGCCGAACAGGATGGCGGCCATGAACAACGACGCGGTCGTCCAGATATCGGACCTGCGCAAGGAGTACAGCGACTCGACAGCGCTCGACGGGGTGTCGCTCACCGTGCGCGCCGGGGAGGCCGTCGCGGTGATGGGTCCGTCCGGCAGCGGCAAGTCGACGCTGCTGAACATGATCGCGGGCCTGGACCGGCCGACGTCCGGCTCGGTCGTCGTGCACGGCACGGACCTGGGTTCGCTGAACGAGACGGGTCTCGCCCTGTTCCGCCGGCGCGGGATCGGCATGATCTTCCAGTTCTTCAACCTGCTCGACGACCTGTCGGCGCTGGACAACGTCGCGCTCGCCGCCCAGCTGACCGGCACTCCGGCGGGTCAGGCGCGCAGGCGGGCGCTGGAGCTCTTCGGTGAGCTCGGCATCGAGAACCGCAAGAACGTCTACCCGGCCCGGCTGAGCGGCGGGGAACGGCAGCGCGTCGCGGTCGCACGGGCGTTGATGAACCGGCCCGCGTTGCTGCTCGCCGACGAACCCACCGGCGCGCTGGACAGCAGGTCGGGCGAGCAGGTGATGGACCTGCTGCTCGACCTCAACCAGATCGGCCAGACGTTGCTGCTGGTCACGCACGACGAACGGCTCGCGACCCGGTGTGCGAGCCGGGTGATCGAGGTCGTCGACGGCAGGATCGAGCGGGAGCAGAGCCTGGAGCGCACCCAGGAGAAGGCGCTGTGACCGCGGTGTGGAGCGCGGCGTGGGCCGCGGTGCGCCGCCGGATGCTGCAGACGATCGTGATCGGCGTCGTCGTGTGCGCCTCGACCGCGACGCTCGTGATGGCCCTCGGACTGCTCGAATCCGCCGCCGCGCCGTTCGACCGGGCGTTCGCCACGCACCGCGGAGCGCACCTCACCGCGGCGTTCGATCCGGCGAAGGTGTCGGAGGACCAGCTCAGGAGCGGGCAGACCGAGTCGGCCGGCCCGTTCCTCCAGTCCACTCTGGACACCTCGACCGGCGAGGTGTTCATGGGCACGCTCACCGTCGCCGGACGGGCGGATCCCGGCGGCTCGGTCGACCGCCTGTCCGTGTGGCGGGGCAGATGGGCCACCGCGCCCGGTGAGATCGTCCTGAACCGCGTGCCGGGTGGCGAAGGCCGGACGGACGTGGGCTTCGAGATCACCGCCGCCGGACGCCCGAAGCTGACGGTGGTCGGCTTCGCCCACTCCGTCACGGGTTCCGCCGACGCCTGGGTGACTCCCGATCAGGTCAAGGCGTTGCAGCCGACCGCGCTGCAGATGCTCTACCGCTTCCAGAAGGCCGCCACCGCGGCCGAGGTCGCAGAGGGACAGCAGACCGTGACCGCCGGCCTTCCGGAAGGCGCGCTGCTGGGCACCCTGTCGCACCTCACCGTCAGGGACAAGGCCACGTCCGAGCTCGGCGTGTTCATCCCGTTTCTGATGATCTTCGGTGTGCTCGGCCTGGTGGTGGCGGTCCTCATCGTCGCCAACGTCGTCAGCGGCGCGGTCGTCGCGGGCTTCCGGCACATCGGCGTGCTCAAGGCGCTGGGCTTCACGCCGGGCCAGGTCATGGCGGTGTACCTGGTGATGGTCTCGATCCCCGCGGTCGCCGGCTGCGTGCTCGGCACGGTGGCGGGCAACGTCTTCGCCAAACCGGTCGTGCAGGACGCGGTCGAGGGCTTCGGCGTGACCGAGCTGAGCTTCGCGCCGTGGGTGAACGCCGTGGCACTGCTGGGCATGCCCGCGCTCGTGATCTCGGCGGCGCTCGTCCCGGCGTTGCGTGCCCGCGGGCTGCCGGCCGCCAGGGCGATCAGCGCGGGCATCACCACGCACACCGGGCGGGCGCTGCGGATCCAGCGCTGGCTCAGCGGAACGCGGTTGCCGCGCTCGGTCAGCCTCGGCCTCGGCGTGCCGTTCGCCCGCGCCGGCCGCAGCGCGCTGACGCTGGCATCGGTGGTGCTGGGCGTCATGACCGTGACGCTCGCCGCCGGTGTCACGATGTCGGTCGCGGCGTACGACGACGCGGTCCGTCCGTCCTACACCGATCGTGTCGAGGTGCTGGCAGGACGGCCGCCGGGCATGCCGGTCATGCGGACACCCGAGACGGGGGAGCCGCCCGCCGCCACGTTGAGCGACAGCGACGACGAGAAGATGCTGCGCTCGTTGCCCGGCACGAACGCGGTGATGGCGGTGTCGCAGCTGGAAACCGAGGTCGCCGGTGGCACGCAGGACGCCATGATCTTCTTCTACCGCGGGGACACCGGCGCACTGGGTCCGCGCGTGCTCACGGGGCACTGGCCGGACGGACCGGGCCAGGTCGTGGCCCCGTCGCGGTTCCTCAACCAGCGCGGGCTCGGCGTCGGCGACACGATCACCGTGCAGGCGGGCGAGAACCGGACCGAACTGAAGATCGTCGGCGTCGTCCTCACCAACAACGAGGACCAGATCTTCGCGGACTGGACCGCCCTGGACGTTCTCGCGCCCGGCACCCGCGCGCACTCCTACCAGGTCCGGTTCACGCCCGGCACGGACCGGCAGACCTTCACCGCCGCGATCGCGGCGGGGGATCCGGGTCTGCGCGTCCTGCCACCGCGCGACGGCTCGTCGTCGACGGCGGTGATCCTCATCAGCGCCGCGACCGTGCTGACCCTGGTTCTCGGGGCGGTGGCGGCACTCGGCGTCTTCAACACCGTCGTCCTCAACGCCCGCGAACGCCGCCGCGACCTCGGCATGCTCAAGTCGATCGGCATGACCCCGCGCCAGGTCACCGTGATGCTGGTGACCTCGATGGGCGCGCTGGGCGTGGTCGGCGGACTTGTTGGCGTGCCTGTGGGCGTTGTGGTGCACCAACTCGTCGTTCCCGCCATGGCGCACGCGGGCCAGGCCGATGCCGTGGACATCCTGATGAACGTCTACCACGCGCCCGCGCTCGTGCTGCTGGCTCTCGCGGGAGTCGTGATCGCCGTGCTCGGCGCACTCGTGCCGTCCAGGGGCGCGGCACGCCTCTCGATCGCCACCGTTCTGCACAACGAATAGGGGGAACCATGCGGCTGATCGTCATGTCGCTCACGTTGCTGCTCGCTTTACCCGCCGTGAGCCACGCCGGGGGAGAGGGCGCCACGATCCGGCGGACGTCCTACGGAATCCCGCACGTGCGCGCGGCCGACCACCGGAATCTGGGGCTGGGCCTGGGCTACGCGTTCGCCGAGGACAACGCGTGCATGATGGCCGACATCGTGGTGACGCTGGAGGCGCGGCGCTCGCGGTGGTTCGGCCAGGACGCCACCACGGAGTCCGGTGAGAACAACCTCGTCAGCGACCTCTACCACCAGCGGGTCAACCAGTCCGGCGTGATCGAGCGAGCCCTCTCCGGCCAGTCCCGGCAGGCGCGGGACCTCGTGCGCGGTTACGTCACCGGCTTCAACCGCTACCTCGCCAGGACCGGGGTCGCCGACCTGCCCGACGCCCGGTGCCGGGGCGCGGCCTGGGTGCGGCCGATCACCGAGCTCGACGTGTGGCGGCGCGTCCACCAGATCGCGGGCATCACCGGTGGTGACGGGCTGCAGGAAGCCGTGGTGGCCGCCCAGCCTCCTGGGGCACCGGCTCCGACGAAGCTGGTGCGACGTCCCGAGCAACGGCCGGGCAGCAACGGGTTCGGGCTGGGACGCACGGCGACCGGCGGCACCGGGATGGTGCTGGGCAACCCGCACTTCATGTGGGACGACGACATGCGGTTCTACCAGCAGCATTTGACGATTCCCGGCGAGCTGAACGTGAGCGGTGCCGGGCTGTACGGCGTGCCGCTGGTCAACATCGGCCACAACGACCGGCTCGGCTGGACCCACACCGCATCCGAGGCGAGGACCATCACGATCAGCAGGCTCACCCTCGTTCCCGGTGACCCCACCAGCTATCTCGTCGACGGCCGGCCGCAGCGCATGACGGCGGAACAGGTCACGGTGCCCGTGCGCCAGGCCGACGGCAGCGTCAAGCCGGTGACCAGAACGCTCTACGGCACCCCGGACGGCCCGGTGGTCGCCGATCCCGGCCCGTTGCAGTGGACCACGACGAACGCGCACGTGTTGCGCGACGCCAACTTCGGCAACCTCGCGGTGTTCGACCAGTGGCTGGCAATCGCCCGCGCTCGCAGCGTCAAGGACCTGCACCAGGCACTCGTCCGCCACCAGGCCCTGCCGTGGGTGAACACGCTCGCCGCCGACTCCACCGGCGCCGCGTACTACAGCGACGTCCAGATCGTCCCGCACGTCACCGACGAGCTGCGGGCCCGCTGCGGCACCGGGCCGGACGTCGGCCTGGTGATCCTCGACGGCAGCCGCTCGTCGTGCGGCTGGGGCACCGACGCGGACGCCGTGCAACCGGGAACGCTCGGCCCCGCCAGGTTGCCGCACCTGTTCCGCGACGACCACGTGAGCAACATGAACGACAGCCCGTGGCTCGCGAACCCGGCCGCCCCGCTGACCGGCTATCCCGCGATCGTCGGCGACACCGGCACCGAACGCTCACCCCGCACCCGCATCGGCCTGGACATGATCGCGGACCGGCTCGACGGCGGCGATGGGCTGGGCCGCCCCGGCTTCACACTGTCCACTTTGGAAGCGTCAATGTTCGGCAACCGCAACCTCACCGCGGAGGAAGGGCTGAAAGCCGTTGTCGCGCTGTGCCAGGCCAATCCGACGCTGCACAGGGTCGACGTCCGCGAGGCCTGCGCGACGCTGGCGAAGTGGAGCGGCACCGGCGACACGGGCGAACAGAGCAGGGGAGCGTTCTTCTGGCGCACCTTCATCAGCCTGGCCCGGCGGCCCGGCATCGACTTCTGGCTGGTGCCGTACGACCCCGCTGATCCCGCCCGCACACCGCGCGGCCTCAACACCGCGGACCCCGGCATCGGACGTGCTTTCGCCGACACCGTCAGGGCTTTCGCGAACGCCGGCCTCCCCGTCGACGTGAAACTCGACGACGTCCAGCACTACGAGGGCATCCCGCTCCACGGCTGCCGCGGCCCGGAAGGCTGCTTCAACGTCATCTCGGTACCCGGAGTGCCACGGCCGCTGGACCGGATTCCCCGCATTCCGCACGGCACCAGCTTCGTGATGGCCGTGGAACTGACCAAGAACGGCCCGCGGATGAGCTCGCTCCTGGTCTACGGCCAGTCGGCCTACAAGGCCTCACCGCACCACCACGACCAGGCACACCTCTACGTGCAGAAGAAGTGGGTGAGCGGGCGGTTCTCCGAACAGGAGATCGCCCGCGATCCCAACCTGAAGGTGCAGCACGTGAGCTAGTGGCGCGTCCCGGACCGTTGGCGAGGTGATTCACGCTCAGCAGGGCACCTCGCGGCACCGCCCCCGCGCCCCCGTACAACCAGTACGAGGACGCGGGGGCGGCACCACGATGCACCCGTCTGACCGCGAATTCCCCCGGCAACCTTCCGGGCCACACCACTAGTGCGGATCGGTGGCGTTGAGCGTGGCGACGACCTGGTCGTAGTCGCCACGCGCTTCGCCGTAGCGCAGGAACTTCACCCGCTCGACCTGGATCTCCCGCACGTCGGGCTGCGTCTCGATGATGCTCATGACCTCGGTGATGTACTGGTCGAGCGGCATGGCGTGGTCGTTGTCCGCCTGGCCCGGCAGGAGATCCGTCTGCACCGACGGCGGCTCCAGCTCGACGACCCGCACCGACGTGTCGGCGAGCTGCAGGCGAACGGACTCGCTGAGCATGTGGATCGCGGCCTTGGAGGCGTTGTAGCTCGGCGTCACCTTGAGCGGTGCGAAGGCCAGGCCGGACGAGACGGTCATGATCGTGGCGTCCGGCCGGGTCTGGAAGTGCTCGACGAACGCGGCGATCAGGCGGATCGGGCCGAGGACGTTGGTCGTGATGATGTCCTCGGCCGACGCGAGGAACGACTCGGGGCGGCGCCAGTCCTCGACGCGCATGACACCGGCCATGGTGATCAGCACGTTCAACGACGGGAAGCGGGCGAGCACATCCTTGGCGGCCATCTGGACGCTGTCGGCGTCGGTGGTGTCGATGCGCACGGTCTCGACGCCGGGGTGCTCGGCGGCGATCTGCTCGAGGAGCTCGGTGCGGCGGCCGCCGACGATCACGGTGTTGCCGCGCTCGCGCAGCGCGAGGGCGAGCGCCAGGCCGATGCCGCTGGTGGCGCCGGGGATGAAGACGGTGTTTCCGGTGATGTCCATGCACCGAGCTTCGGGCAGAGCGCACGAGCGGCGGCAGAGAGCGCTCATCGGGGGATCGGCGATCCCTGGTTGGCCACGAGAAGGCCTCCATACTGGGTGTGTGGATCGTGCGGAACTCGCGGCCTTCCTGCGCCGCCGCCGGGAAGAGCTCAGGCCGGAAGACGTCGGCCTGCCCGTGGGTGCGCGCAGGCGAGCCCCTGGGCTGCGGCGCGAGGAGGTCGCGTCGCTCGCCGCGATGTCCACGGACTACTACACGCGCCTGGAGCAGCAACGCGGCCCGCAGCCGAGCGAGCAGATGCTGGCCGCGCTGGCCCGCGCACTGCGGCTGAGCGACGACGAGCGCGACTACCTGTTCCTCGTCGCCGGGCGCAACGCCCCGTCGCCCCAGGTCATCAGCACGCACGTCGCGCCCGCGTTGCAACGGGTGCTCGACCGGCTCAACGACACGCCCGCGCTGATCCTGAACAACCTCGGCGAGATCCTCGTGCAGAACCGGTTCGCCGAGGCCCTCTACGGCGACTCGTCCCGCTTCACCGGTCTCGCGCGCAGCGGGATCTACCGCTGGTTCACCGATCCGGGCGAGCGGCTGATCTACCCCGAGCACGACCGCGACCGGCAGAGTCGTGCCCAGGTCGCGAACCTGCGCGCCGCCCACGCCGCGATGGGCCCGCAGTCGCGGGCCGGTGAGCTGGTCCGCGTGCTGCAACGGGAAAGCGCGGAGTTCGCGGCGATCTGGGACCGGCACGAGGTCGCGAAGAGGTTCGAGGACCACAAGGTGCTCGTCCACCCGCAGCTCGGCGAGATCGAGGTGGACTGCCAGGCGCTCTTCACCGAGGACCAGTCACAGATGCTGCTGGTGCTGACGGCACCACCGCGCACGGAGGCGTTCGACAAGCTCCAGCTGCTCGGCGTGCTGGGCACCGAGAAGTTCGTCAGCTGAGCCGCAGGATCGTCTCCTCGATCTCCGCTTTCCGCGCCGGCGCGTAGCCGACGTCGGTACCGATCTTCTCGAAGCCCGCCCTGGTCAGCACCCTCAGCGAGCCGACGTTGTCACTGGCGACGCGCCCGTACAACGGCCGGACGGTCACCTCTTCGAGGATCAGCGCCACCGCGCGCCCGGCCACGCCCTGTCCCCAGACCGACCGGTCGACCCAGTACGTGATCTCGGTGTCGCCGTCCATCACGAAACAGGCGATGGTGCCCACCATCCGCCCGTCGCCGACGATCACGCGGTTGGTGACGTCGGTACGTGCCCGGATCTTGCGCATGTGTGCGTCGAACGCCTCGCGGTCGTCGGGGTCCTCCGCGGTGAACGCGGCCATCCACGCCGACTCCGGATCACGCATCATCTCGAACACCGTGTCCAGATCGGAGTCTTCGAGCTCTCGCAACGTCACTTCCCGCATCAGCGAGCCAGCCTCTCCGCCAACCACCCCAGTGAGAGCGGGTAACGGTAGTCGATCCCGCCGTGGCCCGCGTCGAAAAGCTCGAAGTGCACGCGTTCCTCCGGCACCCCGGCCTTGGCCAGCGCGGCGCGGAACGCCTCCGCACCCAGGTCGAGGAAGTACTCGTCGCTGCGGCCCGCGTCGATCCACACCGCCCGCAACGACCGGACCGCGTCGGCGTGCGTGGCGACCATGCGCACCGGGTCCCAGTCGAGCCAGCGTTGCCAGACGTCCGGCTTCAGCACACCGGTCACCGGGTCGAACGGCAGCTGCGGCGTGCCGTCCTCGTTCGCCGAGAAGCACGCCGCGACGCCCAGCGTGCCGATCAGCGTCATGTCCTCCGGCCTGGTGAACGCGGGACGGCTCTGGAAGTCCGCCCACCACGCCTGGATGTCGTGGTCGTAGTCCCGCAACGCGCGCACGGCCTGACCGAAGTCCGGGACGTAGCAGAGCTCGTACAGCGAGTCGCCCGCGTGCGTCGCCAGCGCGCCGAACAGGTCGGGCCGCAGCATCGGCGTGATCATCGCGCCGAACCCGCCCGACGACTTGCCCATGATCGCGCGGGACCGCGGCCCGGCGATCGTGCGGTAGTGCTCGTCCACCCACGGCACGATCTCGTCGCACAGGTACGAGTGGTAGCGGCCGGTGCCGGGGGAGTCGACGAACTGCGAGCCGCCGTACGACGTCCACGCGTCGACGTAGACCACGATGCAACCCGGCGTGCCGTTCGCGAACACCGCGTCGGCGGTCTCCACGAACGGCTGGCGGAACGGCGTGCGGTTGGCCCACATGCTCAGATGCCCGGTGTAGCCCTGGATGACGTACACCGTCGGGTACAGCTCGATGGTCTCGTCGTAGCCCGGCGGCACGTACACCCACAGCGGCCGCTCGTGCGGATCGCCGAGAGGGTTGCCGCGCAGCAGCTCGGACACGACGTTGTGCCGGTCGAGCCGGCCGGCCAGTTCGCCTTCCCAGGGCAGCATGACGCCAGTCAACCACAGTGGACCGTCCAGTCCAGAAAACGTAGTGTCGGGGCATGGCACTGACGGCAAAGGGCCGCGCGACCAGGCAACGCATCGTCGAGGGCGCGGCGGCGCATCTGCGCAGCGACGACCCGGCAGGCGTGACGCTGGACGACATCAGGGCGATCACCGGCACCAGCAAGGGGCAGATCTTCCACTACTTCCCGGACGGCAAGGAGGAGCTCTTCCTCGCCGTCGCGCGCTACGAGGCCGACCGGGTGCTCGACGACCAGCAGCCGCACCTCGGCGCCCTGACCTCGTGGCCCGCGTGGGAGCGGTGGCGCGACTCGGTGGTCGCCCGCTACCGCGCTCAGGGCCGGTCGTGCCCGCTGGGCGCGCTGATGAGTCAGGTGGGCAGCACACCGGGGGCGACGGAGGTGGTCAGCACCCTGGTCGGGCAGTGGGAGGCGCACATCCGCCTAGGCATCGCGGAGATGCAGGCGGCCGGTCTGGTGCGGGCGGGCGTGGACGCCGGTCGCACCGCCGCGGCGTTCATCGCGGGCATCCAGGGCGGCGTGCAGCTGCTCAGGACGACCGGCTCCGTCGGCCACCTGGAGGCGGCGCTGGACACGCTCATCGACCATCTCCGCAGCTGACGGTTCTGGACTTGTTGGTCCAAAAATACCCACCTAACTTCGAGGGCATGGCACAACGTCTGCAGGGCAGAACGGCCCTCATCACCGGTTCCACCAGCAACATCGGCCGTGCGATCGCCGTCGCGTTCGCGGCGGAAGGAGCGCACGTCGTCGTTTCCGGCCGCGACGAGGTTCGCGGCGCGGCGGTCGTCGACCAGATCCGGCAGAAGGGCGGACGGGCCGACTTCGTCCGCGCCGATCTCGACGGCACCGCGGCCGCGAGTCACCGGCTCGCCGCGCAGGCCGCGGAGGTGGTGAACGGCAGGGTCGACATCCTCGTGAACAACGCCGGCATCTACCCGCCGACGACGACCCCGACGACCGACGAGGACACGTTCGACCGCGTCTACGGCGTCAACGTGAAGGCGCCGTTCTTCCTCACCCGGGCCCTCGTCCCGGCGATGATCGGCGCCGGTGGTGGCGTGATCATCAACCTCGGTTCGTGGATCGCCCGCCTCGCCGTCCCCGTCAGCTCGCTGTACAGCTCGACCAAGGGCGCCATGGAGACGATGACCCGCGCGTGGGCGGCGGAGTTCGGGCCGCGCGGTGTGCGGGTCAACGCGATCTCGCCCGGCGTGATCGTGTCGCCCGACCGGGACACCGCGACCGACCACCCCGGCGAGGTGATGATGCGGGGAACGCCCGCCGGCCGGTCAGGGCATCCGGACGCGATCGCCGCCGCCGCCGTCTACCTGGCCTCGGACGAGGCGGCGTTCGTGCACGGCACCGTGCTCGACGTCGACGGCGGCCGGACCGGGGTGGCGGTCGTCGCCGTGTGACCTGGCTCACTTCACGGTCCGGTTTCTGTGACCTGACGTGAGACTGCCCGGTCTCCCCATGGCGTACGGAAGTCGTCGACTGAGTGAGGGTGTTGGACGTGACGGGTCGGGAGTGGCTGGGCCAGCTGGACGCGGAGCAGGTGATCGCCGCACGGGCAGGTGATCGTGCGGCGCTCGACGCGGTCGTCGCGGCCTGTCTTCCGCTCGTCTACAACGTCGCCGGCAGAGCCCTGTCCGCCGACGCCGACGTCGACGACGTCGTGCAGGACACGATGTTCCGGGTGATCCGCGGCATCGACTCCCTGCGCGAGCCGGAGCGGTTCCGGTCGTGGCTGGTCGCCGTGACGATCAACCAGGTCCGCGAGCACCACCGCCGCCGTGACCTGGCCCCGGCGCCGCTCGAGGAGTACGACCGCGCCGATCCGGGCGCCGAGTTCGTCGAGGTGGCGTTGTCCCGCCTGCACTTCGCCCAGCAACGGCGGGAGGTCGACGAGGCAGCGCGCTGGCTCGACCCCGCCGACCGCGAGCTGCTGGCGTTGTGGACGCTGGAGCGCGTCGGGCAGCTGACCCGCGCAGAAGTGACCGACGCGCTCGACCTCGGCGCACACGCGGTCACCGTGCGGCTGAGCAGGCTGAAGGGCCGCCTGGAGACGATCCGGCACCTCGTGCGGGCGCTGTCGGCCGAACCGCGTTGCCCCGGCCTCGGGCAGGCGGCGCAGGGATGGGCCGGCGAGCCGAACCCGTTGTGGCGCAAGCGGCTGCTGCGGCACGTCGACGAGTGCGGGCGGTGCCGGCGCGGGGTGGACGACGCGATGCCGGTCGAGCGGATCCTGACCGGCGCCGCGTTGCTGACGGTGCCGGCGGCGTACCTGCCGCGGTTGCTGGAGAACCTCCGCGACCCGGCGCTCGACCCCGTCGCGCACGCCTCCGACCTCGGCGCACCCGCCTCGCACCTCGCTGAACCGTCCGGCCTGGCCGGTCTCGCCTCCACGAAGCCCGTGCTCGCGGTGGCGGGCGCGGCGGCGGTCTGCGCCCTCGTCGGAGTGGTCGGCACCATGGTGCTGTTCCCGTCCGACCCGCCGGCCGCCGTCGCGATCCCGAACACCCCACCGCCCACTACGGTGGCCACCACGTCGTCCGTCGCGGAAACCACAACCACGACCTCGACAACCACACCGTCGACCACCACGACCACGCCGACTCCGGAGCCCGTTCGCGTGGTCACGCCGGAAGAGCGCGTCCTCGCGCTGATCAACGAGACCAGGGCGGCGCACGGCCTGCCCGCCCTGAAGGTGGACCCGGCGCTCGTCGTCGCGGCCGACCGGCACACCAGGGCGATGACGGCCAACGGCTGCGGGCTGTCGCACCAGTGCCCCGGCGAGAAGGGCCTGGGGGAGCGCAGCACGGCGGCGGGCGTGAAGTGGAGCTCGGTCGGCGAGAACGTCGGCATGGGCGGCCCGGTGAAGGACGCCGTCGACCCGATCTCCAGGATGGCGCTCAACCTGACCCAGAGCATGATCGACGAGAAGCCGCCGAACGACGGTCACCGCAAGAACATTCTCAGCAAGTCCTTCTCGCGCATCGGCATCGTGGTGATCCGCGACGCCGAGGGAACCGTGTGGATGACCCACGACTTCGCGGGTTGACCGACTTCGAGCTAGAAAATTTCATCCCCTGGTCGTACGGACGAACGCGACCGCAGTCGGACGCATGACGATCTGTCCGGAAAGCACTGTCTCTTCCGTGCAGATGCCGTCGACCCCGACCCACCGCCGGACCGCGCCGGTCACCACCACGACCCCGGCGCCGGAGCTGTTGCGCTGGACGGGTTTCGGCGGTGCGGTGCTGCTCACGGCGGGAGCGTGGGCGACCAGAGCGGTGCCGATGGCGCTCGCCCTGGCCATCGCGGGCGCCGGGCTCGTGGTCCTGACGTGGGCGCTGCTCGGCCGCGCGAGGCCGGACGCGCGGTGGCTGCGCCGGACCCTGGCGTGGTGGTGCGCGCCGCTGCTCGTGGCTCCGCCGCTGTTCAGCGCCGACGTGTTCAGCTACCTCGCCCAGGGTGACGTGGCGGCACGCGGCCTGGACCCCAACGTCGTGAGCCCGGCGGCCGGCGCGAGCGCGGAGGCCGTCGCACGGGTCGGCGTCTACTGGCGTGAGACCCCTTCCCCGTACGGGCCGCTGTTCACCGCGGTCGAGCGGGCGATCGCCCAGGTCACCGGCGGCGATCCCGTCGCGGGCATCGTGCTGCACCGGCTGGCCGCGGTGCTGGGCCTGCTGCTCGTGGTGTGGGCGGTGCCGAGGCTGGCCGCGATCGCCGGGACGCCGGTGCGCACGGCGCTGTGGCTGGGGGTGCTGAACCCGTTGGTGCTGTGGCACCTCGTCGGCGGCGTCCACAACGACGCGCTGATGCTCGGTCTCATGCTGTCCGGCACGGTGATCGCATTGCACGCGCTGCCGGAGCTGCGGTGGTGGCCGTTCACGGCCGGTGTCGTCCTCATCGGACTCGGGGCGCAGGTCAAGCTGCCCGCGCTGGTGGCGCTCGCGGTGGTGGGAACGGCGCTGGCACGAAGGCTTGGCGGGGGCTGGGTCCGGTTCGTGGCCGCCGGCGCGGGCATGGTCGTCGCCGCTGCCGGGGTGTCCGTCGCGACCGCGCTCGCCGGTGGCTCCGGCTTCGGCTGGGTGCAGGCGCTCGGGACCCCGTCGAAGATCAACAGCTGGATGGCGCCGACGAACTGGCCCGGTTATCTGGCGGGTGCGGTGTTCGGGCCCGAGAGCGGGCAGGCGATGATTTCCTCGGCACGGGTCGCGGGGTTCGTGCTGATCCTGTGCGGGGTCGCGGTGGTGCTGAGCCGCCAGCTGCGCGGCGGGATCTCCGAGGTGACGGCGCTGGGGATGATGATGAGCCTGATCGTGGTGCTGGGGCCGGTGATCCAGCCGTGGTACCTGCTGTGGGCGGTGCTGCCGCTGGCCGCCTGCCTGCCCGCGGGTCCGCGGCGCACCGGGGTCGCCGTGCTGGCCGGCGTGTTCGCGCTGCTGGTGCCGCCGCTCGCGGGCAACTTCGCGGGCCGTGTGCCGGAGCTGATCACGGCCTACGTGCTCGGGGTCGCGCTGGTGGGTGGCGCGTACCTGGTGCTGCGTCAGGCGCGGGTGTCCGTTGCGCAGAGCTGACCTCGCCCGCTACGGCGCGGCGGCCCTCGCCGGCGCCGCGCTGGCCCTGAGCTTCCCGCCCCGCACGCTGTGGTGGCTCGCGGTCCCGGCGTTCGTCGTGCTGTGGCTCGCGCTGAAGGGTGTGCGTGCCCGGCGTGCGGCCGGTCTGGGTTTCGTGTTCGGGCTGGCGTTCTTCCTGCCGCACCTGCTGTGGATCGAGCACTTCCTCGGCACCGAGTTCGGCCCGGCGCCGTGGCTCGCGCTGTCGGCGATCATGGCCCTGTTCGTCTGCGCTGCCCTGGCGCTCTTCCCGCTGGTCTCGCGGCTGCCGGCGGCCCCGGTGTGGGCGGCGTCGCTGTTCGTGCTGCAGGAGACCGCGCGCGGCCTGGTCCCGTTCAACGGCTTCCCGTGGGGCCGTGTGGCGTTCGGCCAGGTGGACGGGCCGTTCGGGCAGCTCGCGGTGATCGGCGGCGCCCCGCTGGTGACGTTCGCGGTCGTGCTGACCGGCTTCGGCCTGGCGGCCTGGCTGCCGCGCGTGCGGGCGGGGTGGGCGGTGGTGCCGTTCGCGGCGGCGCTCGCGGCAGGCCCGCTGGTCGCCGTCGACGCGCAGAACGGCCAGCGGACCGTCGCGGTCGTCCAGGGCAACGCCCCCGACATCGGGCTCGGGCTGCTGAACTCGCAGGACACGTTGCGCGCCAACCACCTCCGCAAGACCGCCGAGCTGACGGCGCTGATCCGCGGCGGTGCGCTGCCGAAGCCGGACCTGGTGGTGTGGCCGGAGAGCGCCACCAGGACCCGCGACCGCGACCCGGTGATCGACCGCGCCGTCGACGACCTGGGCGTGCCCGTGCTGGTGAGCGGGTTGCGCGGCGGGGAGAACTCGGTCATCGGCTGGCATCCCGGCACCGGTGCGGGGGAGTCGTACGCGAAGCAGGAGCTCGTCCCGTTCGCCGAGCACATCCCGCTGCGCCCGCTGGCCCGCCTCGTGACGCCGTTCGCCGACCAGCAGGACCTCCGCGCCGGTACCGAACCCGGCGTGCTGGACATCGCGAACACCCGTGTCGGCGTCGGCATCTGCTACGAGGTCGCCTACGACTACGTCCTGCGCGAGAGCGCGGCCGCGGGCGCGCAGCTCCTCGTGGTGCCGACGAACAACGCCTGGTACGGCCGCGGTGAGATGACCTACCAGCAGCTCGCCATGGCTCGCCTCCGTGCCGTCGAACACGGCCGTGCCGTCGTGGTCGCGGCGATCAGCGGGGTGAGCGCGGTGGTGCGCCCGGACGGCAGCGTCGTGCAGTCGACCGGCATGTTCACCGACGCCCTGATGGTGGACTCCGTGCCGCTGCGGTCGGACGTCACGTTCGCCACGAGGTTCGGCGGCGTGATCCACGTGCTGTTCACGGCCGGGGCGTTCGGTGCGTGTCTGGTGGCGTTGTGGTCGCGACGCCGAGCACGAGCGGAAGCGGAGGCCCTCCCTCGGTGAACCGCCGCGGCGTCGGCCCGGCGTCGAGGAACGCGTTGAGCAGGGCGGGCAACGGCCAGTGCGAGGCGCCGACCTTGTCGCGAATGCCCTGCTCGGTCCACGACTCCTTGGTCCAGTGCCCGTCGAGGTAGCCGGGCTTGAGCACGACTGCGGCGGGATCGCTGCGATCGGCGAACCCGCCGCAGAAGCACGGGTGCACACCGACGTGCACGAACACCCCTCCGGGTTCGAGCACCCTGGCCACCTCGCGCAGCACGGCCGGGTACTCGGGCATGTCGGTATGCACCATCACCGAGACCACGGCGGGAACGCTGTTGTCCCGCAACGGCAACCGCCCCGCGTCGGCACGCGCGACCGGCAGCCGGCCACGGGCGTGGCGCAGCATCCCCGCGGACAGGTCCACGCCGACCGGCGTCCACCCCAGCTCCCGCACGAGGACGGCGTGCACCCCGGTCCCGCAGCCGATCTCCAGGCACACGCCGCTGCCCTCGCCGAGCAGATCCCTGATCGCGCGGTCGATGCCCAGCGGGTCACGTCCGCGTTGCCCCGCCAGGAACTCTTCCTCGTACCAATCCGCGATCTCGTCGTGAGCCGCCACCACACCAGTGGACCGCCGTGGCGGTCGCGGCCGCCACGGATTCCGCGTCCGGCGAACCTCAGTTGCGCCCGAGCAACGCCGACCCCAGCACCGTTCGCTGGTGCAGCACCGACAACCCCTGCCTCTCCGTGGTCAGCAGCCCGGCCTCTCGCAGCACCGTGGTGTGCCGGCTGACCGCGGACGGCGAAGCCCCGAGCCGTTCCGCCAGCTCGGTGGTCGTGGCGCCCGCCCCGACGGCGGCCAGCACCGCGGAGCGCGTGGACCCCAGCAACGCCGACAGCGCCCCGAGCTCGCGCCGTCCACTCGCGAGCTGCCGGTGCCAGGTCCAGTCGTGGTGCACCGGATAGACCAGCGTCGGCGGCAGTCCGGGATCGGCGAACGCCACGGGAGTCCGGCGGCAGAAGTACGACGGCACCAGTCGCAACCACCGCCCGTTCAGGTGCAGCTCCCGGTTGTGGGCGTACTGCACCTCCAGCACCGGCGGCCGCCAGTTCATCAACGGCCACATCCCGTGCAGCAGGCCCTCGACCGAGCCCGTCCCGTTGCGGTGCAGCCGATCCGTCTCGACCGCCTCGTCGATCAGCGCGCTGTACGGCTCGATCACCGCGGCGTGGTACCGGGCCAGCGCCGCGGTGAGCTCGGTCAGCGCACCGTCACAGCCCTCCGCCAGCGGACGAGTCCACGACGGAGTCGGGCTGACGCCGGCCAGCAGCCTGAACTCCTCGCGCAGCCGGGCACGCGGTGTCCCGCGAATGGCTTCGAGCGCCGGAGTCAGGCCGTCCGCTCCCTCCGGCGGCGTGAGGAAGTCGGGGAAGTACGGCCCGAGCGGTGAGAGCACCGCGAGCAGCCGCACGCCCGAACGGATCACCTGTCTGTCCCCGTTGCGCCGGACGTCGCGCAGCCAGGGCTCCAGCAGGACACCGCTGTCCCCTTCGGTCAGCCGCAACCGGCTGAACACCATCTCCCAGAGCGGGTCCACCCTTTCTGCTATCTGCGTACGCTCCAGATCACCAGCGGAAAAATGGATGCGCAACACAGCAACCTCCCCAGGCCCAGGTCACCGTGGAGAACATTACCGGCCGTGTCACTCCGCCGAATTCCGCAACGAAAACCGGGCGCGAGGCCGTTGCCCCGCGCCCGGTTCTGTGATTGAGGCGTCAGCCGCAGCGGCCGTTGGTCCACTGGTGCGAGCGCACCTGGTAGGTCCCGGCCAGATCGCCCTTCTGGCCCTGCTTGGTGCAACCGATGCGGTTGTTGTACCCGGTGTTGCGGTAGAAGACGACCCCCGTCAGCGACGCGGACGTTCCCCGGTTGTAGACCGACTTGACCTCCGTGCTGGTCGCCCAGGAGCACTTCTCGGGGCCGCTGGTCCAGTCGTCGTCCCGGTTCTCCCACATGCAGCGCCTGCCCTTGCCCTGGAAGTCGTCCCAGAAGCAGACGTGACTGGTCTTGCACTCCCACTGGGCCAGCGCCTGCCCCGTCACGCTGTCGTAGGCCGCCCCCACGGCAGCTGTCTCCGCGACCGGAGCCGCCGCCTGTGCGGCCGGAGCCGCGACCCCCAGGCCCAGCAGCATCGCGATGGGAACCACGGCCAGCAAAATACGCCGAACGAACTTCAAGGATTCCTCCCTCACCCAGTGACTGAATTCAGCCCGGCGTCACCTTAAGGCGAGGAAGGAAGTCCGGAAAAGCTATTGCTCCGTGGTGCAAAAGCTCATTTCACGACCGTCGCGTGTACCTGTGTTTCACGCCGGCCGGGAAGTGCTCGGGATCGCCGGCGGGCCGCAGCACGACCTCGGGCAGCTGCCGCCCGGCCGGGACGTAGTGCGCGAACTCGCTGTTGAGCCGCAGCAGCTGCGTCCTGATCGACTCGGCGATCCGCGCGGCGTCCGCGGTCTGACCGGGCGCGGTCTCCACGGTGATCCGCAACGACCGGTCGCGGTCGGCGTCCTCGACCGACTCGATCACGAACTTGCCCGTCACCGTGTCGCTGATCCCCGGCTGTTCCAGTCCGACGGTCACGTTCTCCGGATACACGTTGGCGCCGAAGAAGGACACCGTGAACAGCGATCGTCCGAACAGGTAGACGAACGGCAGCTGCGGCCCCGGCGGGGGAGTGAACCCGTGCTCGGCGCAGAAGGCCAGCAGCTCGTCGTGCCCGAGAACCCCGCCCTCGTCGGCGATCCGGTACCGGATCAGCGGAATCCCGCCGTCCGCCGTGAACACCAGCGTGCCGTCGTGCACCTCGAAGAACCTGCTGGCCGGGTCGTACTGGACCAGCGTGGGCAGCCGCGAGTCGCCGAACACCTCCCGTGCCAGCTCCGGCCGTTCCGCGAAGAACCTCCGGATGCTCACCGACACCGCGGTCTCGTTGCCCAGCACCCCGGAATCCGCTGTGCCGTAAAGGGAAGCGACGTCGCGGACCGGATCGGCGACGCCCGCCCGCTTCGACACCAGATCTCGCCACTGCTCGCTGAACACCTCACCCGCGAGCACCAGCTTGATGTTGTACGTGCCCCAGCCGACGCCCGGCGTGTCGATGACGTCCTTGACGAACGGCGGATACCCGAGCAGCACGACCTGCTCGAAGTGCGGCGCGAGCTCGGGCAGCACCCGCAGGATCTCCGCCTTGTTGTTCCCCGGCGCCACCACCGTGATCGGGCACCCCTTGGCCGCCAGGTGCCGGACACACGCCTGCGTGAACAGCCCGCCGACCCAGGTGCCGAGCGGAAAGCACACCACCGCCAGCGTTGCCCGCTCGTCGGCCCCGAACCCGGTGACCAGCACCTGCTCGAACCGCCGCGCCACGTGCAGCTCGTCCTCGAGCGCCCGCGGCCAGATCGTCGGCCGCCCGCTCGACCCGGACGACACCGCGATCATGTCGCAGCCGGTCAGCGCGCCGTCCCTGCACAGCTCCGGCAACGGATAGCGCTCGTGGTAGCTCGGCTTGTCGAGCAGTGGCAGCGTGCGGAAGTCGTCGAGGCTCTTGATGTCCGTCGGCTCGATCCCGTTTTCCCGCAACAGCTTCCGGTAGGCGGGCACGGTCTCGGCCGTGCGCAGGAAGAGGTCGACCACCCAGTCCCCGGACTGCCCGGCCGGTGGCCCGAAGAAGTCGTCGAACGCCTGGCGCACACGGATCTGCCGACTACCGTCCATCGGCCGAGCCTATCCAGGCCGGCATGTTGGCGCCTTCGATAACTTCAGTGCAGACCGAAACAAGGTAAACTCGGGACGGTGCGAACACTCTTCTCGTGCCGGCCCGCGTACGGTCACCTGTTCCCGTTGATCCCGCTGGCCCGAGCGGCGAAGGACGCCGGCCACGAGGTCGTGTTCGCCACCGGCCCGAGCTTCCTGAGCGCGGTGCGCGACCTCGGTTTCGAGGCGCACGCGTCGGGCATCTCGATCGGCGAGGCGGAAACCGAGGCGCGCAGCCGGCACGGTGACGCGGACGTCGTCACGCTGATGATCACCATGTTCGGGGACGTGCTGCCGCGCGCGACGATCGCGGATCTCACCGCGTTGTTGCCCAGGGTCAGGCCGGACCTGGTCGTGTACGAGATGAGTGACGTCGGCGCGGCGAAGGCCGCGAGGGACGCGGGCATTCCGTTCGTGTCGCACGTGATCGGCCGGTCGATGCCGCCCGTGATCACGGAGGCGGCCTACGGGCAGATGACGTGGATGTGGGACGGGGACGTGCCCGCCGACCTGATGCTCGGCGACACCGTGATCGACATCTGGCCGGACACCGTGCGGGATCCGGTCGTGGCGGCGTTGCCGACGGTGTTGCGGCAGCGGCCGGCGGCGTTCGACCTGGACGTGCCGATGCCGGAGCTGGACTCGGCCAAGCCGCTGATCTACCTCACGCTGGGCACCGTGGCGTTCGGTGCGACCGAAGTCCTGCGCACCACGATCGACGGGCTGTCGCGCCTCGAGGCCGAGGTTCTGGTCGCGCTCGGGCCCGGTGATCCGGCGGTGCTGGGGGAGGTGCCGGACTCGGTGCGCCTGGCGGGGTTCGTGCCTCAGGCGAAGGTGCTCCAGAAGGCTGGTCTGGTCGTGCACCACGGCGGGACCGGCACGGTGCTCGGCACGTTGGCCGCGGGGTTGCCGCAACTGGTTCTGCCGCAGGGCGCCGACCAGTTCGTGAACGCGGACATGCTCGCCGAGGTGGGTGCCGGGAAGAAGCTCGTCGGCGAGGAGATCACCGCGGACGCCGTGGCAGAGGCGGCGGGCCATCTGCTGGTCGACCCTGCCGCGCGGACGGTGGCCGCGAGGGTCAGGGCCGAGATCGCGGAGATGCCGGAGCCCGCCGCCGTCGTTCAGCGGCTCACCGGGCTGGTGTGACCGCCGCTGCGGTGAAGTGGCCGCCGACCCAGCCCGCGTTCGCGACGGCGCGCAGGCCGTCGTCGCCCTCGGTGAGCCG
Organism: Lentzea roselyniae; assembly: GCF_039537795.1. Classification (NCBI taxonomy): domain Bacteria; kingdom Bacillati; phylum Actinomycetota; class Actinomycetes; order Pseudonocardiales; family Pseudonocardiaceae; genus Lentzea; species Lentzea roselyniae. Next base: position 73,223 of record NZ_BAABBE010000010.1, read on the forward strand.
GCCGTGCGGGCCGAGGACGTCGGTGTGGTCGCTGCCGTCGTGCCACCGCACCGGCAGGCGGTTGTGGCGTTCGAGGAGAGTGGCGAGCTTGCCGCTGAGCTTGGCCCTGCCGATGTGCACCCACCGGCTCGGGAAGAGCTCGAGCAGGTCGATCGTGGCAGGGCTGATCTCGGGCACGACGGTGATGCCGTGGTCGAGGCCGTACTCGACGACCTCGCGGATGTGGTCGGGATCGCCCTCTGGGAAGACGTGCAGGACGTTGAGCTTGTAGGCGGCCATCTTGTCGATGGCCTTGCGCATCTCGGCCGGTGGCAGCAGGGCGCTCGTGACGCCGCGCCAGGCGAACGCGGGGGAGTCCTGCACGTCGGCCGCGCGGACGGTGCCGTCGCGGGTCATCAGCTGCCGGAACGACTGGACGCCGTGCCGCAGGCCCGCCTGGGTGCCGGCGCGGAGCATGACCGCGTGGTTGCTGACCAGCAGCGCGTAGCCTTCCGGGCCGAGGCCGCGCATGGCCGGGTCGTGCGTCACCATCAGCATGCCGTCCGGTGACTCGGCCAGCAGGTAGCCGGTCTGCCGGAAGATGTGCTCGCGCAGCAGCGCCGCGGCCGTGCGGGCCTGTCCGGTCACGCGCACGGCGACTTCTTCGGTCAGTGGGAACGCACCCGTGCGACGGGGTGCGCTCGCGGGCATGGGAACGATCACCGGATTCCTCTCCAGCGGACCAACGTGGCTCGGCGTGCGCGAGTTCCACAGTTCCGTTGTAGCAGGTTTACGGCCTGATTGGTCCAGACCTTCCAGTGATCGGGAACACCGTCAGGCGACGGTGATCGACTCGATGGCGGCTTCGGCCAGCGGTGTCGCGGTCTGCGCGTAGCGCCGGGCGAGTGACTGGAACAGCTGCTCGGCCTCGATCGCGGGCCACTCGGCGTCGAGCAGTTCGGCCGGCAGGTGCGGGTCCTGCCGCACGAGCTCGAGCCAGTCGGAGTGCAGCACGAGCTGGCGGGCGAGGTCGTCCGGGAGCGTCTTCAGCGGGGTCGGCCCGCCCCAGCGGGCGAGGAAGTCGCGGTAGCGCGCGGCGATCGCGGCCGTGTCGAACGCCCGGTGCGCGAGGTCGGCGGCCTCGGTCGGCTTGGCGTGCTGGGCGGTGAAGACGGTGACGTGCTCGGCGAGACCCAGCTCCTCGACCATCCCGGTGACGTCGTGGTGTCCCGGCGCGATCCACAGGCCGTTCTGCACCGGTCCGAAGCCCGCCCACATCAGCTGGGAGCGCAGGTCGTGCCGTTCGCTGCGGCGGCTCTCCGGCAGGGAGAAGCCGATCAGCGTCCAGGTGCCGTCCCAGTCGGTGTTGAGCGCCCCGGTCTGCCAGATGCGGCGTTCACCGTCGCGGAGCACCTCGGTCGCCCGCGGGGTCAGTCCGAAGTAGACCTTCCGGCCGTTGCGGTGCTTGGTGAGCAGGCCGCGGGCGGTCATCCGGGTGAGCGTCGAGCGCACCGCGTCCTCGGAGACGTCCACGCGGCCGAAGACGTCGATCACGCTGCCCGAGTACACGGCGGTGTCGCGGCCGAAGACGTAGAGGCCGAGGAAGTTGAGCATGAGCGACTGCGGGGTCACGCTGTCACGATACATGTTGGGCAGAATCTAGACGAGCGTCACGAATATGCCTTACGTTGGTGGCGACCCCCAGGAGAGGACGAAGTCGGATGGATCTGTCGGGAAAGGTCGCGATCGTCACCGGTAGCGGCCGCGGTCTGGGCCTCGCCTACGCGGAGGCCCTGGCGCGCAACGGGGCCAAGGTCGTGGTGAACGACGTCGACGACGTCGCGGAGGAGGTCGCCGCGCGCATCGGCGGCAAGGCCGTCATCGCGCCGGTCGGCTCCACCGAGACCGCGCAACTGCTCGTCGACACCGCCGTCGAGGAGTTCGGCAGGCTCGACGTGCTGGTCACCAACGCGGGCATCCTGCGCGACCGCGTGCTGTGGAAGATGACCGACGACGACTTCGACGCCGTGATCAACGTGCACCTGCGCGGCACGTTCACCTGCGCCCGCGCGGCCGCGATCAGGATGCGCGAGCAGGGCACGGGCGGCCGTCTCGTGCTGATCTCCTCGCCCGCCGGGCAGCGCGGCAACTTCGGTCAGACGAACTACGCCGCCGCGAAGGCGGGGATCGCCGCGATGGCCCGCACCTGGGCGATGGAGCTCGCGAAGGCGGAGATCGCCGTCAACGCCGTCATCCCGGTGGCCGCCACCGAGATGACCAGGACGATTCCCGCGTTCGCGCCGCTGATCGAGGAGTCGGAGCGCACGGGCGCGCCACTGCCCGCGTGGGTGCGGCGCGACGAGGGTCTCGGCACCGTCGAGGACGTCGCGGAGCTCATCGTCTACCTCGCGTCCGACGCGGCGAAGGGCGTGACGGGCCAGGCGATCGGCATCGGCGGCGACCGGCTCGCGCTGTGGTCGCACCCCGCCGAGAAGCAGGTCGAGTTCGCCGACGGCGGCTGGAGCGCGGAGGAGATCGCGCGGAAGCTGCCCAGCTTCGAGCCCGAGACCTACGGCATTCCGATGCCGGTGGCGCCATGAACGTTCCCGGAATGAACGTCGACGAACTGACCGCCATCGACGTCCACACGCACGCCGAGATCTCGTGCGACGGCCACAGCTCGCTGAGCCCGGAGCTGATGGAGGCCTCCGCCAAGTACTTCAAGGCCGGGCACCGCCAGCCGACGATCGCCGAGACCGCCGCGATCTACCGCGAGCGCAAGATGGCCGCGGTGATCTTCACCGTGGACGCGGAGCACGCCACCGGGCACCCGCGCATCACCAACGAGGAGGTCGCCGAACAGTGCGCTGAGCACCCCGACGTGCTGATCCCGTTCGCGAGCGTCGACCCGTGGAAGGGTCGCACCGCCGTTCGTGAGGCGCGCAGGCTCGTCGAGGAGCACGGCGTGCGCGGCTTCAAGTTCCACCCGAGCCTGCAGGACTTCTCTCCGAACGACCGGATGGCGTACCCGCTGTACGAGGCGATCGAGGAGCTGGGCGTGCCCGCGTTGTTCCACAGTGGACAGACCGGGATCGGTGCCGGCGTGCCCGGCGGCGGCGGGATCAGGCTCAAGCACTCCAACCCGATGCTCGTCGACGACGTCGCCGTCGACTTCCCGTACCTCAAGATCGTGCTGGCGCACCCGTCGTTCCCCTGGCAGGACGAGGCGCTCGCGGTCGCCACGCACAAGCCGTTCGTGTACATCGACCTCTCCGGCTGGTCGCCGAAGTACTTCCCGCCGCAGCTCGTCCGCTACGCCAACACGGTGCTGCAGGACAAGGTGCTCTTCGGCTCCGACCACCCGGTGATCACGCCGGACCGCTGGCTGAAGGACTTCGCCGCGATCGACGTCAAGGACGAGGTCCGGCCCAAGATCCTCAAGCACAACGCCGCCCGCCTGCTCGGACTCGTCAAGGAGGACGCATGACCACGACCGTCGAAGGCATCGCAGAGCTCAAAGCCCTGGCGGGCAAGAACCTCGGCTGCACCGACTGGCTGCAGATCGACCAGAACCGGGTGAACACCTTCGCCGACGCCACCGACGACCACCAGTGGATCCACACCGACCCCGAGCGGGCGGCCGCCGGTCCGTTCGGCGGCACGATCGCCCACGGCTACCTCACCCTCGCGCTGCTCATCCCGCTGATGACCGAGCTGCTCGACGTCTCCGGTGTGCGGATGAGCATCAACTACGGCCTGGACAAGGTGCGGTTCCCGGCTCCGGTGCCGGTCGGGTCGAAGATCCGGCTCAAGGGCCAGGTCGCGTCCGTGGAGGACGTGAAGGGCGACGGCGTGCAGGTGACCGTGGACTTCACGGTCGAGATCGAGGGATCGGACAAGCCCGCGTGCGTCGCGCGCGGGATCTACCGCCACTACGCGTGAGGTGAACGTCATGGCGACAACAACGCAGTTACGCCGCGCCGTCACATCCAGCTTCCTCGGCAGCGTCATCGAGTACTACGACTTCCTGCTCTACGCCACGGCGTCCGCGGTGGTGTTCAACAAGGTCTTCTTCTCCTCACTCGATCCGCTGGTCGGCACCATCGCGAGCTTCGGCACGTTCGCGACCGGCTACCTCGCCCGTCCGCTCGGCGGTGTCCTCTTCGGACACTACGGCGACCTGCTGGGCCGCAAGAAGATGCTCGTGCTCACCATGAGCCTGATGGGTGTGGCGAGCTTCCTGATCGGCCTCCTGCCCACCTACGCCCAGGTCGGCTGGCTCGCTCCGGCCGGACTCGTGCTGCTGCGCGTCGTGCAGGGCATCTCGGTCGGCGGCGAGTGGGGCGGCGCGGTGCTGATGTCCGCGGAGCACGCCACCTCGCGGCGCGGGCTGTGGGCGAGTTTCACCAACGCGGGCGCGCCCTGCGGCATGGTCCTGTCCACCGTCGCCCTCAGCGGCACGGCCGCGCTGGTGGGGGAGCAGGCGTTCCTGCAGTGGGGCTGGCGGGTGCCGTTCCTGATCAGCCTGGTGCTGCTGGCCATCGGCCTGTTCGTGCGGACCAGGGTCGAGGAGACCCCGGTGTTCCAGGCGGAGAAGAAGCGCACCTCTGTGCCGCTGATGGACGTCCTGCGCAACCACCCGCGCACGTTGCTGCTCGCCGTCGGTGTCGGTCTGTCGGCGTTCGTCGCTCAGTCCACGCTCACGACGTTCATCCTCGCGTACGGCGTGCAGGCCGGGAACACCAGGCAGACGATCCTCAACGCGCTCACGCTGTCCTCGGCGCTGGCGGTGATCGGCATCCTGGGCTGGTCTGCGGTGTCGGACAAGGTCGGCAGGCGGCCGGTGGTGCTGGCCGGTGCGGTGCTGATGGCGGCGTTCGGGTTCGCGCTGTTCCCGTTGGTGGACAACGGGCTCATCGTGCTCGCGTTGGTCGTCGGCCAGGCCGTGCTGCACCCGATGATGTACGGCCCGCTGGCGGCGCTGTACAGCGAGCTGTTCTCCACCGGCAGCCGCTACACGGGAGCGTCGCTGGGCTACCAGCTCGCCGGGCTCGGCGCGGGCCTCGCACCGCTGCTGTTCGCGCAGGTGCAGGTCTCGGCCGGCACGACCGCCATCTCGTTCATCCTCGCGGCGTTCTGCGTGCTGACCGTGCTGTGCACGCTCGCACTGCGGGAGACCAGCCGCAGCAGCCTGACAGGAGATCTGAGTGCGCAACGCGGGACTGGGGAGCTGGCCGGCGCGCCGGGCCCGGATGGCGCCCCGGCGTGAGGCGTTCACGTTCGACGGCGTCTCGACCACGTACGAGGAGGTGGACCGGCGCACCACGAAACTCGCGCGGCGCCTCGAAGAGCTCGGGGTGCGGCACGGTGACCGGGTCGCCTACCTGGGCCCGAACCACCCGTCGTTCGCGGAGACGATGTTCGCCACGCACCTGCTCGGCGCGATCTTCGTCCCGCTGAACTTCCGGCTCACCGCCGCGGAGATCGACTACCAGCTCGCGGACTGCGGTGCCCGCGTGCTGGTCCACGCGCCGCGCTTCCGGTCCGACCATCCCTCGACGGTCTCGCTCGACGACTACGAGGACTGGCTCGCCGGTGGCGCGGAGGATCCGCTGGACGTGCCGGTGGCCATCGAGGACAGCGCGCTGATCCTCTACACCTCCGGCACCACCGGCAGGCCCAAGGGTGCCGTGCTCAGCCACGCCAACCTGCTGTGGAACACGTTCAACCTGATGGTCGGCGTCGACATCGCCGCCGACGAGGTCGCGCTGGTGTCCGCGCCGCTGTTCCACGTGGCGGCGCTGACCCAGACGCTGCTGCCCACGTTCGTCAAGGGCGGCCGCAGCGTGATCACCTCACGGTGGGACGTCACCGCCTGCCTGGAGCTGATCGAGCGGGAACGGGTGACGTGGATGTTCGGCGTGTCCACGATGTACGCCGACCTCGCGGCCTCCCCGCGGTGGCGCACCGCGGATCTCAGCTCGTTGCGGGTGCTGCTGTGTGGCGGATCCGCGGTGCCGGACGCGGTCATCCGCATGTACCAGGACCGTGGCCTGGTGTTCTGCCAGGGCTACGGCCTCACCGAGTCCGCGCCGGGAGCCACGTTCCTGGAGGCGGGCGACAGCGTGCGCAAGGCAGGTTCGGCGGGTGTGCCGGTGTTCCTCGGTGACGTGCGGCTTGCGGGCTCCGGGGAGATCGAGGTCCAGGGCCCGAACGTCACGCCCGGCTACTGGAACGACCCGGTCGCCACGGCGAACGCGTTCACCGGCGACGGCTGGTTCCGCACCGGCGACGTCGGGCGGCTCGACGACGAGGGCTACCTCCACGTCGTCGACCGGGTCAAGGACATGTACATCTCGGGCGGGGAGAACGTGTACCCGGCTGAGGTGGAGAACGCGATCTCCGACCACCCCGACGTCGCCGAGGTCGCCGTCGTCGGGGTGCCGGACCCGCGGTGGGGCGAGGTCGGCCGCGCCTTCGTCCGCCCGCGCTCCGGCGGTTCCCTCGACCCGGCGGGACTGCGCGAGTTCCTGCTGCTCCGCCTGGCGAAGTACAAGATCCCGGTCCACGTCGACGTCGTGGCCGAACTGCCGCGCACCGGTTCGGGCAAGGTGCTCAAACCGGCTCTGCGGCGCCTGCCCCTGCCCTGATCGGGAGGCGCACGGTGAACGTGGTGCCCTGCCCCGGCGTGCTGGTCACGCCGGCGGTACCGCCGTGCGCCTCGGTCAGTTTCCGCACGATCGCGAGCCCCAGCCCGCTGCCGCCGGTGCTGCGGGCTCGCGACTTGTCCGCGCGCCAGAACCGGTCGAACACGTGCGGCAGGTCCTCGGCGGAGATCCCGGCCCCCGTGTCCGCGACCGCGATCACCACGTCGTCGTGGTCGCGTGCCGCGCTGACCGACACCGAGCCACCGGACGGCACGTAACGGAGAGCGTTCGCCACGAGGTTGTCGAGAATCTGCCGCAACCGCAACGCGTCCGCGTCGACCGTGAGCTCCTCGGCCGACACTGACAGCGCGACCCCGGCCTGCGCGGCCCGTACCTCGTGCGCCGCCCTGACCTGCTCCAGCGCGGCCCGCACCGGCACCGGCGCCACGGTCAGCCGCAACGACCCGGCGTCGGCGATCGCGAGATCCTGCAGGTCGTCCACCACGTGCTGGAGCACCAGCGCTTCCTTCAGCAGCAACGTGACCAGCGCCGGGTCGAGGTCGCTCACCCCGTCCTCGGCCGCCTCCAGCCACCCGCGGATGTTGCTCAACGGCGTGCGCAGCTCGTGCGCCACATCGCTGACCATCGCCTTGCGCGCCTGCTCCAGCTGCGCCCTGTTCGCGACCATCGTGTTGAACGCCCTGGTCAGGCCCGCGATCTCGTCCTGCCCGCGCTCCGGCACCGGCGGGATGTCGCTGCCACCCGACAGGTGCTGCGCGGCGGCGGTCAACGCCCGCAACGGCCGCGTGATGCGGGCGCCCGCGAACGCCGCCACCCCGACCGCGACCAGCAGCACCGCGGCTGCGGCACCCACGATCTGCCAGCCGTTGCCCGACAACGAGATCGCGGTCGTCGGCGTACCGGACGGGTTCGTCAGGTACAGCAGCACGGGCGACGCCACGTACGGCGCGAGCTGCTCCTTGCGCGACGCGGCAACGCACGCCGCGACCGCCGGCTCGTCCGGGGGTGGCGTGGCCTGCTTCTGCGCCGGGGTGTAGTCGGGGTCGAGGTCCACCGACGGCAGCGACTTGCGCGCCAGGCACGCGTTGACCAGGTCCTCCAGGTCGAGCAGGGCGTGGAAGTCGGCGGCGGTGTCGAACGGCAGCTGGTGCTCACGGCAGTCCAGCCGCGCCTGCTCCTTCTTGACGAGCCGCAGGCAGTACAACGACCCGGTCCGGTCCTCGCGGTCGCGGAAGTCGATCGGCGTGCGGAACGGCCCCAGCACCCGCTTGTCGATCCGGTCCGCCGGCGCGTCCGGCACCAGCACCGGGTCGACCGCGAGCGCGTCCACCACCGCCGCGGCCGTCGCGGGCAGCTGGCCGCCGTCACCGCCCCTGTCGGCGACCTTCCTGCCGTCCTTGGTGACGAGCGCGATGCGGCGGTGCGGGTTCTCGTCGACCAGCGAGTCGAGGTAGCCGTCCACTTCGGACCAGTCGCGGTGGCCGGTGGCGTAGGCGAGCAGCGTCGCGTAGATCCTGTTGTCCGAGGCCAGCTCCCTGCCCTGCTCGCGGGCGATGGACGCCCTGGTGAGCTGGGTCGCGAGCCAGGCGGTCGCGGCGATCGAGCACACCGCGATCAGCACCACGACCACGAGCAGCCGGGTGAAGACGCTACGGCGCATCGGCGCGCCCGGCGGTGAGCTTGTAGCCGATGCCGTACACGGTGACCAGGTGCTCGGGCGTGCGGGAGTCCGTTTCGATCTTGCGGCGGAGGTTCTTCACGTGCGTGTCGATGGTGCGCGTGGTCAGGTAGCTGTCGCCGTGCATGCGGTCCAGCAGCTGTTCGCGCGTGAACACCCGGTTCACCTCCGACGCCAGCACCGCGAGCAGACCGAACTCGCCGGGCGTGCACTCGACCAGCGATCCGCGCACCGTCACCTCGTGCCGCACAGGGTCGACCACGATCGGCCCGACCCGCAGCAACGGCGCGGCCCGCGTGGCCGGACGGCGCCGCAACAACGTCCGCACCCGCGCCACCAGCTCACGCGGGCTGAACGGCTTGGTCATGTAGTCGTCCGCGCCGATCCCGAGCCCGTGCAGCAGATCGTCCTCAGTGGACCGCGCGGTCAGCATCAGCACCAGCACGTCCGAGTCCGCCCGCAAGGCACGGCACACGTCCAGGCCGCCCAGCCCCGGCAGCATCAGGTCGAGCACGACGAGTTCGGGCCGCTGGTCGCGGACCACGTCGAGCGCGTCGCGTCCGTCGTGGACGACGACAACGCGGTGGTGATCCTGCTCCAGGTAGCGTCGAACGAGCTCGGCCTGGTTCTCGTCGTCCTCCGCGACCAGGATGAGAGCGCTCACGGGCCGAGGATACGGACGCCCTCGGGGCGGTCACCGGTTCGTCACAGGATCCTCACAAGTGCTGATCAAGATCCACGGCATGCGCAAGACAGTCATCGCGGCCGCGGTGCTCGTCGTGGTCGTCACCACCGCCGTGCTGCTGGTGGTGGTGCGCGGCAGACCCGACGAGCCCGCCGCGGCGCCACCACCGGCGGTCAAGACCACGACCGTGCAGAAGGGCGACCTGACGAACACCCGCACGCTGCAGGCAAACCTCGGCTTCGGTGCGGCCAGGCCGGTCAAGGGGAGCGCCGGCACCGTCACGAAGCTGCCGGCCGCGGGGCAGGTCACCGAGCTGGGCAAGGAGCTCTACCGGGTGGACGACCAGCCGGTGGTCGTGTTCTTCGGTGCCACCCCGCTGTTCCGCGCCCTGGACACACCCGGCGTCAAAGGCTCCGACGTCGCCGTCCTGATGGACAACCTCGCCGCGCTGGGCCACCAGGTCGGCACCCGCCCGCGCGACGCCACGAAGGCCGAGCTCACCCCGAGGGTCGTCGACGCGCTGAAGAAGTGGCAGAGAAGCCTCGGCGTCGAGCAGACCGGCGTGCTGCAACCCGGCCGCGTCCTCGTGCTCGACCGCCCGATGCGCGTGGCGACGGTGAAGGCCCAGCCAGGCGCCCCGGCGACCGAGGAACTGTTCGAGCTCACGCCGACCACGCGCCTGGTCACCATGCAGGTGCCCGTGTCAGAGGCGGGCGCGGTCAAGGCCGACATGCCGGTGGTCATCGTGCGCCCGGACTCCCGCGAGATCCCCGGCAAGGTCACCTCGGTCACCACCGCACCCGCCCAGGAGAACAACGGCGGCCAGAAGGTCGACGTCCTGGTCACCCCGGACAACCCGGCCGACGTCGCCGACCTCGACACCGCACCCGTCCGCCTGAAGATCACGACCGAGAGCCGGACGGGCGTGCTGACCGTGCCGCTGACCGCACTCGTCGCGTTGAAGGAGGGCGGCTACGCGGTGCAGCTGCCGGGCGGTGCCCTGAAGGCCGTGCAGACCGGCCTGTACTCGCAGGACAAGGTGGAGATCTCCGGCGACGGCATCACCGACGGCCTCGAAGTGGTGACCGCCCAATGACCCCGGTGCTCGCGCTGCGCTCGGTGAGCAAGCACTACCCCGGCGGCGTCACCGCCCTCTCCGACGTCTCCCTGCGAATCGGCGCGGGGGAGCTGGTCGCGATCGTCGGCCCGTCCGGTTCCGGCAAGTCCACCCTGCTGCACCTGGTCGGCACCCTGGACCTGCCGTCGTCGGGCACGGTGGAGATCGACGGCCAGGACGTCTCGTCGCTGTCGGACCGCCGCCTGTCCGCGCTGCGGGGGAGCCGCCTGGGTTTCGTGTTCCAGCAGTTCCACCTGTCCGACGCGTTGACCGCCGTGGAGAACGTCGCCACCGGGCTGCTCTACGCCGGAGTGCGGCGCAAGGACCGTCGCGCGCTGGCCGTGGAGGCGTTGGAACGGGTCGGGCTCGGCCACCGCACCGACCACCGGCCGCACCAGCTCTCGGGAGGGGAGCGGCAGCGCGTCGCCATCGCCCGCGCCGTGGTGAACCAACCGGCCCTGGTGCTGGCCGACGAACCGACCGGTGCCCTCGACACCGCCAACGGCCAGGCCGTGCTGGAGCTGCTGAAGGAGTTGAACGGGCAGGGGACGACGATCGCGCTGATCACGCACGATCGGGACATCGCCGCTTCGTTGCCACGTCGCGTGGAACTGCGGGATGGGCGGATCGTCGCGGACACGGGTGCGGTCGCCGACACGGGTGGCGCCGGGCAGGTCGAGCCACGTGCCACCCGGACCTCCGCCGACACGGGTGGCGCCCACGGTGCCGGTGTGCGAGCCGCCGGGACCTCCGCCGACACGGGTGGCGCCCATGGTGCCGGTGTGCGAGCCGCCGGGACCTCCGCCGACACGGGTGGCGCCCACGGTGCAGGCCCGCGCGCCGCCCGAACCTCCGCCGACCCCGCAACCATCCGGTTCCCGCGCCTCACCACCGGGAGCGAGCGATGACCCGCCTCTCACCCGCCGACCTCCTCTCCCTGGGCTCCCTGGGCATCCGCACCCGCAGGCTGCGGGCCGCCCTGTCCGCCCTGGGCATCGCACTGGGCATCGCCACCGTCGTCGTGGTCACCGGCATCCCCGCCTCCAGCCAGCAGGCACTGCTCGACGAACTGACCGCGCTGGGCACGAACCTCCTGCGCGCCCAACCCGCCCCGCGCCAGGAAGACCCGGTGCTCCTCCCCGAAGCCTCCGTCGCGATGGTCCGCCGCATCGCCCCGGTGACCGCCGCCGCGGCGGTCGCGAACACGCACGTCCGGGTCCGCCGCAACGACCTGCTCGACCCCGGCCACAGCTCGGACATCACCGTCCTGGCCACCACCCCGAACTTGCTGGAAACCGTCAACGGCCGCGTCCAGAGCGGTGAGTTCCTGCCGCGCCCGGACTTCCCGTCGGTGGTGCTCGGTCACGTCGCCGCGGCCAGGCTCGGCATCCAGGACGTCGGTGAGCAGCCCGCGGTGTTCGTGGGGGACCGCTGGTTCACCGTCGTCGGCGTGCTCGACCCGATGCCGCTCGCCCCGGACATCGAACGCTCCGTCCTCGTCGGCTGGGAGGCCGCCCGGACCTCGCTCGGCTTCGACGGCCACCCGACCGTCGTGTACGTGAAGGCCCACGAGGAGTCCATCGAGGACGTCCGCGCCGTCCTGCCCGCCACGCTCCACGGCGAGATCCCCGCCCTGGTGCAGGTGAGCCGCCCGTCCGACGCCCTGGCCGCCAAACGCGCCACCCAGAACTCCTACAGCGCGCTGTTCCTCGGCCTCGCGGGCGTCGCGTTGCTGGTCGGCGGCGTCGGCGTGGCCAACACGATGGTGATCTCCGTCCTCGAACGCCGCAGCGAGATCGGCCTCAGACGAGCGCTCGGCGCCACCCGCGGCCACATCCGCGCCCAGTTCCTCACCGAGGCGGTCCTGCTCTCCGGGCTGGGAGGTCTCGCGGGCACCGTGCTCGGCGCGGCCGGTGTCGCCGGGTACTCCGCCCTGCACCGCTGGCCGCTGGTGATTCCGTTGCCCGTCCTGGTTTCCGGCGTGCTCGCCGCGTTCGTCGTGGGCGCCACCGCCGGCCTCTACCCCTCCATCCGCGCCGCGAGGCTCACCCCGACCCGGGCGCTCTCCGCGTGACGAAAGGAAATCCCCGATGAAGAAGGCCTCCCTGGCCCTGCTCTTGCTGACCGTGACCGCCTGCGGATCCCAGCCGGCCCAACCGCAGGTTGCGTCCATCTCGACGCCGGGCAGCAGCGCGGCACCGACCTCGGCAACCCAGGAGCAACGCCCACGCGAACGCCTCGACATGACCCCGGAGGACTACGAGGCTCTGAGCGCGCCGTACGTGCAGTGCATGAAGGAGCACGGCGTGGACGAGAAGGGCCGTTCCCCGGTGGGCAGCGGCCGGCCGCAGCCCTCCAAGGAGGAGGTCGACAAGGCGCTGAAGGTGTGCGAGCCGAAGTTCCCGCTGCCACCGTGGGAGAAGGACGTGAACAACCCGGAGGCCGTCGACTTCGCCAATCGCGTCGTGCAGTGCCTGCGCGGCAAGGGTGTCCGCTACGTCGAGGTGCACAACGAGCCGGGCGGCAACCAGGTCGGCTACGCGTTCGGCGGTCCGAACAACGACGCGGCGTCGATCTCGCTCGGCCTGGAGCACGTCAAGGAGTGCGAGATCGCGTCCTCGAAGAAGTGAGGCGGAGCTGGACTCGGTCCAACGGATCAGCTGGGGGGCGATCTCGTGGATTTCGAGCGGGAACTGGCCGACCACAGGTACTACGCGGTCTTCAAGGGCGACAGCAAAGCGTTGGGCCAGGCCGCGATGCTCGTGCGGCGGCCGGCGGGCCACCGCGAGGAAGAGTACGTCGGTCACAACACGTGGGTGCACACCGACAAGCTGTACCGGCTCAAGAGCGGCAGAGACTGGACCGACGACCACCTCGAGATCAGTGAAGCCGAGGCGGTCCGGCTCAAGCACAGCATCGACGCGAGCGTGGCGGCTCGTTGGCGCCATCACGTCATCTCCGCCGACGGTACGCCGTTCGCCGTGGTCCTGACCGCGAAGAATCCGGAGTCGCGGGCGCGGCCGCAGCAGATCTCGCGGTACGCGTACCGAGGGCTGGAGGAGACGGATCTGCTCGACCGCCTGCCGGGCGAACCGACGTGGCGCGCGGAGGACACGGAACCGGTCGTGGCCACCGAGATCATGGCGCGGATCGAGCAGCGGTGGCGCGACGAGGCGGGTTTGACCGGCGGCTACGCGGTCTTCCGCGAACAGACCGACGTGCTGGACCTCGACTCTGCCTGCGCGGTCGTGCCGGAGCCGGCCTCAGACCACGAGTTCGCCGTGCGGCTGCACGATCACGAGGCGGCGCAGCTGACGGCGCTGATTCACCTCAGGAACGCGAAGCGGCGGGCCGAGCCGGTCGGCGACCACCTGTACTTCGCGCTCTTTCACAACGTCGAGGACGCAGTGGACGTGCGCAACGCCTACTCGGTGATCCGCTCCACGGTGCGGTCGTGGCCGCAGAAGTGGGAGACCTTCCTGCGGCCGGGGGAGTGGTTGCCGACGGCGCGGCCGGCGAGTGAACGCACGTTGCTGCCGCTCGGTGAGGCGGACCTGACTGTGGTCACGGACAGGCTCGCCGCCGGCCACCACCGCTACCTGGAGGTCCGCTGCCGGGGCAGGGGACCCGTCGCACTGCTCCGGCTCACCGGCACCACCGAGGAGTCCGCGAGCGACCAGGGCTGGGAGCCGTCCGACGTGCTCACCCGCCTGCCGGGTGAGCAGTCGTGGTTCGTCTCCGAACTGGACGAGAAAACGGCGCGCCACCGGTTCCGGCCGAGGTGATCCGCCGAGGTGATCCGCCGCGTGGAGCTGCAGCAGCTGATCAGCCGAGCAGCTCCCGCACCCGCGGCACGACCTCGGTCCCGTACAGCTCGATCGTCCGCGTCAACGACTCGTGCGACAACCCGCCGATCCCGTACTTCAGATCGAACCGGCTGGCGCGCAACGCCTTCATCGTCCTGGCCATCTTCTCCGCGACCGTCTCCGGCGACCCCACGAACAGCGCGCCGTGCGGCCCCACCTCGTGCGCGTACGACGCGGGGGTCGGCGTGGCGAACCCGCGCGTCCTGCCGAGCCGGCTGATCACGTCGAGGTAGTGCGGCCAGAACTCCTCCTGAGCCTGTTCGTCGGTCGGCGCGACGTGGCCGGGGGAGTGGATGCCGATCGGCAGCGGCGCGTGGCCGAACTTTTCCAGCGCGTGCAGGTACAGCTCGGAGAACGGGGCGAAGCGGCTGGGGTGGCCGCCGATGATCGCGAGCATCAGCGAGAAGCCGTATGACGCCGCGCGCACCACGGACTGCGGGCTGCCACCCACGCCGATCCACGTCGGGAACGGCTCGGTGAACGGGACGACGTCCTGCTCGTGCAGCGACGCGCGGGTCTTGCCCTGCCACGTCACCGGGCCGCCCTTGAGGATCTCCGCGAAGAGATGCGTCTTCTCCTCGAACAGGTCCTCGTAGTCGGCGAGGTCGTAGCCGAACAGCGGGAACGAGTCCACACTGGACCCGCGGCCCAGGATGATCTCCGCGCGGCCGTCCGACACCGCGTTCAGCGTCGAGAAGCGCTGGAACACGCGCACCGGGTCGTCCGAGCTGAGCACCGTCACGGCGGAACCCAGGTGAATGCGCGACGTCCTGGCGGCGATCGCGGCCAGCACCACGTCGGCCGCCGACAGCGGCATGTCCGGCGTGTGGTGCTCGCCGATGCCGAAGAAGTCGAGGCCCACCTGGTCGGCGAGCACACCCTGCTCGACGAGGTTGCGGATGGTCTGGGCGTGCGTCAGCGGCCTGCCCTCGGCGTCGTGGGTGACGTCGCCGAACGTGTCGAGCCCGAACGTGGTGGTCATGACATCTCCTTGGTGAGCTTCTCGAAATCGGGGCGACCGGCGTCGACGCCGAACACCGGGCCGCCGGGTTCCAGCAGGCGGCCTGCGGTCAGCGGGCCCACCGGCACGGGTTCGAAACCGATGCGGGACAGGAACTCCGACACGACGTCCAGCGCCGCGGGTGAGTCACCGGCCAGGCCGATGGCGCGGCCGTCCGGCGGTTCCATGTCCTGGTAGGCGACGTGGTTGAGGGTTTTGACGACGTGCGCGCCGACGAGCCGCGCGGCCACCTCCTCGCTCGTGCCCAACGGCTCGGCAGCGGGCGGCCAGTGGTTCATCGCGTCGATGACGACCTTGCCCGCGAACATCCCCGGTTCGAGCGTCCCGAACCGGTGCCACGGGATCGCCAGCACCACCAGGTCCGCGTCGGCGACGGCGTCGGCGGCCGCCAGCGCGACGGCACCCGGCGCCAGGAACTCGGTGATCATCGCGATCCGCGCCGGATCACCCGAGCCCGCGACGGCAACCGGGTAGCCCGCCGCGAGAGCGAGGCGCGCGAGGACGGGACCGACGTGGCGCGCACCGAGAACAGCGATCCGCACAGCACACCCCACCTGGCTAGTTGACGTGTCATCATCTTTAACCGGACTGTACCCCGGTTATTCCCGGATGACGTACCCGCCGCCGTCGCACGACGCTCGCGACGGTCAGAGTCGCGTCCCTGCGGTCGGGAACCGTGTCCAACGAGCCCTCCCGTCGCAGCTTCCTGTCCGCCTCCGCCGCAGCGCTCGCGTACGGGCTGCTCAGAACGAGCCCGGCACAGGCGAGCGGAGACATCCGGCCGTTCCGGGTGCGCATCCCCGAGCGGGACGTGGCCGAGATGCGCCGCCGCGTCCTCGCGACCCGCTGGCCGGACGAGGAGGTCGTCTCGGACCACTCCCAGGGCGTGCCGCAGAGGACCTTCAAGGGCCCTCGCCCGCTACTGGGCGGACGACTACGACTGGCGCGCCACCGAGGCCAGGCTCAACGCGCTGCCGCAGTTCATGACCGAGATCGACGGACTGGACATCCACTTCGTCCACGTCCGCTCCAAGCACGACAACGCGCTGCCGCTGCTCGTCTCGCACGGCTGGCCCGGCTCGGTCATCGAACAGCTGAAGATCATCGGCCCGCTCACCGACCCGACCGCGCGCGGCGGCACGGCGGAGGACGCCTTCCACCTCGTGATCCCGTCCATGCCCGGCTAGGGCTTCTCCGGCAAGGCCACGGCGACCGGCTGGGGCCCGGACCGCATCGCCCGCACGTGGATCGAGCCGATGAACCGCCTCGGCTACGACCGGTACGTCGCGCAGGGCGGCGACCGGGACGCGTTGATCGTGGACCTGATGGCGCTGCAGAGGCCCGCCGGGTTGCTCGGCGTGCACACGAACCTGCCTGGCACAGTCCCCGTCGACGTCGACAACGGCGCCCGCGCCGGTGGCCCACAGCCTCCCGGCCCGCGGGGAGACGAGCCTCAAGGCGTGGCAGGACGTGCTCTTCCGGTACAGCATGGGACAGGCCTACGCGCGGATGATGGGCCTGCGCCCGCAGACGCTGAGCGCGTTCGCGGACTCCCCGGTCGGGCTGGCGTCGTTCATGATCGACCACAACCCGGCCGGCCTCGCGCTGATCGCCAGGGCGTTCGACGGCGGGAGAGAGGGCCTGACCCGCCAGGACGTCGTCGAGAACATCTCGCTGTACTGGCTGACCGGCACCGCGATCTCCTCGGCCCGCCTGTACTGGGAGAGCAAGTACTCGGTGATCGCCGCCAAGGGCGTCACGCTGCCGGCCGCGGTCAGCGTGTTCCCCGAGGAGGTCTACCAGGCGCCACGCAGCTGGGCGCAGAGGGTGTATCCGAACCTGATCCACTACAACCGGGCCGAGGCGGGCGGGCACTTCGCGGCGTGGGAACAGCCGCGGCTCTTCTCCGCGGAGGTCCGGGCGGGTTTCCGTCCGCTGCGCTAGCTTTCAGCCCATGTGGGACGGTGGTGACGCGTACGAACGCTACGTGGGCAGGTGGAGCCGGCCGGTCGCGGCGGAGTTCCTGCGCTGGCTGGACGTTCCGCCCGGCCGGACGTGGCTCGACGTCGGCTGCGGCACCGGCGCGCTGACCGAGACCGTGCTGGCCGAGGCGCACCCGGCCGCGGTCGTCGGCGTCGACCCGTCCGCGGCGTTCCTGGACCTCGCCAGGCAACGCGTGCCGGGCGCGGAGTTCGAGGTCGGCACCGCGGTCGACCTGGGCGACCGCACCGCCGACGTGGTGGTGAGCGGGCTCGTGCTCACCTTCGTGCCCGACGTCGCCCGTGCCGTGGCGGAGTTCGCGCGGGTGGCCCCGTACGTGGGGTCGTACCTGTGGGACTACCGCAGCGGCATGCAGATGATGCGCCTGTTCTGGGACGCCGCGAAGGACGTGGACCCCGCCGCCGAGTCCCAGGACGAGGGCCTGCGCTTCGCCGCCGTGAGCGACCCCGACCCGTTGCGCGCGTTCTGGACCGGCGCCGGGCTGAAGGACGTCGAGGTGACCGGCATCGTGGTGCCCACCGTGTTCCGCGACTTCGCCGACTTCTGGGAACCGTTCGAGGGCGGCACCGGCGCGGCACCCGCCTACGCCGCGACCCTGCCCGCGGAGCAGCGCGCGGAGATCCGCGAACTGCTCCGCTCCCGTCTCCCTCAGCAGGGCCCCATCGAGCTCACGGCCAGGGCGTGGGCCGTCAGAGGTGTGCGCTGAGGAACCGCTCCAGGTGCGGGTTCACGTCGGCGGCGTGGGTGAGGCTCAGGAAGTGCGCGCCACCCTCGATCGTGACGAGCGGCTCGGCCTTGGGCAGCGCGGCGGCGAGCGCCTCGGCCTTCGCGACGGGATAGGCGAGATCGGCCGTGCCGTGCAGCACGAGCACGGGCGCGGTGATCTCCCCGGCGCGGTCCAGAATGCCGTCGCGGCTGACCAGGGCGTTCGAGATCAACCGCAGCCGGTCGGGCTCGACGGCGCTCCACTTCGGCGTCCACTCCGAAGGGTCGTGGTCGCCCAGGCAGATCTTGGCCGTCGCCTCGACCACCGTGTCCGGTCCCTGTGCGATCCACACCTCGGTGAGCTGGTCGTACGCGGCGGCGATCTGCTCGTCCTCCGGTTCACCGGACGTGCCCAGCACCGCCAGCGCGGTGATCCGTTCCGGTGCCAGCAACGCCATTCTGATCGCGATGAACCCGCCCTGGCTCGTCCCGACGACAGCCGCGTCGCCGATACCCAGCGCGTCGAGCACCGCGAGCGCGTCCCCGGCCACGTCCCAGTAGTCGAACGGCCCGGTCGCCGGCGTCGCACCGTGGCCGCGCTCGTCGATCGCGATCAGCCGGTAGTCCCGCCCGAACGCCTCGACCTGCGGCGCCCACATCGTGACGTCCATCAGAAAGCTGTGCAGCAACACGACCGCGGGACCGTCACCGCCGTGGTCCACATAGGACACCAGCTGCCCGTCGCCTGTCGTGATCGTCGCCACGCAACACCTCGTGTCTCGCACAGTGGATCATTGCCGCCGACACAGTAGCTCCCCGATGCGCGGAGGCGCTGTTGATGATCGCCCCCACACCGGAACCGTCGCTGTGCGGCGTGGACGCACGCGACGGCCAGAAATGACATTTCCGGATTCACGAAAGGCTAGGCTCGCCTAATTCATTTCGAATTGCGGGCCTTCTGCCGTGGTGGCATCGTCCGATTCACCGAACCTTTCCCACCACGGCAGGAGCGGACATGACCACTCTCGAGAACCCGGCGATGCCCGCCGTCCACGATTGCACCGTGAGCGACTGCTCGTACAACCACGACGGCTGTCACGCCTTCGCGATCACCGTGCGCGGCGACAACGGCCAGGCGGACTGCGGCACCTTCATCCCGCTGAGCACCAAGGGCGGTCTGGAGAAGGTCGTGGCGCAGGTGGGTGCCTGCTCTCGCACGGACTGCGTGCACAACTCCTCGCTCGAGTGCACGGCGCAGAGCGTGCGCGTCGGCCCCGGCCAGGGCGGCCACCACGCGAACTGCCTCACCTACCAGCCCCGCTAGGCCTCGTCGTCCTTTCGGTCCACGGCGCGGCCGAGCTCCCGCAGGCCGACGTTGACCGCGATGATCGCGACGGTGCCGGCCGCCGCCACGACGTGCAGCCCGGCACCCGCCAGTGAGCCCACCGCGGCCGCGCACCACAGCGTGGCCGCGGTGTTCAGCCCGCGCACCGACAACCCGTCGCGAAGGATCACGCCCGCGCCCAGGAACCCGATGCCGGACACGACCTGTGCGGCGACCCGCGTGGGGTCGCCCTGGCCGTCGAAACCCTGTGCGGACAGCAGCACGAACAGCGCGGCCCCCACCGCCACGAGGGCGTTGGTGCGCAGGCCCGCCATGCGCGAGCGGTACTGCCGCTCGAAACCGATCAACGCGCCGAGGCCCATGCTCTCGGCAATGCGCAGCGTCATGTCGAAGACGTGCATCGTGTGACTCCCCTTGGTCAGGGGTGTGCGTCACACGCCAGAACTCAAGCGTGCACGAGGTGAGAAGACCCGCGCGGGCTGCTGTCGCCTGGCATGTGTCGCTCACCTCGCTTCCTCGTGTCCGGCCGGCAAGACCGGCTCACGTTATCGAACAGCCGGTGAGGCCGCGGTGAGAGTGGGACGGACGTCTCACTCCCAGAAGAAGTAGTTGTGCTCGAACACCAGGCGATGTTCTTCACGCGAGCCGCCGAGCGCGCGCAGGGTCTCGTCGAGCATCGCGGTCACGTTGGGCCACACGGGTTCGCCGTCCGCGCCGCTGTACTTGCCCCACTCCATCACGCAGCCGTGCCGCGCACCGGCACGCAGATCCACGAACAGCTCGTACCCGGCGCCGTCCCCGGCCACCGGCAGCCACGCGGGCAGCCACAGGTCCACGCACGGCGTCCCTGCCGACGCCCGCAGCGCCGTCGCCTCGAAGTCCTTCTCCTCGTCCGGCGTGGCGAAGGCGATCCCGCTGATGGCCTCGATCATCTGCGTCCGCAGCCGGAGCGCGTCGTCAAGCCCGTGCGGCTGCCAGTGCGGCGGGACGATCGGCCAGTGGGTGTAGGTCTCCGCGATGCCGCCGAACTGGCGCCACCACGTGACGAGATCGGCGGGCAGCGGAAACCCGAGAGTCTCTTCCGCTGCGGCGATGTCCGCCTCCGACGCGGGCGGCAGCAGGGCGGCGTACAGCTTCGGCGCCTTCTCGCGGGCCCAGCTCTCGATGCCAGTCCAGCTCATCCGCCGAAATCTAGAGCATCGCGAGCGGTTCGGGACCGTCCGGAGGGGGAAAGGCCCTGTCCAGGTCGGCCAAGTCCTCTGAGGACAGTCGCAACGACAGTGCCGCGGCGTTCTCCCGGACGTGTTCGGCCGTGCCCGCCTTGGGGATCGCGTTCACGTGCGGCAGCCGCAGCACCCACGCCAGGGCCACCTGAGCGGGCGTGGCGTCGTGGCGGCGCGCGACCTCCGCCAGCACCGGCGAGCTCAGCAACCTGCCCTGTTCGACAGGGGAGTAGGCCATGATCGGCATCCCGGCGGAGGCGTGCCACGGCAGCAGGTCGTGCTCGGGGCCGCGCCGCGAGAGGTTGTAGAGGATCTGGTTGGTCTGGCAGAAGCCCGGCAGCGCCGTCAGCTCGCGCATGTCGGCCAGGTCGAAGTTGCTGACGCCCCAGTACCGGATCTTGCCCGCCGCGACCAGCCCGGCGAAGGCCTCGACGGTCCTGGCGAGCGGCACGCTGCCGCGCCAGTGCAGCAGGTACAGGTCGAGGCGGTCGGTGCCCAGGCGGCGCAGGCTGTCCTCGCACGCGCGCACGGTGCCCTTGGCGGAGGCGTTGGACGGCAGCACCTTCGACACCAGGAACACCTCGTCGCGGCGGCCCCGCACGGCCTCGCCGACGAGTGCCTCTGACTCCCCGTTCCCGTACATCTCGGCGGTGTCGACCAGCGTCAGCCCGAGATCGAGGCCCGCACGCAACGCGGCGATCTCGTCGGCGCGCCTGGACGGCTTCTCGGCCATCATCCACGTGCCCATGCCGAGCGCGGGGATGGTCTCACCAGAGGGCAGCGCGACGGTCATGCGCTCCAGCTTGCCGGGTACGTTGGACGGATGCGACGTGCGGGCCTCATCTTCCTCGTCCTGCTCGTCGCCGCGCTGGCCGTGCTGGCCCATCTCGCCGAGATCCCCGACGGTGCGAGGCTGCGTGAGCTCGTGGACGACGCGGGGAACGCGGCGCCGGTGGTCTTCGTCGCCGTCTGCGCGCTCGGCACGGCGGTGTTCTTCCCGAAACCCGTGCTCGCCACGGCGGCCGGGCTGCTGTTCGGCGTGGTGTGGGGGAGTGTGCTCGCGATCGCCGGGTTCACCGCGGGCGCGATGATCGCGTTCGGCATCGCCCGCGGGCTCGGCAGGAACGCGGTCAAGGGATGGCTGGGGAAGCGGCTGCACACCTTGGAGGAGGTGTTCGCGCGCCGGGGTGTCGAGGCGACGCTCGTGGTCAGGCTGCTGCCGGTCCTGCCGTTCACGCTGGCCAACTACGGCGCGGGCGTCACGTCCGTGCGCGCACGGGACTTCGCGCTCGGCACGGCGCTGGGCCTGGTGCCGTCGACCGTGCTGGCCGCGGTGCTCGGTGACGCCCTGAGCGACCTGGGGTCACCTCGGTCGATCGTGGCGCTGTCGGTCTGGGCCGTGCTCGCGGCCATCGGCCTGTGGTGGGGCAGGGAACTGGTGCGCGGCAAGCCGGCGCGGCAGGAGACCTGACCCCGCACGAACCATCACTCGTGGTGCGGGGTCAGCGGCGGACTCTGGCTGGTGCGATGCGGCACGTCGTCGAGCGCGGCCTGGTCGCGGCGCAGGCTGTCGGCGATCCGCGCGGCGTGGTCCTGGCCCTCGCCGTCCGGCTCCAGCGTGCCGGCCTGCTGCGGGTCGTTCTCCTGCACGCTCAGCACGACAAGACAGCCGAGGATCGTGGCGGCGATCGGCGCCGTGCTCCGCGCCTGCAGGAACAACGCGCTGGCTTCGCGGTACTCGCCGATGCGCCGCAGGTGTTCCCGGGCGGCCTCGACGTCATGACCCGAGGTTCGAGAGCCGGCGACGTGGCGTTACGGCCGGTGAGGGGCCCTGACACGCAAAAAGCCGCCCCGGCGGGAGACCGGGACGGCTTGAAGCGTCTGTGATGGGTCAGGCCGTGCGGGTGCGGCGTCCGCGCAGCTCTTCGAGGCGCTCGTCGAGCAGCTCCTCGAGCTCGGGGATCGACCGGCGCTCCAGGAGCATGTCCCAGTGCGTGCGCGGCGGCTTGACCTTCTTCACCTCCGGCTCGACGCCATCGATGATCTTCGACTCGGTGCCGTGGAGACGGCATTCCCAGGTCGGCGGCAGTTCGGCGTCGTCGGAGAAGGGGACCTCGAAGTCGTGTCCCTTCGGACAGGCGTACCGCGCTGCCCGGCGCGGAGCGAGATCGTGGTTGCGGTCGGTCTCGTAGCTGACTGCTCCGAGCCGGCTGCCACGCAAAACGCGGTCGGCCATGGCGGTGTCCTTTCGCTCGGCTCAGGGCCGGGGCCCAGGCTTCTTGCTCACCGTGTGCAACGCCCGGATTGCTCCGTTTGTTTCCGGTTCGCTCTCATGGTCGCCCACAGTGACGTCGTTCACTCGTCAACGAAGGCTTCCTACTAATGGATGCGATCGCCACAGGATCGTGACGCGTTATCAAGCTACTGTGCTCATGCGTCACTCTAATGGCCTAGCGGCGGCCGTGTGTAACCGGCTAGGCCAGTCGGAGCTGACCACTTTGTGCGACGTCAGGGCCTAGGTCACCCAGCCGGAAGTGACGCCGACAGAGCACTTGATAACGGACAGTAGTTTCCGTGGTATCGGTTACACCGTTGCTCTCTGTACCCGATCGGTGCTGTTCCGTGTCCGAAACCGTGTCCGCGACCAGCACGGTGTCCCCGGCCCGGATCACCCGACCGGCCCGCACTCGCGCGTTGAACCGTCCCGGCACGCCGCACCAGCACAGCACCTCGACCTGAATGGCCTTCAGCTCGTCGGCCAGTTCGAACAGCCGCCGCGATCCCGGGAACATCTCGCCGCGGAAGTCGGTGGCGAGCCCGAAGCAGTAGACGTCGACCTGGACGTCGTCCGCGAGCTCCGACAGCTGCTCCACCTGCTCGGGGGAGAGGAACTGCGCCTCGTCCACGATCAGGTAGTCCACCCGCCGGCCCTCGGCCCACTCCGCGCGCACGAGCCGGCGGAGATCGTCGTCGCGGATCTCCGCGGCTTCGCGCGTGATGCCGATGCGGCTGGAGATCTGCGGGCGCCCCGACCTGTCGTGCCGCACCAGCAGAAGTCCTCGCCGGCCCTGCCGCGAGTTGTTGTGGTCGATCTGCAGGGCGAGCGTCGACTTGCCGCAGTCCATGGGGCCGAAGAAGAACTTGAGGTGCCCCACCACCGGCGTCGAGCGCCGGGAACCCGCGACAGGTACGGCGGAGAGGGCATCTGTCGGATCGGGAAGGGCGTCCACGGCGGGTCACCCTAGTGCCTGGCTCCTGATCAACTGGAATCCCCACGGCGTATCCCTGCCCATCGTGCGTCCCTCCGTGTCAGCCGCAGATCCGTTGGCTGGATGTTGCCGCTGCGCCGCCTGTCGAAACATCGTCTCGACTCAGCGGCATTGATGACTTCAGTGTTGACTGATTCTCGGCATCGCGCGAATGGCGGTCCCGATCATCACCCAAAGGTGAGAATCCTTCAGGTGTCAGGTACCAACGACACACCTGAAAGGACCAGAGGCGATGAACCCTGCACGTCTCCTGCTGGCTGTCGTCTGCCTGGGGCTCACCAGCGCACCCGCGGCGAGCGCGGCCGACACCCTGCGCGACGTCGTGATCGTCGGCAACTCCCAGGCCGGCACCGTCACGTTCCTCGACGGCCGCACCTTCGCCAACATCGGCACGATGGACGTCGCCGCCGACAAGCAGCAGCGCATCGACGAGATGGACCCGGTCCGCCGCGCCGCCTACGAGGTGATCCGCGGCCAGGTGGGGGACAAGTTCGTCGACGACGCCCACCTCACGCCGGACGGCCGCACGCTCGTCGTATCGCGCGGCAACCTCGGTGACGCCGTGGCGTTCGACGTCGCGTCACGGCAGCAGAAGTGGCGCACCCAACTCGACGGCTACAAGGCCGACCACGCCACGTTGTCGCCCGACGGCACCAAGTACGTCATCTCGGCCATCACCGCGGAGAAGGCCCAGGTGCTCGACGTGGCCGACGGCCGGGTGCTCGGCTCGTTCGCGACCGGCGCCTATCCGCACGAGAACATGTACTCGCCGAACGGTCAGCGCATCTACAACATGAGCATCGGCAACCCGGCACTGCCGAAGTGGATGAACTGGGCCAAGGGTGCCAAGCGGATCACCGTCGTCGACGCGCAGACCCTGCAGCAGGTGCGGTCGTACGACTTCGAGCACGGCGTGCGGCCGTCGGTGATCACGCCCGACGAGAAGACCCTTTACCTGCAGCTGTCCTACCTCAACGGGTTCGCGGAGTTCGACCTCGTCAGCGGCCGCGTCACCAGGACCGTGGAGATGCCGTTCAGCGACGCGGGCCGCAGGCTCAAGGAGGACGAGTACCCGCAGAACTCCGCGCACCACGGCATGGCGCTCAACGGGGGAGCGGACAAGCTGTGCATGGCCGGCACGATCGACGACTACACCGCGATCGTCTCGCGGCCGGGCCTCACCGCCGACCACTACGTCCACTACCCGGTGGGGGCGTTGCCGTACTGGTCTCTGACGAGCGTCGACGGCAACCACTGCTTCGTCACGCTGTCCAACCTGGACGCCGTGTCGGTGGTCGACTACCGGACGGGCAGGGAGGTGGCGCGGGTGCCGGTCGGCGACTTCCCGCAGCGTGAACGGCTCGGACGGCTCCCCACCAGCATACTCAATAGCTTCAGTGTTGCCTGAAAACAAACCAACTCGGTCATTCCGGTTCCCGATATAGCTCGCGTCGCGATATATTCAGCGACATGAGTGGTCGGGTCATGTCCGAACAGGCGTTCCTCGTGCTCACCGCACTGGCGGAGGAGCCGCTGCACGGTTACGCGATCGTGCAGGCGGTGGAGCAGCTGTCCGAGGGACGGATGGTGCTGCGCGTGGGCACGCTGTACGGCGTTCTGGACCGGTTGGTGGCGGACGGGCTCGCCGAGCGCGACCGTGAAGAGGTGCACCAGGGCCGGCTGCGGCGCTACTACAAGCTCACCGACTCGGGTGTGCGGGCGCTGCAGGCCGAGGTCGCGCGACTGAGCGCGAACGTGCGGGCGGCTTCAGCGGTGCTGAGGGGGAGGGGTGTCCAACCATGGGCGAGCAGGGCATGAGCAATCTGGAGCGGCGGTACCGGCGGCTGTTGCGGGTGCTGCCGAAGTGGTACCGGCAGGACCGAGAGGAGGAGATGGTCGGGATCTTCCTGGCCGATCGCACGGACGATCTCGACCTGGAGCACAGCTGGCCGGGGTGGGGTGAGACCGGGGCGGTTCTCGGGCTCGCGGTGCGCACGCATCTGGCGGCCGGCGCGGCGCTCACGGGCGTGCCTGCGAGGGTGGTGTGGCGCGGCGAGGTCGTGCGGGCTCTGGGCATGATCGGGCTGCTGCTCGGCGTGTTCTACGCGGGGTCGGCGATCACGAGCCTGGCTGTGGCGTACGGCAACCCGGAGTGGGCGCCGTTGATCACCTGGTGGCGGGTGCTGGACCTGGGGCCGCTGGTGGCGTTCGCGGCGCTGCTGAGCGGACGGAAGACGCTGGCCAAGATCGCGGCGTTCGCCCCGGTGGTGCTGGCGGTGATCGGGCTGGTGCAGCCGGAGTACGCGCTGTTGTGGAGCCTGTTCCAGTTGCCGGCGTTGGTGACGTTCCTGTGTCTGTGCCTGGGTTTCCACCGGGAGGCGCCGACGCCGCCGGGGCGCAGGCTCGTGTGGTGGGGCGGGGGAGCGTTGCTGCTGGGGTTGCTCGGCGGGTTCGCGACGGGGACCGGGCTGCTGGCGATCGCCTTGGTGACTGTGGTTCTGCGCGTGGTCGCGTTCGTGCGCGGCGACTTCGTGCTTGGGCGGGCGCTGTCGTTGTTCGCGGTGCTGCAGCTGGCGCCGCTGGCGTTCCTGCTCGTCGGGGGAGAGGCGCTGATCCTCGCGTTGCCGCTCGTGGTGCTGCTCGTGCTCAGCGCGCTGGCGCCGGTCCGCAAGCCGCGGGCGCGGATGTCGTGAACGCGGTGGCGCTGACCGCGGTCAGCGCCACCGCACCGGTCAGACGAGCTTCGGTTCTTCGTTCCCGACGGCCTTGATGGCGCGGCGGACGGGTACGAAGATCAGCAGGACGAAGCCGGCGACGAAGAAGATGATCAGCGCGAGGATGGCGGGCCGCAGGCTCCCTGTCGCCTGGCCGACACCGGCGAAGACCAGCGGGCCGAGCCAGCTGGTGGAGCGCTCGCCGACCTCGTAGAGCGAGAAGTACTGGGCTTCGCGGCCGGGCGGCACCATCTGGCTGAACAGGCTGCGGGACAGGGCGTTCGTGCCGCCGAGCACGATGCCGATGCCCGCGGCGACGAGGTAGAACTGCAGTTCGTCGCCGGTCTTCACGAAGAAGGCCGCGGTGATCACGACGATCCACACCAGCAGCGAGCCGAGGATGGTCTTCTTGGCGCCGACGCGCTTGGCCACCTGGCCGTGCAACACGCCGCCGAGGAAGGCGACGAACTGGACGATCAGGATGACGGTGATCAGCGTCTGCTGCTCGAACTTGAGCTCGACGCTGCCGTACTGGGCGGAGACGTTCGCGACGGTCGCGATGCCGTCGGTGTAGATCAGGTAGGTGCCGAGGAACGCGAGCGTGAGGGGGAAGGCCTTGGCCTGCTTGATGGTGGTGCCGAGCTCCTTGAAGCCGGCGGAGACCACGGAGGCGCCGTGTTCGCGGCCGTGCGGCGGCTGGTGCTCGGTGAGGCGAGTCAGGGGGATGAGCGTGAACGTGGCCCACCACACGCCGGAGATGACGAACGCGATGCGCGCTGCGTCGCCCGAGGTGATGCCGAGGGAGTCGGCGGAGAGTGTGATGGCGAGCTGGATCGCGAGCGCCACGCCACCACCGAGGTAACCGTAGGCCCAGCCGCGGCTGGAGACGCCGTCGCGTTCGTCGGGTGTGGCGATCTCGGGCAGGAAGGCGTAGTAGACGACGACGCTGGCGCCGTAACAGATGTTCGCGATGACGAACAGCAGCACGCCGAGTTTCCAGTTGGTGCCTTCGACGGCCGCGAGGGCGATGGTGGCCGCGGAGCCGGTGAAGGCGAAGGCGGCGAGCATCTTCTTCTTGTTCTGGGTCCGGTCGGCGATGGCGCCCATGACCGGCAGGACGACGACCTGGATCACGGTCGCGATCGAGAGCAGGTAGCCCCACAGCGAACCGGCGGGGAACTGCAGCCCGAGGATCGTGACGTCGCAGCGCTCGAACGCGCTGTCGTTGGCGCAGGGGGTGGCACCGTTGAGCGCGGTGTCGGCCTTGGCGGCGTTGGTCGCGATGCTCGTGAGGTACAGCGAGAAGAAGACTGTGACCACGGACGTGGGGAACACGGAGTTCGCCACGTCGTACCAGACCCAGCCGCGCTGTTCCCGGCGGCGGGCGGTTTTGGCGTCGGCGGCGTCGTCGCCCTTGACCTTCATGTCGGCGGACTGTACTTGTCCGCCGACACGTCCAATGATCGACTGTCCAACCTGTTACCAGGTGCCGCGCGACCGGAGTACTTCCCGCAGGACGTCGGGCCGGTCGGTCACGAGCCCGTCGACTCCGATGTCGAGCAACGCCCGCATGTCGGCCTCGTCGTCGATGGTCCAGACGTGCACTTCAAGATCGCGCCGGTGTGCCGCCTGGACGAACCGGCGGTCCACGACGGTGAGCCGTCCCTGGTTGACCGGCACCTGCGCGACCTGCCCGCGCACCGCCAGCCCGGCGAACGGAATCCGCCCGGCCGCCCACAGCGCGCCGGCGGACCGCGGTCCCATGGAGGTGAGCAGTTCGGGCCCGCCACTGCGCCGCAGCCGGGCGAGCCGGTTGTCCGAGAAGCTCGCCAGGCAGACCCGGTGCAGCGCCTTGGCCTTGCGCAGCAGCCCGAGGATCGGCTCGACGGCACGATCGGTCTTCACGTCGATGTTGAAGAAGGTGTCCGGCAACTCCTCCAGCACGTCCGCGAGCCGCGCGATGGGCTCCCGCCCGCCGACCCGCGCCTGCCGGACCTCGGTCCAGGGCAGGTCGGCCACTCGTCCCTGCCCGTCGGTGGTGCGGTCGAGGGTGTGGTCGTGGTGCACCACAACGACACCATCGGCCGTGGCGTGCACATCGGTCTCGATGTAGCGGTAGCCCTCCCGCACGGCACGCCGGAACGAGCTCAGCGAGTTCTCCATGCCGCTGAGGTCGTCGACGTGCCAGCCGCGGTGGGCGAAGGCTCGGGGGTGCGGGCCGGCGAGGTACGGGTGGGTCACCCCTTGAGTGTGCCTTCCACCAGTGGCTCCAGGGTGGACAGTGGGTGGCGTGACACTTTCTTCTTAATCTCTATTATTTCAGTGTGGACCAAATTCAGGCCTGACAGTCCACTGTCCCAGCCCGCACCGCCGGAACCCCAATCGTCACGAAGCGACGATGACCAAACCAAAGCTCCTCCGCCGCCCGCGCAGGGCGCCCCGCACCCCAACGAACCCATCGCAACAAAACCAAACCCAACCCAAAACCAACACCAATCGTCGAACCAGTACTGTCCGGTCCCCTACGAAGGTCTGGGTTTCTGGCGCGTCGCTGGAGCCCACCACCCGCCACCCGCTACCGTCGCGCGCCATGGAGCGCTCCATGGAGGCGGATGAGCCCAAGCACTGTGCGTGGTGCGGGAGGCGGTTGCCGGGGAGTGGGCGGATAGGCCGGCCGAGGCGGTACTGCGCGCAGCCGTGTCGTCAGCGCGCGTATGAGCGCAGGGCGGCGTTGCAGCGGGGTGGGCTTCCGGAGGACGCCGTCGTGTTGTCCACCGCCGAGCTGGCTGATCTGCAGGACAGGTTGTTCCAGCTGCGGTGTGCCGCGGAGGACGTGGTGACGGCGGCGCAGGACGGGGCGGAGAACGAGGAGC
Organism: Lentzea roselyniae; assembly: GCF_039537795.1. Taxonomy (NCBI): domain Bacteria; kingdom Bacillati; phylum Actinomycetota; class Actinomycetes; order Pseudonocardiales; family Pseudonocardiaceae; genus Lentzea; species Lentzea roselyniae. The sequence continues at coordinate 102,367 of NZ_BAABBE010000010.1, forward strand.
TGCGGAAGCTGGCCGCGGAGCTGGTGGAGTCGGCCAAGGGGTTGGAGCGGCTGCGATAGCCGTTCGCAAAACAGCGAACTGACCGGCGTAGCGGGTTGCTTACGTCCGGTGATCGGACGATCATGACGCGCGTGACCTCCTACTGCCGCACGGTGCTGGACCGAGCGGATGTCGGCTATGCCGTGACGGATGCGCGCGGGAACCTGTTGTGGTGCAACCGTGCGTTGGGTGCGGTGCTCGGTGTTCCGGTCGAGCAGGCGTACGGGCGGTCGTTGCCTGCCCTGTTGCCGGGGGTGCCTGAGGCGCCCGCGCCGACCAGGGAGGTGCTGGCGCCGGGTCCGAAGTGGCTCGAGGTGCGGTGTTCGCGGCTGGGTGACGACCTGATGTACGAGGTCGTGGACGTGTCGGCGTGGCGTGATCGTGAGCTGACGGTCACCCAGGAGGCGGATGCTCTGCGGCGGGCTCAGGCTCTGGGGCGGATGGGTACGTGGGAGTGGTCCATCTCGGAGGACCAGGTGACCTGGTCGGACACTCTGCTGGAGATGTTCGGGTTCGCGCCGGGGACGGCGTTCGACTTCGAGTTGTACTCGCGGCTGGTGCACCCGGACGACCTGCCGATGATCGAGGAGACGCTCGACGCGGCGCTGAAGACGGGTTCGGTCTTCACGTACACGCATCGGATGCTGCGGCCTGATGGCAAGGAGCGGGTGTTCGAGTGTTTCGGTGAGGTCGTCGTGGACGACGACGGCACGCCGGTGCGGGCGTTGGGGACCGCGCACGATGTCACTCAGTCGTCGCGGGTGCACGACGAGCTGGTGAGGATGGCGGAGCAGGATCCGCTCACGGGTCTGCCGAACCGAAGGGCTCTGACGAGGGCGTTGGAGCAGGAGCTGGCGAACAACGGTTCGGGTGCTCTGCTCGTTCTGGACCTGGACAACTTCAAGGATGTCAACGATCTGCGTGGTCATGCGGTTGGTGACCGGGTGATGCGGATGCTGGCGAGTGCTCTGCAGTCGCGGCTCGGTGACAGGTTGATCGCCAGGCTGGGTGGTGACGAGTTCGCGGTGGTGCTGCCGGGTGCGTCCTTGGAGGACGCGTCGGGTGTGGCGGACAACCTGAAGGAAGCGGTGGCGGGTTTCCCGCTGGCCGGGATCGGTACGCCGGCGCGGATCACGGTGAGCACGGGGCTGGCGGAGTTCGGTCCTGGTGACTCGTGGGAGCTGGTGCTGGCGAACGCGGATCTGGCGTTGTACGCGTCGAAGGCGGCGGGCCGGGACCGGGTGACGGTGTACGAGCCGAATCACTACGCGGACACGGTGAAGCGGGTGAGTGTGCTGGATCGGCTGAGGTCGGCGCTGGCCGGTGGTGGTCTGGCGTTGTACGGCATGCCGATGGTGGAGCTGAGCACCGGTACGACTCTTGGTCACGAGTTGTTGTTGCGGTTGGAGGACGGGCAGGAGCCGTATCTCGGTCCGGCGGACTTCCTGCCGGTGGCTGAGCGGAGCAACCTGATTCTCGAGGTTGATCGGTGGGTGTTGTCGACGGCGATCGACGCGTTGGTGGAGGAGCCGGATTCGCGGCTGCGGTTCAACGTCAACGTGTCGGGCCGGACGTTGGAAGATCCTGACTTCGGTGGCTTCGTGCTGGACAAGCTGGGTTCGGCGGGTGTCGCGCCCGGGCGTCTGGGTTTGGAGATCACGGAGACGGCGGCGGTGACCAATCTGGACGCCGCGGTGACTCTGGCGACGCAGTTGCGGAGTTTCGGGTGCCGGATCACGTTGGACGACTTCGGGTCGGGGTTCGGGTCGTTCGTGCATCTGAAGCATCTGCCGATCACGGGGATCAAGATCGACGGTGAGTTCGTGAAGGGCATCGAGACCAGTGACGCGGACGCGGTGCTGGTGTCGGGGATCGTGCAGATCGCGAACGGGCTGGGGTTGTCCGCGGTGGCGGAGTGGGTGGAGCGGCCGTCGCAGGTGGAGGCTCTCAAGAAGCTGGGTGTGCGGGTGGGGCAGGGTTTTCACCTCGGCAGGCCGGTGCCGTTGCGTGACGTGGTGAACGCGGAGCGCATGCCGCCGAATGGTGCATTGTCGTCTCGGGTGGTCGGAGCAGAGGATGGTGCGCGCTCCTGATCACCGCCTTGATGGGATGCCCGTGTCGTCTTGTGGTTTGCGTCGTCTTGAGTTGAGTGTTGCCGAGCCTGAGTCGTCGGTGGATTTTTTCGCCGGTGTGCTCGGGTGGACGGTGATCGCGGAGCCTGGTGGCTCGTTCACGGGTTGGGTGGGTGACAGACTCGCGGCGCAGGTTGTTGCGGGTGAAGAGGGTTGGCGGTTGTTCTTCGGTGGTGACGAGCCGCGCGCGTTGATGGCCAATTCCTCTGTGGACAGTGGTCGGGTGTTGCACGGTCCGTGGGCGCCGCCGCCGCGGCACGGTGAGCCGTGCTGGGTGGAGTTGATGACGAGTGCGCCGGATGAGGACGGGGCGTACTGGAAGCGTGAGCTCGGCTGGGACGCCGCGGAGGGGCAGCCGGGTCTGGGTTTGTACACGTCGGCGCGGCATGGTGATCCGCGTCCGGTCGCGGGGACCATGAACTCCTGCTTGGGTGCCGAGTCCAACTGGAGCGTCTACTTCGCTGTCGACGACATCCAGGCCGCGTGCGCGCGTGTGTCCGAGTTGGACGGTGAGGTGTCGTTCGGCCCTGGACCGTTGCCGATCGGGATGATCGCGTCGATCGAGGGTCCGCACGGCGGATACTGCCAGCTGCTGGAGAAGCCGGTGGCGTGGGGCGGGAACTGGTCCGGCTAGGGCTCAGGCTTCGAGTTCGGGCGGGAAGCCGCCGGTGGCGATGGGGCCCCAGCTGTCGATGGTGATGCGGATCAGTGCTTTGCCCTGGCGCAGCATGGCGGCGCGGTACTCGTCCCAGTCGGGGTGTTCGCCCGCGATGCAGCGGTAGTAGTCGACGAAGTCCTCCAGTGCGTCCGGCAGGTCGAGGACCTCGGCGGTGCCGTCGATCTGGACGTAGGGGCCGTCCCAGTCGTCGGAGAGCACGCACATGGTGACGGACGGGTTGCGGCGTGCGTTGCGGGCTTTCGCGCGCTGCGGATACGTCGACACGACGATGCGGCCTTCGGTGTCGACGCCGCAGGAGACGGGGGAGACCTGCACGCCGTCGGTGGTGGAGCGGCGGGTGATCAGGACGCCGTGGTGGCGGGGGCGGAGGAACTCGAGCAGCTGCGGCCGGTCGACGAGGTCGGCGGTGGCGATCTTCGGCATGATGTGCAGCATGGCACGGTTCACCTCGTTCGACGGCACCGAACTCGCCTACCGGGAGGCGGGGGAGGGTGCGCCGCTGGTCGTTCTGGCCGGTGGTCCTGGCAGGTCTTCTGGGTACCTGGAGAATCTCGGCGGTCTGGACGCGCACCGCAGGTTGGTGGTTCTGGACAACCGGGGCACCGGTGAGTCCGCTGAGCCGGCGGATCCGTTCACGTATCGCCGCGACATGCTGGTGCGGGACGTCGAGATGCTGCGCCGCCACCTCGGCCTGGACGTGGTCGATGTGCTGGGCCATTCCGCGGGCGCGGGGATCGCGATGGGGTACGCCGCCGACTTCCCGGACCGCGTCGGGAAGCTCGTGCTGCTCACCCCTGCCCTGCGCAGCGTTGGTCTGTCGCCGGAGCAGAGCGACTGGGACACCTTCCTCGCCGCCCGTGCGAACGAGCCGTGGTTCGAGAGCGCGACGACGGCGTTGCAGCGCACCGCGGCCGGTGACACGTCGGTGGAGAACCGGGTCGCCGCGTCGCCACTGCTCTACGCCCGGTGGGACGAGCGTGCCCGGGCCCACGCCAACGCGGAGCTGGGGCAGTGGAAGTACCACGTGGCGCTGGGCTACAACGCCGAAGGGGCGTTCGTGCCGGGCGTCCTGCGGCGGGCGTTGGCGGACTTCGACCACCCGGTGCTGATCTACGCCTGTGGTGAGGACCCGATCTCGCCGGTCCGCCGTTGTGCCGAGCTCGCGGAGCTGTTTCCCGACGTGACGATGTACGTGCACGAGGGTGTGGGGCATTACCCGTGGGTGGAGGAGCCGGGCCCGGTCGTGAAGCAGATCGCGACGTTCCTGGACGCCTAGTGCACGCGGGCGGTCGCGACGCGGTCGCGGCCGTTGTTCTTGGCCTGGTAGAGCGCTTCGTCCGCGGCCAGCAGCAGCGGGCTGAGCTCGGTGGCGGTGTCGGGGAACATCGCCGCGCCCACGGACGCGGTCAGGCCGGAGACGACCTGGTCGTGGCCCAGGCGGTCGTCGACGACGATGTGCAGGCTCGCGATCTCGAAGCGGATGCGTTCGGCGGTGGCACGGACTTCGTCGGTGCTGACGCCGGGCAGCAGCACGGCGAACTCCTCACCGCCGAATCTGCCCACGAGGTCGTAAGACCGCACGGAGTGTTTCAACGCGTCCGCCACGGCGCGCAGGACGCGGTCGCCGGCTAGGTGGCCGTAGGTGTCGTTGATCTGTTTGAAGTGGTCGAGGTCCAGGATCAACACGCCGACGGTGGACAGCAGACGGCGGGCCCGCTCGATCTCGCGTCCGGCGACGTCGTGCCAGAAGGTGGCGTCCACCAGCCCGGTCTTGGAGTCGGTGCGTGCCGCGACGCGGAATTGCGGCAGCAACAGCCCCATGTGCAGGGCCAGTACCGTGAGCAGCAGCATCGGCGTCAGCCACGGCCGGTTGCTCATCATGATGGCCAGCACCGAACCCAGTCCGATCGAGGCGAGGATGATGAGCTGATCGGAGGCGTTGCCCAGGGCTGCGCGGGCGGGCTGGTCGCGGTTGGTCATCACGATGGCGCCAACCACCAGCGCGTAGTTCACGAGCCAGTACGCCAGGCCCGCGCTCGCCAGGGCGAGCAGTCCGAGGGGGCCGTCAACGTCAAGAGGCTGGTCCGAGAAGAATCCCAGAACCAGTTGCGCTGCAGCGCAGGCGAGTACGACAGTGGCCGCGGAGAACACCTTGCGGAACAGGACCGCCCGCCGCTTGTAGACCCGAAGCCACGCGTGCAGGTAGCTGATGGTGATCAGCGCGACCAGCAGTGGCATCGGTAATACGAGCACGCCCGCGAACAGCCACACGGACTGCATGTGGGCGTGTGGGGAACCCTCGCGGGAAATCTCGCGGATCCGTTCGATTCCTTGAGCCGCTTCAAGATGCAGCACCGCGCCGGCGGCGAGCAGCAGGAACAGCGGTGAGACGAACGCCTCGGCAGGGGTACGCCATGCGGTGGCGAGCGTGACGAGGGACGCCGAAACATCCACCGTCACGACATAGGCCAGCACCACAGGAGGAAGCGACCATAACCTCCATCGGCGCGGGTCGAGCCAAGGCACGCTGCCACCCCCACACCACCGTCAGGAACAAACAACTGTAGCTACCGGGTAACGCAAAGTCGTGGCTCCATGTGGGGGACCTCACCCTGAGTAGTACTCACGAATTCCGCATCCATTGAAGGAGAGCGTCATGATCGTTCGTACCTCTTCCCCCCGCCCGGTTCGTCCGAACGACTGGTTCCGTCCGAACGACTGGCGTTCCAGCGAGACCCGCTGAGCCACCACACGATCGCCGCACCGCTCGCCGCGAGCACTCCGAGTGCTCCGGCGGCGGCGACGACCTGGTGGACCGCGAGGGTTTCCGCGGCCAGTCCGGCCAGGGCCACACCGATGCCCTGGGAGACCCGCAAGGCGGTCACGGCCAGGCCGAACGCCTGCCCGCGCGACGCGTCCGGTACCGCGCGCACGAACGTCGTGTTCGCGACCAGGTGATATGCACTGGCCGCACCGGACAGCGCGAACAACCCCACACTGACGGCCAGTCCCGGCCGCAGCGCGGCCGGGACGAGAACAGCGCACGCGGCGATCGCCAGCCACGGCATGACCTGAAGCTGGCGCCGCTCGCTCAGCCGTGCCACCAGGAGCATGCCTGCCGCCGCACCCGCGGCGTAGGCACCGAAGATGGACCCGACTCCCGCCGGGCCCGCTCCCAGCTGGGCGGCGTACGGCGCGGCGAGCGCCTCGCCGACGATGTAGAAGCCCGAGACGCAGGCGAGTGCGACCAGCGCCCGCAACCGCCGATCACCCCACACCAGTCGTGCCCCGCCGACCAGGTCGGCGGGCCAGGCCCGCACGTGCGGGCGGTGCGGCGCGGGTCTGTCCAGGAGGAACACCCCGATGAGGAACGCCGACAGGCCGAACGTGAAGCCGTCGGCCGCGAGCACCAGCTCCGGTCCCAGCCAGGCGACCAGCGCCCCGCCGGCGAGGAACCCGGCGACCTGGGCCGCCTGCGTCACCGTGCTCAGCACCGCCTGACCGCGCGGATACCGTTCGTCGGGCAGGATCTGCGGCAGCAGCGCCGCGCGCGCCGCTCCGTGCGGTGCCCCGGCGAACTGCACCAGCACCAGCAGTGCCGCCAGCACCCACAGCGGCGTCCCCGGTATCGCCATCAACAACAAGAGGGCCGCTCGAACCAGGTCTGCGGCCACCATCACCTCTTTGCGGGCGAACCGGTCGGCGAGCCCCGAGAGCAGGGGCCCGCCGACGAGGTCCGGCAGGAACGTCAACGCGTAGGTCAGCGCGGTCAGGCCCGCGCTGGCGGTGCGGTGGTAGACGTGCACCGTCAGCGCGACCCTCGCGAACTGGTCTCCGGCCACCGACACCACGTGCGCCACGAACAGGGCGCGGAACTCACCGTCACGGGCGAGCTCGCGGTAGCCGGGCATGCGTTACATGGTGGACGACCAGAACCCGCACTGGTGATCACGGGCGAAATCGGTGCCGGTGATTGCTCCAGGCGCCAGCGACTGCACCTGCGAATGCCACCCCGGCTCACCGGTGCGGGCGAAGCGCCCCCACGCGGCGATCATGTAGTCCGACAACTTCTGCTGCCCCGGCGTCAACGGCACCCCGAAGTCGAACAGCAACGGCAGCTCCGAGGCGTGATACGCCTTGTACCCGCCGGGAAACTCCGGCATGTCCGGGAAGATCATCGGAACGTTGGTGTCCGTGAACTCGTAGCCCGACACCTTCGCCCGACGCCCGAGCTGCTGCCGCGTGTCGTGTGTGGTGCACGCCCACGACCCGTCGGTCAGCACGGTCGCGATCTCGTCGCGGGCGTCGCCGTTGCCGTTGACCGGATACCGCGCCACGATCTGGTCTGCCTTGTTCTCGCCGTACTGCCCGGCGATCAGTGTCCGGTACTCGGTCTCGGGCACCGTCGCGGGCCAGATCATCGCGATGAACAGCGTCGCCTCGTCGTGCGTCGACCCCACCAGCGTCGGCATCCGGTGCATGCGGCCGGTCTTCTGCGCCACCGCCGGGTCCACCGGCAACACCCGCGAGTCGTAGGCGGGGAACGCGAACACGTTGTGCACCGGCAGCAGCTTCGCCACCGGCAACGCCCGCAGGCACGCGATGTCCGAGCAACCCAGCGGCTGCGCGGCACCCATCTGCTCCACCTCTGCCCGCGGCTTCCACAGCGTCACGAACGTGCCGGGCTTCTCCAGGTCAGGCGTCGTCAGCGCACACGCGCCGGACTGGATGATCGCCTTGTGGAACAGGCCGGCCGCCCGCGGTGACGCCAGCTGCGCGCACACACTCAGCCCACCGGCCGACTCGCCGAAGATCGTCACGTTGCCGGGGTTGCCGCCGAACGCTCGCGCGTTGCGCCGCACCCACCTCAGCGCCGCCTGCTGATCGGAGATCCCGAACGCGCCCGAACCCGCGAGGCCGGGATAGCCGAAGAAGCCGAACACGCCCAGCCGGTAGTTGATCGTCACGATCACGGCGTCGTTCTTCGTGGCGAGCCACCGCGCGTCGTACATGCGCGCCGCACCACTGGTGAACCCGCCGCCGTGGATCCACACCATCACCGGCCGCGGCTTCGTCGCCGCCTTCGCCGGCGTCGTGACGTTGAGGTAGAGGCAGTCCTCGGTTTCCGAGGCCGGCTGGTTGAGCTGCGGCGTCTGCGCGCAGTCCGGGCTCGGCACCGTCGCGTCCCGCACGCCCTGCCACGGCTTCACCGGCTGCGGATCACGCCACCGGTTCTCACCGACCGGGGGAGCGGCGAACGGAATGTTGCCGAACGTGCGATAAGTGCCGGTCACGGTGCCCGACACCGCGCCCTTGTCGGTCTGCACGACCCGGCCGGCCCCTTCGGCCACTGCCGGTACCTGCGTGGTGGTGAACGCCAGCGCGGCCACCACCACCGCCGTCGTGAGCAGTCGTTTCATCGGTTGAACACCCCTCACTGTTGTCCCCAGAAATCGCACCGGTGATCAGCGGCGAAGTCCGTCGGCCCGACCGCCCCCGCGGCCAGCGACTGCACCTGCGCCTCCCAGCCCGGATCACCGGTCCGTGCGAACCGCCCCCAGGCGGTGACCACGTAGTCCGACAGCGCCCTCTGACCCGGCGTCAGCGGCACACCCTCGAACTCGAACAGCAACGGCAGCTCCGAGGCGTGATAAGCCCCGTAACCGCCGGGGAACGGCGGCATGTCCGGAAAGATCATCGGCATGTCCCGTTCCGCGAACTCGTAGCCCGACACCGGCATCCGGCGCCCCAGCAGCTGTCGCGTCACGTGCGTCGGGCACGACCACGACCGGTCCGTCAGCGCTGCCGCCAGCTCATCGCGCACGTCACCGTTGCCGTTGAGCGGATACCGCGCCACGACCCGTGCGCCGAGCTCCTGCCCGAACACCGCCGCCGCCTTCGCCGGGAAAGCCGAGTCGGGCAACGGATCCGGTACGAACAACGGCACGTACATGGTCATCTCGTCGTGCGTCGACCCCACCAGCGTCGGCACCCGATGCACACGGCCGGTGTTCTGCGCGACCAGCGGACTGACCGGCAGCACCCCCGTGCCGAACGCCGGGCTCGCGAACTCGCCGTGCACCCGCAGCAGCGTCGCCACCGGCAGGCTCCGCAGACACTCGACGTCCGCACAGCCCAGCCGCAGCCGCGCGCCCTGCTGCTCGACCTCCGCGCGGGGCTTCCAGAACGACACGAGCTCGCCCGGCTCCCCACCCGGCGACGTCAGCCCGCACGGACCCGACTGGATGATCGCCTTGGCGAACAACCCCGCCGCACCCGGCGACGCCAGGTGCGCGCACACGCTCAACCCGCCCGCGGACTCACCGAAGATCGTCACGTTCCGCGTGTCACCACCGAACGCGCCGACGTTGCGCCGCACCCACCTCAGCGCCGCCTGCTGATCGGAGATCCCGAACGCGCCCGAACCCGCGAGGCCGGGATAGCCGAAGAACCCGAACACACCCAGCCGGTAGTTCACCGTCACCACCACGGCGTCGTTCCTCGTCGCCAACCGGCGGGCGTCGTACTGCGCCGCGTTGCCGTTGACGAACCCACCGCCGTGGATCCACACCATCACCGGCCGCGGCCGTTCCGCCTTCTTCGCGGGTGTGACGACGTTGAGGTAGAGACAGTCCTCGACGTCGGAGCCCCGCTCACCCAGCTGCGGCGTCTGCGCGCACACCGGGGAGGGCTTCGACGCGTCCCGCACACCCCGCCACGGCGCCACCGGCCGCGGATCACGCCACCGGTTCGGCCCGACCGGCGCGGCCGCGTACGGAATGCTGCCGAACAGGCGATAATCGCTGGTCACAGTGCCGGACACGGCACCCTTGTCGGTCTGGACGACCCGGCCCCCACCGTCTGCCCCCGCCTGCGGGACCCCGGCGAGGGCAAGCGTCATCGCGGCGGCCACGGCCACCGTCAGCTTCCCTGCCATGTGTAGTTACAACCCCCTTCGGACTCGAACGTATCGACATCCGCAAAGGGATAAAACGGCTGAAGGACGACTTGTTCCATCATCCGGAAGTCGACGTTCCCGATCACCGGTTGCCGACATACCGACCGGTCGGTACCCTCCGACTCGTGGGTGACACGACACTTCCGGAACCGCTCGTCGACGCACTGGTCTTCGACTGGGGCGGCGTCATGACGGTCTCCGTGCCCGAGTTCGTCGGCGCGTGGCTGCACGCCGAAGCCATCGACCGGGACGTCTACAACCGCGTCATGCGCGAGTGGATGAGCCGCGACGCGCTCCCGGACAACCCCGTCCACCGCCTGGAGACCGGCGAGCTGACGGTCGCGCAGTTCGAACGGCTGCTCGCCGCCGAGCTGATCACCTCCAGCGGCGCCAAGGTCGAGGAGACAGGGCTGCTGCGGCGCATGTTCGGCGGCGCCACCCCCGATCCGGCGATGGTCGAGCTCGTCCGCAAAGCCCGCGCCGCCGGCCTGCACACCGCGCTGCTGTCCAACAGCTGGGGCGAGGGCTATCCCAAGGACCTGCTGATCGAGCTGTTCGACACCATCGTGATCAGCGGCCGCGTCGGTCTGCGCAAACCCGACGAGCGCATCTACCACCACACCCTCGGCCAGATCGGCGTCCCCGCCGGCCGCGCCGTGTTCTTCGACGACGCCCCCGTGAACGTCGAAGCCGCCAAGTCCGCCGGCATGCACGCCTTCCGTCACACCACCGCCGACGACACCCGCGCCAACCTCGCCACCCTCGGAGTGACCCTGTGACCGACCTCCCCGGCCTCGACCTCGGGGCACTCGCCGCCCACCTCGGCACAGGACCGCTCACCGGCGAACTGTTCCCCGGCGGCCGCTCCAACCTCACCTACCGCGTCACCGACGGCACCCAGCGGTGGGTCCTGCGCCGCCCGCCGCTGGGCCACGTCCTCGCGACCGCGCACGACATGGCCCGCGAGTTCCGCGTCATCTCCGCGCTGGCGGGCACGACCGTGCCGGTGCCGGGCGCGAGGCTGCTCGTCGAGGACACCTCCGTGATCGGCGCGCCGTTCTACCTGATGGAGGAGATGCCCGGTGCCGCGCTGCGCGAACGGTCGCAGTGCCCGTGGCTCACCCCGGACATGGCGCGCACGCTCTCGGAGCAGCTGGTCGACGTGCTCGCCGACCTGCACTCCGTCGACCCGGCCTCGGTCGGCCTGCAGGACTTCGGCCGGCCGGAAGGATTCCTCGCCCGCCAGGTCGCGCGGTGGGGCAAGCAGCTCGACGCCTCCCGCAGCCGCGACCTGCCCGGCATCGACGACCTGCGCGCCAAGCTCGCCGACACCGTCCCGGCCTCCGCTCGCGCCGCGATCATCCACGGCGACTACCGCCTCGACAACGCGCTCGTCACCCGCGACCCGCTCGAGATCAGCGCCGTCCTGGACTGGGAGATGGCCACCCTCGGCGACCCGCTCGCCGACCTCGGCCTGCTCTACGTCTACTGGGCGGGCCTCGGCGTCGACAACGACCCCATCACCGGCAGCGTCCCCTCCCTGCCGGGATTCCTGACCCCCGACGAGCTCGTCGCCCGCTACACCGCCCGCACCGGCACCGACACCTCCGGCCTCGGCTGGTACATCGCCTTCGGCTACTTCAAGCTCGCCGTCATCGTCGAAGGCATCCACTACCGCTTCGCCAGCGGCAAGACCGTCGGAGCCGGCTTCGAGAAGCTCGGCGCCTTCACCGTCCCCCTCGTGCGGCAGGGACTCGCCGCCGCCCACAAGGAGCTCTGACATGGACTTCGCCTACGACGCCACGACCGAGGAACTCCGTTCCCGCCTGCTGGCCTTCATGGACTCCCACGTCTACCCGGCCGAAGCCGTGCTGGAGCAGCAACTCCACGACGCCGCCGACCCGTGGGAACGCCAGCCCGTCCTCGAGGAACTCAAGGCCGAGGCCCGCAAGCAAGGCCTGTGGAACCTGTTCCTGCCCGACGCCGAGCACGGCGCGGGCCTGACGAACCTGCAGTACGCGCCCCTGGCCGAGATCACCGGCCGCAGCCCGCACCTCGCCCCCGAAGCGCTCAACTGCGCCGCGCCGGACACCGGCAACATGGAGGTGCTGGCCATGTTCGGCACCGACGAGCAGAAGAAGCAGTGGCTGCAGCCGCTGCTCGACGGCGAGATCCGCTCGGCGTTCTGCATGACCGAACCCGACGTCGCCTCCTCCGACGCCACCAACATCGCGACCCGCATCGAACGCGACGGCGACGAGTACGTCATCAACGGCCGCAAGTGGTGGTCCTCCGGCGCGATGAACCCCAACTGCGCCATCTTCATCGTGATGGGCAAGACCGACCCCGAAGCCGACCGGCACCGCCAGCAGTCGCAGATCCTCATCCCGCGCGACACCCCCGGCATCACCGTCAAGCGCGCCATGCACGTCTTCGGCTATCAGGACTACGCGCACGGCGGCCACGCCGAGATCGTCTTCGACAACGTGCGCGTCCCGGCGTCCAACCTCATCGCGGGGGAGGGCGAGGGCTTCGCCATCGCGCAGGCCCGGCTCGGCCCCGGCCGCATCCACCACTGCATGCGCCTGATCGGCATGGCCGAACGCGCCCTGGAACTGATGTGCAGGCGCGCCGCCTCCCGCGTCGCGTTCGGCAAGCCCATCGCCGCCCAGGGCGTCGTGCACGAGTGGATCGCCGAGTCCCGCGTCCGCATCGAACAGGCCCGGCTGCTCGTGTTGAAGACCGCGTGGCTGATGGACACCGTCGGCAACAAGGGCGCCCACACCGAGATCCAGGCCATCAAGATCGGCACCCCGCTGATGGCCGAATGGGTCATCGACAAGGCCATCCAGGCCCACGGCGGCGCCGGCGTCAGCCAGGACTTCCCCCTCGCCGAACTCTGGGCCGCCACCCGCACCCTGCGCATCGCCGACGGCCCCGACGAGGTCCACCGCATGTCGCTGGCCAAGCGGGAGCTCAAGAAGTACCAGTAGAGCCATGGATGTGGTGCGGGGTGGACCGGCCGACGTGCCGGCGATCATGCGGATGCTCGACGACGCCCAGGACTGGCTCGCCTCCCAGGGGCGCACCGGCCAGTGGGGGACCGACCACTGGTCCGCCATTCCGGCCGCCGTCGACCGGTTCACCCAGCTCGCGTCGTCCGGCACCGTGTGGCTCGCCGTCATCGACGGGGCGGTGGCCGGGGTGATCATCACGTCCACCACGTCCCCGGACTACGTGCCACCCGCGACGGAACCCGAGCACTACGTGTCCCTGCTGGTCACCGCACGCGCCTTCGCCGGTGCGGGCGTCGGAGCCACCTTGCTGGCCCACGCCCGCACCGAGGCACGCGCCGCCGGTGTGGAACTCCTGCGTGTCGACTGCTACGACGGCGACGACCACCGCCTCGTCGCCTACTACGAGAAGCAGGGCTTCACCCCGATCGCGACGTTCACCGCCAAGAACGGCACCTGGCCAGGACGACTGCTCGCCCAGCGGCTCTAGCCCAAGAAGAGGCAGAACGGGTGCCCGTCCGGATCGAACAGCACCCGCACGTCCTCCTGCGGCTGCACCCCGGCCGGCACCGCCCCACACGCCACGGCGTGCCTCACCGCCTCGTCCAGGTCGTCGACCTCGACGTCCAGGTGCTGTGACGCCGTCTGCTCACCCGCTTCCGCCGGCCACACCGGCCGGCGGAAGTGCCGTTCGCGCTCGAATCCCAGGGTGAACCCGCCCGGCACCCGCACCTCCACCCAGTCGTCATCGGCCCAGTCGTCATCGGCCCTGCCCACCTCGGCACCGAGCAACCGCGCGTAGAAGCCGGCGAGCTCCCGCGGCTTCGAGGTGCCGACAGTGACCGCGTTGAGGCGCATGCCCTCCACGCTAGCCGCGGCGATTCAGCGCGTCCGTCCGCACCTGGTCGGTCTGCGCCCCGATCTCCGCGATCTGCTCCGCGAGCCCCGGCTGCCCGGCCCGCAAGCCGTGCTGCGCGTCCGCCAGCGGCCCCAGCAGGCTCGCGGCGTCCTCACTGCCCAGCGCCTGCCGCACCTCCGGCGAGTGCTGCCCGACCTGCGCGGCCAGCATCCGCAGCACGCTCGCGTTCTCCCGCGCCCACGCCGCCACCGCCCTGTCGCCGGCCCGCCGGTCGCGCTCGGCCTGCACCCGCTCGTCACCCGTCCCGGCCTCGCCGGTCCGCCGCACCCGCAGATACCGGCGCTCCGCCGCCTGCCGGCTCGCCACCCCTAGCGCCGGCGCGAGATCGGCCCAGCTCGTCCCCAGCGCGCGAGCCGCCTCGATCAGCTGCGGTTCCCAGCCCGACAGCTCGTCGCGCAGCTGCCGCAGCAACATCAGCGCGGCGAGCACCTGGTTCGCATCGCCGGGGGACGCGGCGGTCTTCCGGACGGTTTCGTAGTCACTCGTCATGTCATCCTTCCGACGACCGATGGCTTGTCATCGTTCCGACGACATGCTACAACGGAGGTACAGCGCATTGACAGTCCACAGAGGGATAAACAGGAGGTGTCAGATGTTGATGCGCACTGACCCGTTCCGCGAGCTGGACCGGCTGACGCAGCAGGTCTTCGGGACGCCGGGGACGTGGTCGCGGCCCACGGCGATGCCGATGGACGCCTACCGCGACGGTGACCAGTTCGTCGTGTGCTTCGACCTGCCCGGCGTGACACCGGACGCGATCGAGCTCGACGTCGAGCGCAACGTCCTCACCGTCAAGGCCGAGCGCCGTCCGGTCGGCAAGGACGTCGAGATGCAGGTGTCGGAGAGGCCGCTGGGCGCCTTCTCGCGCCAGCTGTTCCTGGGCGACACGCTCGACACCGACCACATCGACGCCAAGTACGACGCGGGTGTGCTGACGCTGCGGATCCCGATCGCCGAGCGCGCGAAGCCCCGCAAGATCGCCATCAGCTCGGGCGAGGAAGCGCCCAAGCAGATCGACGCGTGACTCACCCGGCGGGCGGCGGCCGACCGGGTGACGCCAGGTAGGCTTCCGCCCGCCATGAGACCCCAGCCCCAGTGGACGGCGTTAGACGTCTACGCGTCGAATTCCGACCTCTACGCCGATCCACGCCTGGTGGAACGGGTGGACTACCGGCGCCGATTCAAACGGCACCGGCCCCGCACGCCCTCGGTGATCCTCGCCCCGCACGGCGGCGGCATCGAGATCGGCACCTCGGAACTCTGCCTCGCGATCGCGGGCTACCACCCCTCCACCCGCGTGCCGATCGGCCAGACGCACGACTACTGGATGTTCGAGGGCCTGCGGTCGATCGCCAACGACGAGCTGCACGTCACCTCGTCCAACTGCGACGACCGCGTGGCCCGCACCCTCGTCTCCGGCGCCTCCCACGCCCTGGGCCTGCACGGCTGCACCGCCGCGGCCGCCGGGCTGGAAGACCACGACCGCGCCGTGCTCGTCGGTGGCCGCGACGCGCTGCTGCGCCTGGAACTGCTCACCAGGCTGCGCCGCGCCGGGTTCCACACCGTCGACGCCGTCGACCACCCGATACTGGGCGGCTACGACCGCGCGAACATCGCCAACCGCACCCGCTCCAGGCAGGGCGGCCAGCTGGAACTCACCACGCCGCTGCGCAACGCCATGTTCGCCGAGAACTCCCGCTCCGACCGCCGGCACACCACGACCGAGGTCTTCTGGGACTTCGTGCACGCCTGCCGCGCCGCCATCGCGGCGAGGGAAGCACTCAACAACTAGCTCAGAACGGCTGGGTCGGCGGCGGGCCACCGGACCGCAGCGGCGGCGACCGCACCGCGGACGTGCCCAGCCGCCGGAACCCGAGCGACGAGCACCGGCCGCGAAGGCCTCACCGATCAGGCCAACGGCAACGCGCCCAGCGGCCGGAACCCGAGGCGTGGCGACCATCGCCGCGCCGCCCGCGAAGCCCCCAACCGCTCAGACCGGCATCAGCCTCCGCGCCGACGCGCCCAACCGCCGGAACCCGAGCACCGCCGCGCCGCCCGCGAAGCCCCCAACCGATCAGGCGAGCGTCAACGTCCCCGCCGCCGCGTCCAGCACCGCCTCCACCCCCAGCGGCAGCGACCACTGCCCGGCGCAGTGCCCGAACCCGAAGTCACCCAGCACCGGCACCCCCAGCCCCGACAGCCGGTCGTGCAGCACCGAGCCGACGTCACCGCAGTCCGTCCACGACCCCAGCACGATCCCCGACACCGGCTCGAACCAGCCCGCCCGCACCAGCTGCGTCAGGATCCGGTCCAGCCGGTAGGGCTCCTCGCCGATGTCCTCCAGCAACGCGATCGCGCCGTCGACCGGCGGCGCCCACCGCGGCCCGCCCACCGACGCTGCCAGCAACGTCGCGTTCCCGCCCGTGAGCACCCCACGCGCGGTCCCCGCCACCACGGCGGTTCCGGCCGTCCACGACGACGTGCCCTCGAACAACAACGCCCGCAACCGCTGCTGCGCCACCGGGTCGTCCACGAAGTCCGACGTGCCCGGCATCGGCCCGAACACCGTCGCCTGACCGACCGCGTTGAGCTCCGCGTGCAGCACCGTCACGTCCGACGAACCCACGAAAACCCGTGGTGGCAGGTCCTTCCACGGCACCAGGTCGGTCATCCGCAGACACCCGTAGCCGCCCCGCACGCACACCACCGCGGCCACGTCCGAGCACCACGCCGACACGAACTCCGCCGCCCGCGCCTCGTCCGGCCCGGCCAGATACGGCAGCGACCACCGCTCCACCACAGGTGTGGTGACCTCGAGTCCCCACGAGCGCAGCACCGCCACACCCGCGTCGACCTTCGGCTCCGGAGCCGGGCCGGCCGGTGACACCAGCGCGACCCGGTCCCCGCGCGACAGCAACGTCACTCCGACAGTTCCAGCACCGGCACGCCCGGCGGGACGAACCCGAACACCTGGCCGTAGAACGACAGCTCCGCCTCCAGCGCCGTCTTGATGTTCTCCGCCTTGCGGAACCCGTGCTGCTCACCCTCGAACGTCAGGTAGGCGTGCCGGATCCCCGACCCCGCCAGATCGGCGGCGAACCGGTCGGCCTGCTCCGGCGGGCAGATCTCGTCCTCCAGGCCCTGCAGCAACAGCACCGGACCCGACACCGACCGGGCCTTCGTCGACGGCGACCGCTCCCGATACCGCTCCTCGGCCTCCGGCAGCGTGCCGACCAAGCCCTCCACGTAGCGGGACTCGAAGTCGTGCGTCTCGCCGCCCTCCGACGTCCAGCCCTTCAGATCCAGGATCGGGAACGCCACCATGCCGCACTGGTACACGTCCGTCGAGGTCAGCGACGCCGCCGACGTCCAGCCGCCCGCCGAGCCGCCCCGGATGCCCAGGCGCTGCGGATCCGCCGTGCCCTCCTTGGCCAGCTGCTGGGCCACGAACGCGCAGTCCTCCACGTCCACGACACCCCACTGCTCACGCAGCCGCTCCCGGAACGCCCTGCCGTAGCCGGTGGAGCCGCCGTAGTTCACCGCCACCACACCGATGCCGCGGCTGGTGAAGTACGCGATGTCGGAGTCGAGCTTCGGCAACGCGCGCCCCGTCGGGCCGCCGTGCACGTGCACCACGTACGGCGGCAGCTCGCCCTCGGGCGCGGCGAAGTCCGGGTTGGACGGTGCGTACACGTACGCCGGGATCTCCCCGAACATCCGCTCGACCGGCACCGGCAGATACGCGTCCTCCGGCGATGACTCGCCACCGGTCAGATACGTCAGCTCACCGTTGGACAGGTCCAGCCGCACGACCGCGAACTCCGACGTGGGCCCCGCCGCACCGCAGATCACCACGCCGTCGCGCACCGACAGTTCCGGTGCCCACGTCGGCAGGTCGGTCTGCACGTCGGTCACCGTCGCCGACCGCTCGTCGAGCACCGCGAGGTGACCTGAGCGGACCACGAGGTACCGGCCGGGCGACAGCGTGGCGAACCAGCGGTTGCCCAGCCGCCACATCGGCCCGCCCAGCTCCTCCTCGCACGGCGCGAGGTTCTTGCGCGAACCGTCCAGGCCGACGCGGAACAGGTTCCACCAGCCGTCCGGGTCCGTCAGCGCCAACAGGGAGTCGCCCTCCCACTCGAACTGGCACACCGCCTCGGTCGGCGAGCCGCACAGCACCCGGTGCTCGGCGGATCCGACGTCGGCGACGCACAGCTCGGTGCCGTCCCACGGCATCTGCGGGTGGTTCCAGCCGATCCACGCGAACTTCGTGCCGTCCGGGCTGATCTTCGGGCCGGTCATGAAGTGGTGCGAGGCGCCCAGCACCCGCACCTCGCCGTCCGGGGTGATCGCCACCAGGTCGCGGCGCACGTCGGTGCGCGCGTCACCGGTGATCGTCTCCCGCACGCACCACACCTCGCCGTCCGGGCCTGCCGAGAGGTCGGCGTAGCGCAGCCCGTGATGCCGCGGCGGCTCGGGCGTGAGCGGCACCGGCCGCGGATCGTCCGGGTTGAACACATAAACGCGCTGGTCGTCCCAGTTCGTGAACGCCACCCGGTCCTCGGCCAGCACCACGAACGGCCTGCCGCCGTACTCGTGCACCCGGTTGCGGGCGTTCCACGGGGCGGGCAGCACCTCGGCGCCGTCACGCACCAGCGCGACCCTGCCGCCCTCCGCCGGCCGGCTCTCCGCCCACCACACGCGCTCACCGGCGAGGTCGGCCCACTGGAACCCACCACCCGGCTTCGAGGTGTCGCCGGCGCTGATCGGCGAGGTCCACGTCCCGTACGAAGCGATCTTCACCACAACCCGACCCTATAGGCGGAGTGTTTGGTGGGGGAGGACCTGCCGACGATCTCCGCGTGGCCTAGGGTCGTAAGGGCCATGGCTCGTGTCATCCACGTATTCCGCGCACCCGACCGGTTCGTCGCAGGAACCGTCGGGCAGCCCGGCGACCGCACCTTCTACCTGCAGGCCTCCGAGCAGAGCAGGTTGATCAGCGTCGCGCTCGAGAAGCAGCAGGTCCAGGTCCTCGCCGAACGCATCGGCTCGCTGCTCGAGGAGGTGCACCGCCGCTTCGGCACCGACGTGCCCGACGACGCGCCGCCCGACGACCTCGACACCGAACCCCTCGACGTGCCCGTCGAGGAGGAGTTCCGCGTCGGCACCATGGGCCTCGGCTGGGACGCCGAGTCCAAGGCCGTCGTGATCGAGCTCCTCGCGATCTCCGAGGAGGAGGTCGACGAAGCCGTCGTCCTCGACGACACCGAGGAGGGCCCCGACGCCGTGCGGGTCTTCCTGTCCCCGTCGGCTGCCCGCGCCTTCGCCGAGCGCGCCGACCGCGTCGTCAACGCCGGCCGCAAACCGTGCCCCCTGTGCGCCGAACCGCTCGACCCGGACGGCCACATCTGCCCGCGGCAGAACGGCTACCGCCGCAGCGAAGAAGACTGACGTGGACGCCGCCGCGGCTCTGGAGTTGCTGAACCACGGCCGCATCGAGGTCGAGGGCCGCCTGGTCGACGCCTCCAACGCCACCCTGTTCTGCAAGATCTCGCTCGACGGCGTCGACGCCCAGTGCGTCTACAAACCCGTGCGCGGCGAACGTCCCCTGTGGGACTTCCCCGACGGCACCCTGGCGGGCCGCGAGGTCGCCACCTACCTGATCTCGGCCGGCGCGGGTTTGGACCTGGTGCCGCCGACCGTGCTGCGCCCCGGCCCGTTCGGCAGCGGCATGGTCCAGCTCTGGATCGACACCCGCGAAGAGGACGAGCTCGTCGACATCATCGGCGTCGACGACGTCAAACCCGGCTGGATCCCCGTTTTCCACGCCCACGACCGCTTCGGCGACCCCGCGGTCCTCGTGCACGCCGACCACCCGCGCATCGCCCTGATGTCCGCCTTCGACGTCGTCGTCAACAACGCCGACCGCAAAGGCGGTCACGTCCTGCACGCCCTCGACGGCGCGGTCTACGGCGTCGACCACGGCATCTGCCTGCACACCGAACCGAAACTCCGCACCGTCCTGTGGGGCTGGGCCCGCGAGCCCCTGCCCGAGGAGGTCCTGGAGTCGCTGCGGCGTCTCAGATCCGAGCTCGACGGCACGCTGGGGGAACAGCTGCACGACCACCTCACCCGCGCCGAGGTCCGCGCCGTGGGGGAGCGCACGGACAAGCTCCTCGCCGCCGGTGTCTACCCCGAACCCTCCGGTGACTGGCCCGCCATCCCCTGGCCCGCCTTCTGATCACCGCGCGACCGGCCGCGACCGCGGAACCCGGCGTTACCCTCGGCAACCATGCCGATGATCAACCCGCCCAAGCCCCAGCCCGGTGACCGAGTCGCGATCGTCTCCCCGGCGGCGGGATTACCGGGCCTGTTCCCGCTGCCCTACGAACTCGGCCTGCACCGCCTGAAAACCGAGTTCGGCCCGGAACCGGTCGAATACCCCACCACCCGCAAGATGGGCGCGACCTCGCGGGAACGCGCCGCCGACCTGCACGAGGCGTTCGCCGAACCCACCATCAGGGCCGTGATCGCCACCATCGGCGGCGACGACCAGATCACCGTGCTGCCGCACCTCGACACCGAGCTGATCACCGCGAACCCCAAGCCGTTCTTCGGGCACAGCGACAACACCAACCTGCTGCTGTGGCTGCGGAACCGGGGGATCGTCGGGTTCTCCGGCGGCAGCGTCATGGTCCACTTCGGCCGGCCCGGCGCCATGCACCCCACCAGCGCCGACTCGCTCAGGGCCGCCCTGTTCACGCCGGGGCCGTACCGGCTGACCGAGAGCTTCGCCTACGGCGACAAGGATGTGCCGTGGGAGGAGCCGGGCACCTTCGGCACCGAGCCCGTGCTGGAGGCCAGCGGCGGGTGGATCTGGCACCAGCCGGATCACGTGGCGGAAGGCAGGTCGTGGGGCGGCAACCTGGAGATCCTGTCGTGGCTGATGATGGCCGACAAGGAGATCAAAGCGCCTGAGCACTACGAGGGCGACATCCTGTTCTTCGAGACCTCCGAGGAGATGCCCACCGACGTCGAGGTCTACCGGATCCTGCGCAACATGGGGGAACGCGGGCTGCTGCAGCGGTTCGCCGGCGTGCTGGTCGGGCGGGCCAAGTCGTGGTTCTTCACCAACCAGGACACCGACCGCGCCACCTACACCACCGCGCAGCGCCAGGCGGTCCTCAAGGCGTTCACCGAGTACGCGCCGGACACGATGATCGTGTTCGACGTCGACCTCGGCCACACCGACCCGCAGGTCGTCATCCCGGTCGGCGGCACCATCAGGATCGACGGGCCGCGGCGGACGATCACGGTCACCTACTGAACCGCACCCGATCGGGCTCGGCGCCGGCTCGCTAACCTGAGCCGGGTGATCGACGACGACTCCAGATCCCGCCTCGTCCGACGGTTCGGCGACGACGTCACCGCGTGGATCGACGCGCTGCCCGGCCTGATCGCCACCCTGACCGCCCGCTGGGGCCTCACCGTCGTCACGCTCGCGCCCGGCGGCACCGGCGTCACCTTCCTGTGCACCAACGCCGTGCTGAAGGTGACCCCCGACCACGACGTCGCCGCCCTCGAAGCCCGCGCCCTCACCGCCTGGGCCGGCACACCCGCCATGGTCGACGTGCTCGACACCGACCTCGCCCGCGGCGCCCTGCTGCTGGAGAAGATCGACCCCGCGCGCGTCCTCCCGCACCTGCACACCGCGAATCCCGCCGGCTTCCCGCCGCTGCGCGACCGCGTCGACTTCCTCTTCGAAACCGTCCTCACTCGCCGCACCGGCATCTATTACGCCACCGAGCACCACCGCGCCCGCAAACTGGCCGAGGACGACGTCGACCAGGTGCTGCTGCACGGCGACATGCACCCCGGCAACGTCCTGCAGGGCCCCGACGGCCCGAAAGCCATCGACCCGCGGGCCCACGTGGGCGACCCCGCGTTCGACTGGATGGACCTCGTCCACGCCGGCCACGACCTGCACGGCGCCGACGTCGACCTCGACCGCGTCCACGAGTGGCTCACCGCCTTCAAACCGTTCTACGGCTAGGGTTCGCGGTCGTGCGATCTCACGACTACGGCCGCGACATCCTGTCCACCCCGAAGCGCAAGAAGGTCCCCGAGGTCCCGGCAGAACCCGGCCTCGTCGTCGAGGACCCCGCCAGCGGATTCTGCGGCGCCGTCGTGAGGTTCGAGCACGGCCAGGTCGTCCTGGAGGACCGCCACGGCCGCCACCGCCTGTTCCCGCTCAACCCCGCGGGGTTCCTGCTCGACGGCCGGCCCGTCACCCTCGTCAAACCCGCGCCGCAGCAGCAGAAACCCCGCATCAGCGTGTCCGGCTCCGTCAAGGTCGAAGGCCTGCGCGCCCAGACCGCCAAGGCCAGCCGCATCTGGGTGGAGGGCAAGCACGACGCCGAGCTCGTCGAACGCGTCTGGGGCCACGACCTGCGCGTCGAGGGCATCGTCGTGGAACCGCTCGACGGCGTCGACGAACTGCCGCAGCGCATCGCCGAGTTCGGCACCGCGCCCCACCGCCGCCTCGGCGTCCTGGTCGACCATCTGGTGCACAACTCGAAGGAACAGCGCATCGTCGACCGGATCCACGACGACAACGTCCTGGTCACCGGCCACCCGTACGTCGACATCTGGCAGGCCGTGAAGCCTCAGGCGCTCAGGATCGACGCCTGGCCCGTCATCCCCAGGAACGTGCCCTGGAAGGAAGGCGTCTGCGCGCAGCTCGGCTGGGGCGAGACCTGGGAAGGCTGGCAGCGGGTGCTCGGCGCGGTCAGCAGCTACCGCGACATCGAGTCCGATCTGCTCGGCGCGGTCGAGCGGTTGATCGATTTCGTCACGGTCGAGGGCCCAGCACGGTGAATCTCGCAGCCACGCGCCCGGTGTTGGTGTATGTATGGGCGCATGGCCGCGCTGATCTGGCTGATCGTCGGGATCTTGCTCGTCGTCGCCGAGGTTCTCTCCGGTGACTTCGTGCTGATCATGCTCGGCGCCGCCGCCCTTGCCGCGGCGGGCGTGTCCGCACTGGGTGCCGGCGAGCTTGTCAGCGTGCTCGTCTTCGCCGCGACGTCGCTGGGCCTGATCGTCGGAGCCAGGCCGGTGCTCAAGAAACGGCTGCAGCTCGGATCCGGGATCAAGATGCACCACGAGGCCCTGCTCGGCAGCAGGGCCGTCGCGCTGACCCCGGTCGACGAGCACAGCGGGCAGGTCAAGATCGGCGGCGACACCTGGAGCGCGCGCACCCTCGACGGGTCCGTGATCGAAGCAGGCGAAGCCGTCACCGTTGTCGAGATCTCGGGTGCGACCGCCGTGGTCATCGCCGCGGTGTAGAGCTCTTCTCAGAAGGATGTGAACCGAGTTGGACCCGATCACCGCCGTGATCGTGGCCGTCGTCGCGATCTTCGTGCTGACCATTGCCGTCAAATCGGTACTGGTCATCCCGCAGGCGCAGGCCGCCGTCATCGAACGCCTCGGCCGCTTCCGCACCATCGCGGCGCCCGGCCTGAACATCATCGTGCCGTTCATCGACAAGGTGCGGGCCCGCATCGACCTGCGCGAGCAGGTCGTGTCGTTCCCGCCGCAGCCGGTGATCACCCAGGACAACCTCACGGTGTCCATCGACACGGTCGTGTACTTCCAGGTCACGGACCCGCGCAGTGCGGTGTACGAGATCTCGAACTACATCATCGGCGTCGAGCAGATGACGATCACGACGCTGCGCAACCTCGTCGGTGGCATGAGCCTGGAGGAGACCCTCACCTCCCGCGACTACATCAACGGCCAGCTGCGCGGCGTGCTCGACGAGGCGACCGGACGGTGGGGCCTGCGGGTCGCCCGCGTCGAGCTGAAGTCCATCGACCCGCCACCGTCCATTCAGGACTCGATGGAGAAGCAGATGCGCGCCGACCGGGAGAAGCGCGCCATGATCCTCAACGCCGAGGGCCAGCGGGAGTCCTCGATCAAGACCGCGGAGGGTCAGAAGCAGTCGCAGATCCTCGCGGCCGAGGGCGCCAAGCAGGCCGCGATCCTCGCCGCCGAGGCCGAGCGCCAGTCGCAGATCCTGCGCGCCCAGGGTGAACGCGCCGCCCGCTACCTGCAGGCCCAAGGTCAGGCCAAGGCCATCGAGAAGGTCTTCGCCGCGATCAAGGACGGCCGCCCGACGCCGGAGGTGCTGGCCTACCAGTACCTGCAGACGCTGCCGCAGATGGCGCAGGGCGACGCGAACAAGGTCTGGATGATCCCGTCCGACTACGGCAAGGCCCTCGAAGGGTTCGCCCGCATGCTCGGCGCGCCCGGCGACGACGGCGTCTTCCGCTACGAGCCGCCCGCCGACACCGGTGAACGGCCCAGGCCCGAGGAGGACGACCCCTCGGTCGCCGACTGGTTCGACACCGCGTCGGACCCCAAGGTCGCCGAGGCCGTCGCCGCCGCGGAGGCCGTGGCGCGCAAGGAGGTGCCCGGCCCGCTGAGCGCGCCGCGTTCGGTCGGCACCGCCGCCGCTGTGCCGGAGCTGGAGGCGGAGCAGCCGCGCTCGCTGCACCAGCCGGACGAGCAGGCCTGAGCAACGACACGCGAGCGGCCCATCCCGGACGCCGGGTGGGCCGCTCAGTCGTCTCACCTGCGCAAACAGAAAGTTCTGGAAAATTCCGGGCCGGGTGTCGATCGAAGAGCCTGCCCGTTCGACCTTGGCGTGAAAGGGTCCACAACGGACCCTCACGATCCCACTGGGGAGAGAAAAATGAAGTTCATGCTGATCTTGCGCGTGACCTCCGACGAGGCCTGGAGCAACCTCGGCGAGATCGACTTCGACCAGATGCTCGAGACCGTCGGCCGGTTCAACGAGGAGCTGATCGAGGCCGGCGTCCTGCTCGCCGCGGAAGGCCTAGCGCCCGCCGAGGAAGGCGTGGTCGTGGACTTCTCCAGCGAACCGCCGGTCGTCACCGACGGCCCGTACGGGGAGACCAAGGAGCTGTTCAACGGTTTCTACCTGATCAACGTCCCCAGCATGGCCGACGCCATCGAGTGGGCGAAGAGGACGCCGATGACCGCCGCCGGTTTCAAGACCGAGATCCGCCGCGTCCCCACGATCGACGAGTTCCCCGCGGACAACGAGTGGATCAAGAAGGAACGGGCATGGCGCGAGCGGACCGGCCAGCTCTGATCTGCGGCGTTTGATCTAATGGGGCCCCATGAGCGACCCCACCGGCCGCAAGGCCGTAGCCGCAGTCTGGCGCATCGACTCGGCTCGGATCGTCGGTGCGCTGACCCGCTACACCGGCGACTTCGCGCTGGCCGAGGACCTCGCCCAGGAAGCGCTGGCCGAGGCCCTGGTGACGTGGCCGCGCGAAGGCGTGCCGAACAACCCGGCCGGATGGTTGCTCACGGTCGGGCGGCGCCGCGCGATCGACGCGTTCCGCCGCCGCAGCACCCGTGACGAGAAGTACGCCGCCCTCGCCCACAACCTGGCCGAGGGCGGCGCGCTCACCGGTGCCACCGATCCCGGGCCCGCGCCGGACGACGTGCTGTGGGACCCCGACCAGATCGACGACGACACCCTCGCCCTGATGTTCACCTCCTGCCACCCGGTGCTGTCGCGGGAAGCGGGGGTGGCGCTGACGTTGCGCGTGATCGGCGGTCTGACCAGCGACGAGATCGCGCGGGCCTTCCTCGTGCCGACCGCGACCGTGCAGGCCCGCATCACCCGCGCGAAGAAGACCCTCGGCGCGGCGAACGTGCCGTTCGAGGTGCCGCCGGTCAACGAACGCCCCGCGCGGCTGGCGCAGGTGCTCAGCGTCATCTACCTGATCTTCACCGAGGGCTCGTCGGCCAGCTCCGGCGACGAGGTCATGCGCCTGGACCTGGCTGGTGAGGCGCAGCGGCTCGCGCGGATCATGTCGCGGCTGATGCCGTCCGAACCCGAGGTCCACAGCCTGCTCGCGCTGCTCGAGCTCACCGCCGCCCGCTTCCCGGCCCGTCGCGGCCCCGACGGCGAGACCGTGCTGCTGGAGGACCAGGACCGCCGCCGCTGGGACCGGTCCGCGATCGCCCGCGGACGTGCGGCGCTGGCCAAGGCCGCCGACGCCGGCCGCGGCTATGGCTACTACGGGCTGCAGGCCGCGATCGCCGAGTGCCACGCGGTGGCCCCGTCGGTGCCGGAGACCGACTGGAACCGCATCGTCGTGCTCTACGAAGCGCTCGGCCGTCTCGCCCCGTCCCCGGTGGTGGAGCTCAACCGCGCGGTCGCCGTCTCCATGGCGCGGGGCCCGGCCGCCGCGCTGCCGATCGTCGACGGCCTCGCGGGCGGGGACGCGTTCAAGGACTCGCACCAACTACCGGGAGTGCGCGGGGAGCTGCTGCGCCGCCTGGGCCGGCTCGACGAGGCGCGCACCGAGCTGGAGCAGGCGATTCGCCTGTGCGGAAACGAACGCGAACGCGCCGTGCTGACCCGCAAACTCGCCGCCCTGTAGGCGTCTGACCACGCGGGGTGAACCTTAAATCCGTTAGGGCGACATCTGTGGCACTCGACCGGGCTACGCGGGAATGATGTTGTGATGACCACGCTGCCCGCCACCGTCGCCTCCGCGTTGCTCGAGGCCGACGGTGAGAACGGGGACTGGCCCGCCCGCTGGCAGGCCCTCATCGGCGTGTCGGTCGAACTGCAGTCGTTGCTGGTCACCGACCCCGGCCCGGAGCTGGTCGGGTTGATAGAACAGATCGTCACCCAGCTGGCCGACGGAGTCGCGAACAGCCGAAGACACCGGGTCGAGCTCGCCGAACTGGCCCACCGCGTGCTGGGCATCCACGCCCGCGCGTGCGCCCAGACCCGTCCCGACCCGGTCCGGCTCGCGGACTGGCTGCTCGACCTGCAGCTGCACCACCCCGACGCACCCGACGTGAGCCTCTCCGCCTACGCCGACGCCCTCGACGACGAGGGCCTGGCCCACTACCGCGAGCGCGCGGTGGCGTTGTTCGAGCCGCTGCCGGTGATCGGGTTCGGCGAGACCGGCCGCTACGACCGCGCCCGCTGGGCCCTGTTGCGGGTGATGGAGGAGCTGGCCGAGTACACCGAGGACGTCGACCTGCAGCTGCTGGTGCTGTCGAAGGACCTGTCCTCGGGCTGGCACTACCTGCAGGTCGCGACCGTGCTGCGCGACAACGGCCGCGGCGACGACGCCCTCGAATGGGTCGAGCGCGGTCTGCGCGCCGTCGGCGGGCGTGGCGCGGCGCTGCGGCTGATCGACCTGGCCGTGGAGGAACACCTGCGTCACGGCGCCTCGCAGCGGGCGGTGCAGGTGTGCAAGGAGGCGTTCTTCGCCCGGCCCAACCTCGACGTCTACCTCAAGATGCGCGCGCTGGTCGTGCACACCGACGAGTGGCCGCCGCTGCGGGCCGAGCTGGTCAACCACCTGGTGCAGGACGGCAGCCGTCTCGCGGTCGAGGTGTACCGGCGCATCGTCGAGGTCGAGCTCGCGCGTCGCGGCCTTGAGGAGCAGGACCTGGTGGTCGAATGGCTCGAACAACTACGCGGCCTGCAGCCCGACGCGTTCGCGGACTACCTGGAACACATCAAGTCGCGGCACGTCGCGGACAGTCAGCTGCTCGACGAGTTGTCCAGACGCGGACTCTGACCATTTCCAGTTCGGATAGTCCGTCCTCGTACTATCCTAGTTCGCATGACCGAGGCCGGAGGGGGTTCGGTCCGCCCACGGCCGCGCGCGTTCCAGCTGGGCGGACACCGACAGCAGCGTGCACTCGTCGTGGCGGCGGCCCACCAGCTGCACCGCGAGCGGCAGGCCGGACGACGTGCGCCCGGCGGGAACGGCGGCCGCGGGATTGCCCACGACGTTCCACATCTGCAGGAACGACGTGTAGTGCGAGGCGGCCAGCAACGCGGCCACGACGTTGCGGCGGTCCCACTCGCCGACACGGATCGGCGGGCGGGTCAGCGCCGGGGTGAGCAGCACGTCGACCGACGAGAAGATCCGGTTCGCGTACGCGGTGAGCGCCGCGTCGTCCTTGCGGGCCCAGCGCACCAGTCCCCGCGGCAGCCGCCGGCCCAGCTCGCCGACCGCGCGGGTGCGGGGCTCGAGCAGGTCCGGGAACTCCATGCCGGCGCGCGCCAGGTGCGCGTTGTGCAGGTACCGCACGGCGAACTGGGTGGACGCGACGACGTCGCGCATCGGCGGGTCGATGCGCACGACGTCGTGGCCGAGGTCGGTGAGCAGCGCCGCGGTGTCCTGCACGGCGTCGCGGACCTCGTCGGCGATCGGTATGCCCGGACCCCACGGCCGCAGCGACACCCCGATCCGCAGCTTCCCCGGATCGGTCGTGGCGGCCTCGGTGAAGCTGGTGCGCGGCGGGTGCGCGACGTGCGGGTCACCGGGCACCGCGCCGTGGATCTGGTCGGCGACCAACGCCCAGTCCAGCACCGTGCGGGTGATCGGCCCGGCCACCACGAGACCACCCCACACCTCGCGCTCGGGCGCCAGCGAGACGCGGCCGCGCTGGGGCTTGAGCCCGAACAGGCCCGTCACCGCCGAGGGGATGCGGATCGACCCGGCGCCGTCCGTGCCGATGGCCGCCGCCGCGAGCCCGGCCGCGACCGCCGCGGCGGACCCGCCGCTGGAACCGCCGGGGGAGTGCGTCAGCGACCACGGGTTGCGCGTCGGCCCCGCCCAGCCGCTCTCGGTGTAGGGCCACAGCCCCAGCTCGGGCATGCGGGTGCGGCCGATGATCACCGCTCCGGCCGCGCGCAGGCGCGCCACGATCGCCGAGTCCGCCGGTTCCGGGGTGCGGGCCGCGTTCGTGCCCTTGGTCGTCGGGAGGCCCGCGATCGCGATGTCCTCCTTGACCGCGATCGGCACGCCCAGCAACGGCAGATCCTCCCCGCGCGCCCGGCGTTCGTCCGCGGCCTCGGCCTCTGCCAGGGCTTTCTCGGCGAACACCGTGCGGAACGCGTTGAGCTGCGGATCGACGCGCTCGATGCGGCCGAGGTGATCGGCGACCAGGTCCCTCGCGGTCACCTCGCCGGACCGCACGGCGTGCGCCTGCCTCGCGACCCCGGCGAAACACAGCTCCGTCAGCTCCATGAACCGACCCTAAGCGCCGACAGGTGATCTACGGAATGGGAGTTCCACGCATGAGAGTCCTCGCAATGGCCGCCGCCGTCCTCGTAGCCGTGAGCACGACCCTGGTCTCCGCGTTGCCGGCCCAGGCCGCGACCATCAGCCGGGCGGACCTGATCGCCCGCGCGAAGACCTGGCTCACCGCGAACAACGGCGGGCCCGTCCCGTACAGCCAGACCAGCTACTGGGGTGCCGAGGGCTACCGCCAGGACTGCTCGGGCTACGTCTCGATGGCCGCCAAGATCGGCGCGCCCGGCCAGCGCACCGTCGAGCTGTACGACACCTACTCGACCAAGATCGCCGCCAAGGACATGCGGTGGGGCGACATCGTCGTCGACCCCGTGGGCACCGGCACCACCCGTCACGTCGTGATCTTCGACAAGTGGGCCGACCCCTACAAGACCGCGTACTGGGCGTACGAGCAGCGCGACGTCTACGGCACGACGTACCGCGTCCTGAAGTACGGCCTGAGCGGTACCGACGGCTACTACCCGCGCAAGCTCAACAACGTCACCGGCTGAAACCCACGCTGACCAGCCGATTGCCACAACGCGATGTGGTTGCGGTGAACCGGGCGCAGACCCTCGTGCATGACGACAGCCAACAGAAAGGGCTGAACAAATGCACAGAATCTCGCGTACGGCGGTCCGTGCCACCGTGGGTGCGCTGATCACTGCCGGCCTGGCGATCGGGTTCACCACACCGGCGTCCGCGGCCGCGAGCAGCAGCGCGATCGTCGACACCAGCAAGACCCGTGCCGGCGAGGCGTTCTTCAACCGCTCGAAGGCCGGATCGCACTCAGGCAAGGCCTGGATCGACCTCTACGACGCCAAGTGCGATGCGCACTCGGTGTACGTCGAGTACCGGATCAACAGCGGCGGGACCAAGCGCCACACCAACAGCGGGGGCTGCGGCACCACGTCCGGTGTCAACCTGCAGACCGGCTACTTCGCCATCGTGTACCGGGCCTGCGTGGACGTTCAGCTGGGCGGCGATCCGTGCTCGAAGTGGGTGGCCGACCACAACTGAAACGGCGAGGGCCGGCACGCGGCTCGCGCCGCGTGCCGGCCTCACCCGCCCGGTGCCGGGGTGAGACCGTCGAGTTGCCGTTGTACGCGGGCGGCGTCGTTGTCGCGGCCCTGGTCGCGGTACAGCTCCAGGGCCTCCTGCCAGACCGAGCGGGCGTGGTCGTGCTGTCCGAGGGCGGCGTGGGGATGGCCGATGTGGTCGAGGATGTCCGGGACCTCGTTGCCCTGGCCGTGGCCGCGGTACAGGGTGAGCGCCTGCTGGTAGAGGTCGAGGGCCTGGTGGTGGTCGCCGCTGCGGTGGGCGATGAACCCGAGGCTGTCCAGGGTGCCCGCCTCGCCGTCGGGGTTGTGGAGCTGCCGGTTGAGCGTGAGTGCGGCCTGGCAGTGGTCCCAGGCGGTGGTCAGGTCGCCCACGCGCGCGGCGAGAAACCCCACCACGTTGAGCGTCTCGGCTTCCCGCACCCGCTGGCCGGCCGAGCGGTAGAGGTCGAGGGCGTGCTGAGCGTGGTCCAGTGCCCGCCGGTCGTCTCCCCGCTGCTCCCAGGTGAACGCGAGGACCCGATGGGTGTGTGCCTGTTCGAGGACGTCCTCGCGGTGCACGGCCAGGGCGAGGGCCTGGTCGAGGTGCCCGGTGGCCTCCTCGTGCAGGCCCAGCCGGGAGCAGGCGCTGCCGAGGAATCGGTGGGCGCGGCTGCGCGTGGTGGGGTCGGGCAGGTGGGCGGCGGCGTCGAGAGCGGCCCGCCACGTGGTGAGCGCGTCACGCAGGTGCACCCGCCGGAGGTGGAAGGTGTTCAGCCTCTGTGCGAGGTGCCAGACGACGTGGTGGCGGCCGAGTGCGGCGGCGGTGCGCTGGGTGGCCAGCAGGGTCGCGTGCTCGGCGTCCAGCCACGCCAGCGCGGCCGCGGCGTCGGGCAGCGGGAGCGGGTGAACGCCGGACGCGGGTGGCTCGAGCGGCACGAGCTGGCGGATGGGGTCCAGGAGCCGGTCCGCGGCGTGGGCGGTGTGCAGGTGGAAGTCCATCACCCTCACCAAGGCCGTCTCCCGCACATCGTCGGGCAGGTCGTGGGCGGTGGTGGCGGCGTAGGCGCGGATCAAGTCGTGCATTGCATACCGGCCGCCCTGGCTTCGTTCGAGCAGGGACGCCGCCTCCAGCGCCGACAGGGCCCTGCGGGCGCGGGCCGGGGACAAGCCGGTGAGGGCGACCACGGCGGGCAGGGTGGTGTCAGGGCCGGGCGCGATGCCCAGCAGCCCGAACACGATGCGGTGTTCGCCGGTGAGGCGGCGCAGGGACCACGACAGGACGGCGGGCAGGCTGGCAGCGGGGTCCGTTTCGAGGATTCGGCGATGCAGGTCACGCAGCTCCGGGCCGGGATCGGCACCCACCTCGTCGGCCAGGCGTGCGCGGATGCGGTCGAACCTCAGGAGTGCCTCGGCTTGGCGGCCGTTGCGGTACAGCGCGAGCATCAGCTGCCCGGTGACCCGTTCGTCCAGCGGATGGGCTTGCGCTCGCTCGGTCAGCTCCGCGCACAGGGCCGCGTGTCTGCCCTGCGCGAGCCCCAGGTCCGCACGGTCGGCGTCCGCGGCGAACCGTTCCCGGGGCCAGGCCTTCCCGGACAGTGGCGATCCACGGCGAGTCCAGTCCTTCGAACGCCTCGCCGCGCCACAGCCTCGCGGCTTCCTCCAGCGACGCCAGCGCCTGTGCGTCGTCCTGGCCGCGTGCCTGCCGCACGAGATGGTGGAACCGATGGACGTCCACCGCCTCCGGGTCCACTTGCAGGACGTATCCGCCGCCGTGCCGTGCGATCGCGACGTCGCCGGGCAGCACCTGCCGTAGCCGGGACACGTAGTTGCTGGCCACTTGCCGTGCTTTGTAGGGCAACCGGTCCGCCCACACGCGGTCCAGCAGCTGCTCCATCGTGACGACCCGGTTGGCCTCCATCAGCAGGACGGCCAGGACGCACCGTTGCCGCGCGTGGCCGATCTCCACCGGTCGGCCGTCGACGCGGAGCTCGACCGGTCCGAGCACGCGCAGCTCCACCGCCACGATGCTCACCTCCCCGCGCCATTTACTACGCCACCAGCACACCGTTTACGATCCGCTGACCAGCCGATTTCGAGTGCGTGGTGGGTGGGCACGGCGTTGAACTCCACCACTGTCGGAGGGGATGACGCAGGTCACGTCATCGAAGTCAGGTCCTCTCTCTCGCTGGCTCCCAGCGACTTCCTCTGTTCTGGCCGTGGCGGCGGTGACGCTGGGCAGGCGTCCCCTCGCGCAACGGTCACCGCTGGAGGACATCCGCCGCCGGCTCACTGCCCCCGAGGCCGATGCGCGGCTGAGCGGCCTGCGGGACTGGGTCGAGTACGGCGGGCGGGCGGTGCAGAACCGGCAGCCGGCGCTGGACGTGCTGTGTGAGGCGCTGCGCGGGCTGCCGTGGCCGGGGACCGAGGCCGACCAGCGGTGGCGGATGGCGCTGCAGGCGACGCTGGCCGCGCAGCTGCGGCCGGGGCCGGGTTTCTGGCTGGGCGGCGAGATCGACCTGCGGCGCGCCACGCTCGTCGACCTCTCGCAGTGCCGGCTGGGCACGGCGCGGTTCGACGGCGCCCGGTTCCTGGGCGACACGCGGTTCGACCAGGCGACGTTCCTCGGTGAGGTCGAGGCGCCCGGCGCGTTCTTCGGCCGGCACGTGCTGTTCACGCAGTCGGTGTTCGCCCGCGGTCTCGGTCTGCGCGGGGCGACGGTGTGCGGGGAACGGCGAGTTCTCGAACATCCACGCCGCCGGTGCGGTGACGCTGCGCGGTACCCGCTTCTCCGGCCGCGCCGACTTCACCGGCGCCCGGTTCGGCTCGGACCTGGACTGCTCAGGGGTGCGTTTCGGCGGCCGCGCGGTGTTCCGGCGTGCCTGGTTCGCGGGGGCGGCGTCGTTCGCGGGCACGTGGTTCCGCGGCCGGGAGGACTTCGTGGAGGCCGCGTTCGGGGGCGAGTCGTCGTTCGAGAACACCCGGTTCGGGCATCGCGTTCACGCCGGCTGAGTTATCCGGCCTGGCGGCTGCGGTGGTTGGCCACGGCGACGCGGTTCGCGCATTTCGTGGAGCAGAAGCGGCGGCGTCCGTTGCGGCTGGTGTCGACGAACACCGTGTCGCAGCCGTCCCGGCCGCACCAGCCGATGCGCTGGGCGTCCTCGCAGAACAACGCCGCCAAGCCCGCGGCCGTGTACGCCTTGACCCGGACGTCGGTGGGCGCGTCCTCGCGCGCGTAGTGCAGGTGCGGCGCGCGGTCGTCGTGGGTGGAGATGTAGTGCGTGGTCGACGACTCGGCCAGCAGCTCGTTGAGCAGGTCCACGGTGGGCGCGCGGAAGACCTGCCGCAGCCGCTCCACCCAGTCTCTTACGTCACGTTCCTGCCGGGCGTCGAGCGAGCCCAGCGGCTTGTAGTCCGACGCTTTCAGCACGTCGATGAGGGGTGTGGCCGGGTCGGCGTTGACCAGCTTCGCGGCGAGCCCGGCCGCCGTCCCTCCGTAAGGGTTGAAATGCACTAGACCATGACATCACGCTGGGATACATGATCGCCACCTGCCCCGCCTGCCGCTGGTCCTGCTCGTCCGCCACGTCCGTGCACGCCTCCGGGCACGGCGCGGTGTCCTACGTCCGCTGTGTCTGCGGGCTGTTCCTCGTCGTCGAACGCGGGGTGGTCGTCGCGACCGTCGGGACCAGCACCTTCGCCCCGGTTCACCACACCCGTGGTGATCTTGCTAGTGTCCCGGACCGTGAGCCGTCGTGATCTTCTGTGCGACACCGCGATCCAGATCCTCGCGGTGGAAGGCGGCCGGGGACTGACCCACCGCGCGATCGACCGCGAGGCCGGCGTCCCCATCGGCACCACCAAGAACTACTTCCCGACGCGCGAGTCGATCCTCGAGGCCACCGCCGCGCGCATGACCTCGCTGCACCGGGCCGCCGTCGACCGCCTGCGCGAGACCACACCGGCCGACATCAGCCCCACCGACGTGGCCGAGCTCTACCCGGCCCTGCTGCGCCGCGCGGTGGCCGACGACCCGACCCAGATGCTCGCCATGGTCGAGCTCTACCTGGAGGCCGTGCGCCGTCCGGGGGTGCGCGCGGCGTTGTCGGGCATGGTGCTGGCCAACGCCGAGGCCGGTGCGGCGTTGCAGCAGGCGGCCGGGCTGCCCTCGACCGTGCGCGACACCGGCCTGCTCGACGCCTACTTCCTCGGTGTGGCGATCTCGCTGCTGGCGCTGCCGGTGGAGACGCTCGAGACCGTGGGCCTCGACGACCCGTACGCGCTGGGGATCGGCGTGTTCTCCGCGACCGTGCCCAGCGCCGGCCCGTCACCGGAACGGAGATCAGCAGAGTCAAGCTGATCACCGCGGGGGCGCACTGCCGGAGCCGCGCGGCTCCGACAGTTCAGGGCCGCGCCGACAGGGCGGCGATCAGCGTTTCGTATGTCCGGTCGGCGTCGTCGCCCCCGGTCTCGATCACCGTCGACTCGGCCGTGACGTAGGCGGCCAGCAGGGCGCAGCTCCGCTCGACCGCCGTCACCCCGCCCAGCGCCTCGACGACGTGGTCGATGTGGTGATCCCGCTGCCGGAACCGCCGTGTCACGACGCCGGCGGGCGCGAGCAGCACGAACTCCAGGTACTGCGCGCCTGCCGAGCGGGCGGCCTCGGCGAACCGTTCCCGTTCGGCGTGGCGGGCGATGAGCTGCGGCATCACCACGTCGTGCCCGGTGGCCAGGTGGTGGGTGGCCATGGTGATCGCGAGCGGCCGCACGAGGCCGACGGTGCCGTGGAAGTCGTCTTGCCAGCCGCCGATGAGCCGGACGATCTCGTCGGCGTCGAGGTTGAGCGTCCTGGGGTGGGCGGCGGCGTAGCGGGCGGCGATGGTCGACTTGCCGACGCCGGTGGGGCCGTTGAGGTGGATCAGCCTGGGCACCACACGAAATCTAGCGGCCGACCTTCACCAGCTGGTCGATCGCGGTGGCGACGAGGGCGATCGCGACGTCGGGGGACTTGCCGCAGCTCGCGGGCCGCGGCGGGACCGGCTGTTCGGCGAGCGTCACCCGCCACTCCCGGCCGTCGGTGTGCCGCACGGTCGCGGAGTCGGCGGTCTCGCCGACGACGGTGAGCACGTCGCGGGTCTCGCCGAGCTGGGCGCGGACGGCGACCTCGGCGACCTGCCCCCGCGGGGTGAAGCAGGAGCGGCCCCGGCACCGGTCGGCGAGGATGCCCTCCGTGACGACACGTTCGGCCAACTGGTGGTCGAGTCGCCCGTACAGGTGGCCGGTGGGCAGCAGGACGCCGGTGGGCGCGAAACGGTGCCCGCCCGTGTGCGTGCACTCCCAGAGGTTGAGCGCGGTGGCGATCGGACGGCCGTACAAGGCACAGCAGACATCGCGTTTGCTGTTGGTGCAGACGAGCAGGAGCGGATCTTCGACGGGCGTGCCGAACGCGGTCGAGCGGCCCTGCCCCAGCGCCTCGAAGTCGAGCTCGAGAGCCTCTTCCGGGGAGGCGAGGTCGGCTTGCTCCAGCCACGACGCGCCGGGCTTTGCCGAGGCCAGGTACAGGCGGCGGCTGCCACCGACGCGGGTGTCGGCGTGCCTGCCCGGGCGGCGGATCAGCAGGATGCGGACCCCGGTGCCGGCGGCGCGGCGTTGCAGCTCCGCGCCGAGCTCGGGGTCGAGGTGGCTCTCCACGATCGCGTCGCGGCCCCACGGGCCCGGCTGCTCCAGGCACAGCCACGCCGTCGCGGTCGCGGCCGTGCCGGCCAGCGGTTCGCCCGCGAAGTCGGAGAGTATCGAGCACCTCATCTGCACACTCTATACGGCCGATCGGGTGAGGAATAAGGTCACCCTTACTTCACTGGTTCCGGCTTGCACGCTGGTGGTTCTCCCGTCGAACCGCGGCTAGGTTTCCGGTCATGGACGTGGCTGCGTGGATCGTGTCCGCCGTGCTGGCGGCGCTGTACCTGATGGCTGGGTTCACGAAGGTCGCGAAGCCGAAACAGGACCTGCTCACCGAGCCGCGCCTGGGGTGGGTCGCGGACTTCTCACCCGGCCAGGTCAAGGCGATCGGCGCGGCGGAGATCGCGGGCGCGCTCGGGCTGGTCGTGCCGTGGCTGACCGGCGTCGCCACGATCCTCACCCCGGTCGCTGCGGTGGGGCTGGCGTTGCTGCAGGTCGGGGCCGCGATCGTGCACGGGCGGCGCGGAGAGTGGGCCACGGTGCCGATCAACCTCGTGCTGTGCGCGCTGGCCGTGTTCGTCGCGGCGGTCCGTTACGGTCAGGTCTGAGCCTCGAGCTCGGCGATCCGCTGCCGCAGACCCTCCTCGAGCCGTGCCCGGTAGCCGATGAACAGCTTGTTCGCCAGGTACGGGGCCCAGTTGCCCTGCTTGGCGATGTTGTGGACGCGGTGCACGAGCAGCGCGCCCTCGGGATGGGGGTGCAGCGAGTCCTCGCCGCGGTACCACCAGTCGCCCCAGTAGGCGATCACGCCCCGCGCGCGGTCGACGAGCCGGTGCGGCCCGGACTCACCGGCGTCGGCGAACATGCGTTCCCGCACGTCCTCCAGCGGCGCGCGCACCACGCCGGACACTTCGAACAGCAGTCTCATCGGTGTCGTTCCTCCCAGTCGTCGTACCCGCCGACGGTGCCTTCGCGGGTGGCGGTGGCGAACCAGGTGAGCCAGGCGCGTTCGGCGCGCAGCACGGCCATCCGGTAGTCGAGCTCGATCCACGCGAGCTGCGGCAGTCCCATCCCGGCCAGCTTCTCCAGCAGGACGGCCAGCGCGGTGAGCTGCTCGTCGAGCGCCGCGAGACGCTGCTCGACGACGGCGAGCGCGTCGTGCGGGGGCAGCAGGCCGACCAGGGAGATCCCGGCCTCGAACCGCGGGTACTCCTTGGCCGGGACGGCGATGAGCTCGCGCAGCCAGCCGTGCAGCTCCGCGGTGCCGGCCTCGGTGATCGCGTAGACGGTGCGTTCGGGGCGGTTGCCGGCTTTCTGGGTGGCGCTCGCGGCGATCAGCTCGTGGCGCCGCAACGACTCGACGACGGTGTAGAGCGAGCCGTAGTTGAGCTTGATCACCTCCTCCTGGTGGCGTTCGCGCATGGTCTGCGCCATCTCGTAGGGGTGCATGGGCCGCTCCGACAGCAGCGCCAGCACGGCGAGGGCCAGGGGGTTCGTGCGCCTGAACGTCATATCCGCTCCCAAATATCCGGCACCGAGTATAGGGTGAACGGCATGACAACGGTGATCACCGGGGGAAGCCGGGGTATCGGTGCCGCGACCGCGCGCAGGCTCGTGCGCGACGGGCACCGGGTCGTGATCAGCTATCGCCAGGCCGCCGACGAGGCCCGCGCGCTGGAGAAAGAGCTCGGCGTCCTCGCCGTGCAGGCCGACACCGCGAACGAGGACGACGTCGCGCGGCTGTTCGACGCCGCGGGAGACGACATCACCGGCGTGGTGAACAACGCCGGCATCACCTCACCGTCGGGCCCGCTCGCGCAGCTGCGCACCGAGGACCTGCGCCGCGTCGTGGACGTGAACGTGGTCGGCGCGTTGTTGGTCGCCCGCGAGGCCGCGCGGCGGATGACCCGCGGGGCGATCGTGAACGTGTCGTCGGGCGCGGCGACGCTGGGCAGCCCGGGGGAGTACGTCCACTACGCCGCCACCAAGGCCGCGGTGGACGCGATGACGATCGGCCTGGGCAAGGAGCTCG
This sequence comes from Lentzea roselyniae, assembly GCF_039537795.1. Taxonomy (NCBI): domain Bacteria; kingdom Bacillati; phylum Actinomycetota; class Actinomycetes; order Pseudonocardiales; family Pseudonocardiaceae; genus Lentzea; species Lentzea roselyniae. The sequence continues at coordinate 140,005 of NZ_BAABBE010000010.1, forward strand.
CGCCGCGCGGGATCCGGGTGAACTGCGTGCAGCCGGGCACGATCCGCACGGAGATCCACCAGCTGTCGGGCCAGCCCGACCGGCCCGACAAGGTCGCCGGGCGGGTGCCGATGGGACGGCCCGGTGAGGCGGAGGAGATCGCGAACGCCATCGCGTGGCTGCTGTCGGAGGAGGCCTCCTACGCGACGGGCGCCATCCTGCGCGTGACGGGCGGGACGTGACCCCGCGCGAACGTGCGGACTTTCGCCTCTGAAGCCCCCGGCGGCGCTGCCCCTAAGCTTCTCCGTCATGTCCGCGGCCACGCTCACCGACTTCGTGCTCGCCAACACGACCCTCACGCCGGTGCCGCTGGTGCCCGAGGTCGTCCTGCACAGCGCGGTCGAGGCGATGGACCTGTGGGAGCTCACCGACCACGACCAGCCGCCGTTCTGGGCGTTCCCGTGGGCGGGCGGCCAAGCTTTGGCGCGGCACCTGCTCGACCACCCCGGCCTGGTGCGCGACCAGAAGGTCTTCGACCTCGCCTCCGGTTCGGGACTGGTCGCGATCGCCGCGGCGCTGGCGGGCGCGGACTCGGTGACGGCCAACGACATCGACCCGCTCTCGCTGGCCGCCGTGGAGCTCAACGCCGCGGCCAACGGCGTCGCGGTCCGCACGCTGCCCGGTGACCAGCTCGACAGCGACGCCCACGGCGCCGACGTCGTGCTGGCCGGGGACGTCTTCTACGACGCGGAGATCACCGCGCTCGTGCTGCCGTTCCTGACCAGGGCCGCGGCACGGGGCGCGCTCGTCCTGCTCGGCGACCCGGACCGCGCGCACCTGCCGCGCACCCGGTTCATCGCCCAGGCCCGCTACGAGGTACCGGTGCCGCTCACGCTGGAGAGCACCGAGACCCGCAGCGCGACGGTGTGGCGCGCCTAGTTGGTCACCAGGCAGAACGGATGCCCCGCGGGGATCGGCGTAGACGCGGAACCCGATCGGCTTGGGCGAGCCCTCGAGCAACGTCGCACCCCAGCCGCAGCACGAGCGGCTCGGACTCGTCGAGGTCGGTGACCATGACGTCGAGGTGGATCTGCCGGGGGTGCTCCTGGCCCGGCCACCGCGGCGGCGAGAAGTCCTCGACGCGCTGGAACGACACCCGCCTGCCGTCCGGCGTCACCAGCGTCACCAGCGTCGTCCGCTCGCCGTCGGAGTCGGCGATCCTCCCGCCGATCACCTGCCGGTAGAACTCGGCGAGCCCGTCCGGGTCCGGGCAGTCGATCACCACGTCGTAGAGCTCACCGATCGCCACGAAACGCCCCCAGTCATCCGCCCCGGTCATCCGAGCGAGATCGCCGCGAGCTTGGCCCGCAGGTACTCGCCACCGCCGACCTCGGGGTAGCGGCCGTCGAGCGACACGATCCGCGCGTCGGTGTCGGTGTTGTAGAAGAAGATCAGCGACACCAGGTCCTCGTCCGGCGCCGAGGCGTCCGGCGGCAGCACGCGGTGCGGGGTGGAACGCCACCGGTCCGACACCCAGCGGGCCATCAGATCACCGATGTTCACGGTGAAGGCGGCCGGGTCGAACGGCGCGTCCTCCCACACCCCGTCGACGCTGCGCACCTGCAGCCCACCCACACCGTGCTGACGGTCCAGGATCGTCACGGTGCCGAAGTCGGTGTGCTCACCGATGCGGAACTGTCCCGGCCCGGCGGGCCCGACCTGCCGCAACGGCGGATAGCGGTTGACGTTCAACGTGTACGAGGCCTTGCCGGTGTGCCGGGTGAAGAGGTCCTCCTGCTCACCGAGCGCCACCGCGAAGATCGTCAGCAGCTCCTCGGCCAGCGCCCGCATCCGCCCCGCGTACTCGGTCACCGCCTGTTCGAGCCCCGGCACCTCGGCGGGGAAGACGTTGGGGCGGAAGAAGAACGGGTCGTCACCCGCCGGATCGTCCGACCCGAACGCCAGCGTCTCCTTCAGATCCGGTGGCGCCATCCCACCGCCGGCCCTCCCGGTGGCCTGCTCGTCGGGCGGCAACCAGCCCCGCCCGCCCGTGCGCACGGCGTACGGCTCCTTCGCACCGGCCGGCAGCGCGAAGAACCGGCGCGTCAGCTCCCGCGTGCGGCCACGCAGCTCGTCCGGCACACCGTGCCCGGTGATCAGCAGAAACCCCGACTCCCGCAACGCCGCGTCGACCCGCGCCGCCACCTCGGCACGCCGCGTGCCGTCGAACCACCCGGTCAAATCCACCAGCGGAACACCCATGGCTGCACTCCTACCGCCACCGGCCCTCCAGCACCAGGCGAACCAGCCCAACCGTTCCACCACGGCCAGCACGCCGCCGCGGCGTTCCACGGCTGCGGGGCGCCCCGTACGAGCGCCCCGCAGCCCGGCCACCGCTACCTCTTCGCGAAAAACCCCACCAGGTCACCGGCCAGCTGCTCCGGCGCGTCGTGCCCCGAGTAGTGCCCGCCGGTGTCGAACTCCGACCAGTGCACCAGGTTGTGGTGGTCGCGCTCGGCGAACCGGCGGATGGTCTGGAAGTCGTCGCGGAACACCGCCACACCCATCGGGAACGTCGTCGGCTCGGTCGGCGCGTCCTCGCGGTGCGCGTCCTCGAAGTACAGCCGCGCAGACGAACCCGCGGTGCGGGTGAACCAGTAGATCGACACGTTCGCCAGCAGGAAGTCCCTGGTGACGGCCGGTTCGCCCATCAGCTGCATCGTCCAGGCCAGCTGCCCGGCGGGGGAGTCGGCGAGCGCGAACGCGACGTTCTGCGGCCGCGACTGCTGAAGGCTCGCGTAACCGGACATGTTCTGCCAGAAGTTCTGCAGCACCCCGAGCCGCCGCTGGTCGTCCTCGGTCAGCCCCTCCATCTCCGCCGGATCACCCGACGGGAACGAGAAGATCTGCGTGACGTGCACCCCCGCCACGTGCCCAGGGGCCACCCGGCCGACCTCGGGCGCGATGAGCGACCCGGCGTCGTTGCCGTGCACCCCGTACCGCTCGTACCCCAGCCGCCCCATCAGCTCCGCGAACGCCTTCGCGATCCGCCCGGAGTGCCAGCCGGTCTCCGTCGTCGGACCGGAGAACCCGAAACCCGGGATCGAGGGGATCACCAGGTGGAAGTCGCCGCGCAACCGCTCGATCACGTCCACGAACTCCATGACCGACCCCGGCCACCCGTGGATCATCAGCAACGGCAACGCGTCGGGGTTCGTGCTCGTGACGTGCAGGAAGTGAACGTTCGTGCCGTCGATCTCGGTGATGAACTGCGGGTAGGAGTTGAGCCTGCGCTCGACCGCCCGCCAGTCGAACTCCTCCGCCCAGTACCGGGCCATCTCCTGCACCGTCTCGACGGCGTCCCCGTAACGCGCACCGGCCCCCGGCACCTGGTCGGTCCACCGGGTCCGCGCCAACCGGAACCGCAGCTCCTCGACGTCCGCCTCGTCGACCGCGATGTGGAATTCCCTGATCTCCGTCATAACCCAAGGCTAGAAGGCATTGCGGCCACCTCCTGTCCTAAAGTCTGGAGTCATGTTGGAAACCTCGGCGCGCCTGCTGCGCCTGCTCGCCCTCCTGCAGTCCCGCCGCGACTGGCAGGGCGGCGAACTCGCCGAGGAGCTCCAGATCAGCCAGCGCACCGTGCGCCGCGACATCGACCGCCTGCGCGAGCTCGGCTACCCGGTCAACGCCACCACCGGCACCTTCGGCGGCTACCGCCTCGGCGCCGGCGCCGAGCTCCCGCCACTGCTGCTCGACGACAACGAGGCCGTCGCTGTCGCCGCGGCCCTGCGCACCAACGCCGTCACCGGCCTGGAAGAGGTCTCCCTGCGCGCGCTGCTCAAACTCGAACAGGTCCTGCCGTCCCGCCTGCGCCACCGCGTCTCCGCCCTGCAACACGTCGAATCCGTCCCACGCGACTCCGCGGGACCCGCCCTCGACCCAGAACTGCTGTCCACCCTCGCCGCCGTCTGCCGCGACAGCGACACCATCCGCTTCGACTACCACTCCCACGACGGCACACCGTCCCGCCGCCGCGTCGAACCACACCGCCTGGTCAACTGGGGCCGCCGCTGGTACCTCGTCGCCTGGGACTGCGACCGCGCCGACTGGCGCAGCTTCCGCGTCGATCGCATCGCCCAGCCCCAGCCCCCGTTCGGCCCGCGCTTCACCCCACGCGACTTCGACGCCACCACCTACGTCGCCTCCAGCACCTCCTCAGCCGCGTGGCGCTTCACCGCCCGCGTCCTCGTCCACGCCCCGGCCGACGCCGTGGCCACCCGCATCACCGCCGCGGTCGGCACCGTCGAAGCCGTCGACGACACCTCCTGCGTCCTCGTCACCGGCGCCGACTCCGTCGAAATGCTCGCCGTGTGGATCGGCATGCTCGGCTTCGACTTCGAAGTCACCTCACCACCGGAGCTCGTGGCACACGTTCGCACCCTTGCGGCCCGCTACGCCCGCGCCGTACAAGACTGAGCATGGCCATCACCGGACGGGACATCGAGCACCTGCTCTACACCGAAACCCCGGACCCGATCCTGGTGGTCCACAACGGAACACCCGAGATCGTCGCCGCCGCCGACCTCGGCGGCCACACCGGCGCGATCGTCGTGTGCTCCCGCGCCGAGATCCTGCGCAGGGTGGGGGAGCGCGACCTCAGCGAGACCGACCTGACCGCGATCGCGCAGGCTCTGGCGGCGGCCATTCAAGACCCAGCTCGTCAGCAGCCGCTTTGGCCCGCTTGAGCAGATCCGGCCGGCCCGCGGTCAGCGCGGGGATGTCGTACGCCAGCAGGTACTCCGTCACGTCGGGATAGTCACGATCGTCCGGGAACCGGAACCCGCGCTCGTGCAGCCGCAGCCACGCGTCCAGAGCCTCAGCGTCCCGCACAGCTGCGGCGACGCCCAACCTCCGCAGGATCGCCAGATCGTCACCACCACGTCCTATCCGCGCACAGATCTCCTTGGCGAACAGCGTCGATCCCAGTGGATGTCGGGCAAGCTGCTCCAGCACGGGTAAACACTTCTCCACCGGTGTCGCCGACAGCTCGATCAACAGAGCCGCGAGTGCGACGCCGTACGTTTCCGCCAACGGCGCCACCACCTCCCGCAACGTCGCAGCGACCTCGTCCCGCGTCACGTACGGCTCCGACATCAACACCCAGCCCGCGTCCGCGTCCCCCGGCGCGACTCGCAGGTTGACGCACAAATCCTTGCCGTGAACCCGTTCGACCCAGAAGCCGCGCACGACACTCACCCATGCGCTGGACGACAGGCGGGACTTCCAGAACAACGCCTCCCGCCACCAGTCCTCCAAGTCCATCCGGAGGTCGGACGTGCAGACCTTCTGGCGCAGCACCAGCACCAGCACGATCAAGTTCAGCGAGTACGTCGCATCCCTCGCAGAATCGGTCAGCTGCACGGGTTCGTACTCGCCACGGGACAGCCGCCGTTCGTCGCGCGCCGCGAACAACCGCACCACGAGGTCGAACAGCCCGTCCCGATCCGCCGTTCTCGCGAACTCCTGCAGGAAGTCCAAGACCGGTTTGCTGGTCGTCAGCGCCATGAACGACAGCACCGTGTACAGCTCCGAGTCATCCACAGCGGACTTGCGCCGCGATCGGGCCGCGTCCTCCCGGCTCAGCTCCAGCAACACCCGCCACACGAACCGCGCCACCAGGTACTCGCCGAACGTCGCGTGCAGGAACTCGTAGGTGGCGAGCCTGGTGTCATCACTGCGCACCGCCTCCGAGACCTGCACGAAGAAGAACCGGCCCAGCGCCAGCTCACCCGGCGACAGGGGAGTGCGCGTCCCCACCTCCCGGCCGGCCGAACCGACACCGAGCAGCGCCGCGAGATCCGCTGTCACCTGACGGTCGGTCACCCACTGCACGCCGCGGTTGAACATCGCGAGCGCCACCACCGACAACCGGTCCAGCTCGAACTCGACGTCCTGCGCCACCCCGTCCTCGGTCCGCTCCACCGGCGACTTGGTCACCTCACGCCGCGCGAACCGCTCCAGCAACCGCTCGTACAACTCACCCCGGCTGATCCGCTGGTGATCACGCTGCAACGCACCGTCCACCGCGTCGTACAACGCCAGCATCAGCAACAACAACGGCTGCCGCGCCAGCTCCCGGTACTCCAACGCCACCTCGGCCGGCAACGGCGGGTTGACCGCGTTCCACACCGTCAGCCACTGCCGCACCTGCTCGTCGGAGAACGGCAGCAACCGCACCACCTGCGACCGCTCCGGCAACGCCAGCCCCGCGCACACGCTCAACCGGCTCGTCACCACGAACGCCGCCGGCCGTCCCTTCGCGAGCAAACCCTCCTGCAGCTCCTCGATCGCCGTCAGATACCGGGTCTGACTCACCCCGGTCGCCTGCATCAGCTCGTCGAGACCATCCAGGATCACCACCGGCACCGCACCACCGGTGTCACGGGAGAACGCCGCCCACCCCACCGGCTCGTCCAGCAGCCGCCACAACCCGTGCTCGATCTGCCGCACCAGATCCGCGTCCGCCGGCGCGTTGCGCAGCTCCACCCGCACCACCGGACAGCCCGACGCCGACAACCGCGCCGCCAGCATCTCCGTCAGCACCGACTTGCCAGAACCCGGATCACCCAGCACCAGCAGGGGAGCCGCCCACGCCTCGACCGACGTCAGGTGCCCCACCAGATACGCGTACAGATCCGAACGCTCCGGCCAGCGCTCCCAGAACTCCGCCGTCGACGGCACCGTCTCCCGGCCCGTGGCGGCGACCCGCTGAAACCGCGGGTCCACGTACGCCTCACCCAACGCCGGCATCCGCAGCCCTTGCGGCACATCACCGGACTTCACCAGCGGCCGCGCCAGCGCCGAGGTGTAGCTCCCCTCCAGCTCGGCCAGCCGCACATCCGGCGCCAGATCGGCCGCCGTCTCGCGCAGCACGTCCTCCAGGCGCGCCAACGCCGCCCGCGTCGCCCGGTGATCCTCGATCGAGCACCAGAACGCCAGCTCCGGGAAGTCCACCGCGAGCTGACGGAACAACTCCTGATACCGGTCCACCGCATGTCCTGGCAGCGGCTCCAGCGCGGACACCGCACGGCTCTTCTCCGTGTCGTTGAGGCGGTCCCACGCCGCCAGCGACTGGGCGACCCTCAGCAGACTGTCGTTGAGGTCCAGGTAGAAGTCGTGGATCGCGCTCAGGTTCGACTCGTAGCTCACACTCGCCGACGGCAGCGGCAGCGGCAGCTCGAACGGCGTGAACGACAGGACGTGGTCGTCGTCCTGCGCCGTGAACGAGAACGGCAGCTCCATCGCCCGGAACGCCTCGAAGTACGCCGTGACCACGACAACGGCGTGCGCCGCGTGCAACCTCTGCGTCCGGTCGTACCGGTTGAGCTTGCGACGCTTGTCCGACACCGTCGTGACCAGCTCGGAGAACAACCTCGTGAAATCCGGCTTGGCGTCGAACAGATCGAGAACCTGCCACAGCCCCAGCGAACCCGCGAGCAGCGCGCCGCCCAGCAGCTTGTCCATGGCGGCCACCACGGGGTGCTCCCTGCCGCCGAGGATCTTCAGCGCCTCGCTGTAGGAGTAGGTCCTTCGCACCCGACGCTTCTTACACGATCACGCACACGCTCAACCCGAGAACAACACCAACAGCCCGATCACGATCAACACGACCGGCAGGGTGACGTGACCCCACTTCGCCAGTGCCCGCGCGACGACCTGCCGCGACGCCAGGAACCAGCCCGCCAGGCACCACACGCCCACCAGGACCAGGAACACCACGACGTACACCCACAACGAGTCGGCCACCGTGAACACCGGCACGTACACGCCGATGTTGTCGCCGCCGTTCGCCAGCGTCACACCCGCGACGGCGAGCACCCCAGAAGCGGCGTCCGGCTCGTCATCGTCGTCGCCGCCACGCCACAGCGACCAGGCGGCCTTGAGACCCAGAGCCAGCGGGATCAAGCCCAGCCACGGACGGAACTGCTCCGGGAGCAGGGAAGCACCGAGCGCACCGACGACAGCGACCGCGAGGATGCCCGCGAAGCCCAGGTACTGACCCGCCACCACCTGCCACACCGACCTCGCCCGCGCGAAGAACAACGCGAGCAGCACCAGGTCGTCCACGTTCGTCACCGCGAACATCCCCGCCGCCTGGCCGGCCACCCCAAGATCCACCGCCGCATTCTCCCCGTACCGCCGGGCCGCACCCGCACTCGGTCAAGCCGATGAAACGGACAGATCATCCGGATATGTGCTAGCGTCATGCGCAGAGCAGTGGTGACGGCCGGGGCTGGCGGTACCGGACTGGAAACCGCAGTCGGACTGGCCAAGGCCGGATACGCGGTCACAGTGGTCGGACGCAACGCCGAACGAGGGCGTAGAGGCCCGCGACGCGCACCTGGGCCAGCGGTGAGCCGAGGTGCTCGGTGGCTTTGACGTAGAGGTCGGTGAGGCGGCGCTCGTCGGCGTCACGGGTCGTGTGGACGGCGATGACCTCCTGGTGCCACTGCCGCCGCACGGGGCGCGCAGGCCGTCGAGAGGCTCAGCGGGCCGGGGGAGTCCGCACGATTCCTGCAAGCCGACCTCGGCTCGCTCGACGAAGTGCGCGAACTCGCCGCGCGGATCGCCGCCGAAGGAGAGCTGACCGTGCTGGTCAACAACATCGGGGCGATGTTCGCGGACCGGACCGACCTCGGGGGCGTCGAGGCGTCCTTCGTCGTCAACCACCTGTCGCCCGCTCTGCTCACCGAACTGCTCCTGCCGGCGCTGCGGGCCGGAGCCCCCAGCCGCGTGGTCAACGTGACGACAGGAGCGGTGACGCTGGCAAAGAAGGTGTTCGACCAGGTCGAGCCACCTGGCGGGTACTACGGCTTCCACTGGTACGGACGCGCCAAGCTCGCGAACCTCGCCCACACACTCGACCTCGCGAAGCGGCTCGAGGGAAGCGGGATGTCGGTGTTCGCGGCGGATCCGGGAGGGCCACCACCGACATGACCGACGACACCCTGCGACAGTCCAAGATCGTGTCACCCGGACTGCGGCTGCTGCGGCCGCTGGTGCGGCGCAAGTTCGAACACTCCACCTCGGGACCGGCCTCGGACGCGGCACGCTCGTCGATCGTGGCCGCGACCGACGAAACGCTGGCAGGGCGAACGGGCGTGGTGATCGGAGCGCAGACGAAGCCCGTCGCACCCACCAGGGCAACCGAGGACCCCGAAGTGATCCAGGCCGTGCGCAGGCTGACCGAGCAACACGTGCCGCCGGCACACCGTTCCGGATGGCGTATCCAATTAACCTGGAAACATGACGTCGCTGCGCAAGGATGCCGCCCGCAACTGGGACCGCATCGTCACCGTCGCCAGAGAACTCGTCGACGAAGGCACACCGCTGCAGCTCAACGACGTCGCACGCCGCGCGGGCCTGGGCGTCGGCACGGTCTACCGGCACTTCCCGACCACCGAAGCACTGCTCGAGACCGTCGCCACGCCCTGCCTGGAAGCCCTCGCCGGCCACGGCGAGCAAGCACTGACCCGAGACGACCCCTGGCAGGCGTTCGCCGGGTTCCTCCAACGACTCGTCGACGCCCAGGTCGGCGACCCTTCACTGGCCAAGGTCGCGGCCAACACCCAGGACGCACTGCCACGCACCACCGAGCTCAAACAGCAGGTGATCGCGATCGGCCGCGAACTGCTCGCCCGCGCCAGGAAAGCCGGAGCCGTCCGCCCCGACCTCGCCGACGGCGACCTCGTCCCACTCATGTGCGGCATCGCCTACGCCACCTACGTCCACAGCGCCACACCCGCCGACCGGCTCCCCGCCGCCCGCCGCTACCTCGACACCCTCCTCAGAGGCCTACGCGCCTGAACGCGGGGGACCAGCCGCCACAAACGCCCGCAACCCCTCCAGCTCCAGCGCACCACCATCGGTGAACATCCACGTCACCCCGGCCTCCTCGTACTCCCGCACCGCCTCCGGCAACTCACCACCACCCCAGATCGCCACATCGCAGTCAGCCGGCCCGCCCGACGCCACGAACGCCGCCTTCAACGCGGCAGCGTCAGCGGGGGAGATCACCGCCAACTCGGCACCCGCGAACGTCGCCGGCACCACACCCGCCGCGTGCTCCGCCGCACGAAACGGAATCGACCGCGGCCAGACCCCACCGACCCACACCGGCACCTCCACCGGCGCGAACCGCACCCCCGACACGTCGAAGATCTCGCCGTGATGCTCAACAGGCCCGCCCGACAACAAGGCCCGCAACAACTCCACACCCTCCGACAACGCCGCAGCCCGCGAGACCCGCTCACCGAACGGCACGAAGTCATCAGGCACACCCGCACCAACACCCAGCACCAGCCGCCCACCCGACAACCGCTGCAGCGTCGACGCCTCCAACGCCACCTTCCACGGCCGCCGACGCCCCAGCGACGTCACCATCGGCCCCAACCGGATCGACGACGTCCGCGCCGCCACCGCCCCCAACGTCACCCACACATCAGCCAGCACCGACTCACCAGGCCGCACCACGTGGTCCCACAAGAAAAACCCGTCCCACCCCGCTTCCTCCGCGGCGACGGCGAGCGACACCAACACCGACGGATCACCGAGCGACGAACCAAAATTCGGCACATAGATCGCATAGCGCATGCCCCGAGTGTGGCAACCACCCCCGACAAGATCATCCAAACGCGGGGGAGCCCCACCTCACGGTCCGACACCCGTCGCACCATCGAGCTGCTCCCGCAAGATGTCCGCATGCCCGGCGTGCCGCGCCGTCTCCGTCAGCACATGCACCAGAACGCTGAACAGCATCACGTCAGGCCGCGGCCACCACGGCACAAACCCGGGGGAGTCCACCGCCAGCGCATCGATCGTCGCGTCGGAATGCGCCCACGCGCGCCGATAACGACCAACGATCTCCTCACGCGTCTCATGCTCCGCCGCCCGCATGTCCTTGCCACGCGCCGAAAGGTCGTCCCACCGCGGCAACGGCTCAGGAAACGCCCGGCCGAACACCTCGCCGAAGTACCGCGACTCCGTCAACGTCAGATGCTTCACCAGACCCAGCAGATTCGTACCGCTCGCGGTGAGCGGCCGGCGCACATCAGCCTCGGGGAGACCCTCCAGCTTCCACAGCATCACCTCACGCAACTCACGCAGATCACTGTGCAGATACGCCTTGGCGAAGTCGTCGATCATGAGAGGACACCCTGCCACGCGCCCGCACACGCCTCGACCCACGAACCCAGATCCGGCAACCCGTCGAACGAGTACAACGAGTACTCCGGACACCCTGGCAACGGCGTCACACCATCAAACGAGTGGTCAGGCGCAAACAGCACAAGGTGCCCAGTCTCGCGGTGCGCGGCCGTCAGGTTCCCATTGGCCTCTATCGCCACGGTGACGTAATCCCGCATCTCCTCGACCGGAACCAGCAGCCCCTCGTCCTTCCAGATCCAGTCGTAGTCACCGATGACCCGCACCAGCGACGTCGCCGCGGCGCCCGCCGTCAGCACCGCGTTCTGGTTCAACCACAACGTCGACGGTCCACCGAACTGCTCGACAGTCCCGCCGAAAACACTCCACGGACGACGAAGCACCGAGGGCGACTCCGAACCGGTCTGTGGAGGCGGCTCACAGAGCCACCCGGCAGAACCCCACACCAGCAACTCATAACGGCGGCCGGCCACAGACACAGGCGTGACGCGAGCAGCAGCCAGCAGAGCGGACAGCCGAGGCAAGCCCGATAGCGACCCACGCGTCCAAACAGACGAAGGACCGACGACGACCTCAGCGCCCGGCTCCACGAACCACGGCACGCATTCCAGGAACCGACCCCAGTCCGACACGGCGCACAGCATGGCAGGAGAGGCCCCGCCAGAAGTCCTGATCCACGTTACTTGACATAATGTAGATTATCGGCAAAACGGTGACCTGCGAAGATCGTCCTCAGAAGGGGCTGAAACGGCTCGTGTTGCGCGTCTGCAAGCACCACCAGCGGGCAGGCTGGCCGTACTTGCAGACGCCGCAACATCTGAACACCGGCGATGTCGGAGCGCGGTCGACACCGACGACTCGTCAGTGAGACGTACGTAGAGATGCCTCATTACGCTCACGATCCCCGATAAGTGACGCCACCTGGTCCAGCGCCCGGCGAACTCGGGCGAAACGGACATTTCATGCATAATCGCCATTATCCAGCACGGAACACGGGATTGTCGGTGCTGTGCGGTACAAGATCCATATGCACGTGCTCGCCGCTCAGGACGCCTTCTTCCTCGCCCGCCGGACGCGCAAGGACTCGCCGCACACAACGGCGGCCTACCAGCGCGATCTCGCCGGTGTGAACACACTCCTGGCCGAGACGCTCCACTCCCCTGTCGAGGACCTCACCGTCCGCGATCTCACCGGGGCCAACCTCCGCCAGGCCTTCGGGTTGTTCGCCGACACCCACGCCAAGAGCTCCGTGCTGCGGGCCTGGTCGACGTGGAACCAGTTCCTGACGTTCTGCGTGGCCGAGGACCTCATCGCCGGCAACCCGATGGGCGCGGTTGCCCGCCCGAAGACCCCTCCGCTCGTCCCCAAGCCGCTGCGAGGTGAGGACACGCCGGAACAGCTGCTCACAGCCGCCGCGGAAGGCGCGCGCAAGGGTCGTGACCCGTGGCCGGAGCGCGACGTGCTGGTCATCGCGCTGGGGCTGGTCGCGGGCTTGAGGAGCGCCGAGATGCGGACGTTGACGCTGTCGTCGATCGTCGGCAGGGAGGGTGATCAGAGGCTGCACGTGAAGGGCAAGGGCAACCGTGACCGGAGTGTTCCGATCGAGCCTCCGATGGAGCGGATCGTCGACGCCTATCTGAAGAGCTGCCGGCAGCGTTTTCCGCAGGGCCGGTTCGATCGGGACAGCGCGTTGCTGAGGGACCGGCACGGTGAGCCGATCGGCAGGGGTGGGCTGGAGTACCTGGTGAAGTCGTGTTTTCGGTGGGCGGGGCTGAACGACAGGGTGCCGACGGGTGCGAATCTGCACGCTTTGCGGCACACGTTCGCGACGCGTTTGGCCGAGGACGGTGCGAGTGCCAGCGAGATCATGGCGTTGCTGGGGCACGCGAGTTTGGCGACGAGTCAGAACTACATCGAGGCGACGGCGCGGGAGCGTCGGGCGGCGGTGGCGAGCAACAGGACGTATCGGGCGCTCAAGGACATCTAGTGGCGTGGCCCGGAACGTTGGCTGGGTAATTCACGCTCAGCAGGGCACCTCGCGGCACCGCCCCCGCGCCCCCATACGACTCCGGTATGAGGGGGCGGGGGCGGCACCACGATGCACCCGTCTGACCGCGAATTCGCCCGGCAACGTTCTGCGGGCCACACCACTAGCGATGCTCCACTCCGGTGCGGCACTCTCGGCTGTGGACACGTGAGCCGGGGGTCGCTCAGTTGCCGGATCGTTAGGCCAAGTGGGTGACCTGATAGTGCGAAAACCGCATTTCAGGGGTACCCAATGAGAATGAGATCCGTGTGGCGTGGGGCCATCTCCTTCGGGTTGGTGACGATCGCCGTGCGCCTCTACACGGCTGTCGAGGAGCACGACTTCCGTTTCAACCAGGTGCACCGGGAGGACGGCGGGCGCATCAAGTACAAGCGCGTCTGTTCGGTGTGCGGCAACGAGGTGGAGTATTCGGACATCACCAAGGGCTATGAGTTGGACGACGGCCGGATGGTGATCATGGAGAACGAGGACTTCGAGAAGCTGCCGGTGAAGACCGACAAGTCGATCGACGTTCTGGAGTTCGTGCCCGCGGAGGAGATCGATCCGATCTACTTCCAGAAGACGTATTACCTGGAGCCGGACAAGGCTGCGGCGCGGCCGTACGTGTTGTTGCGGGATGCGCTGGTGAAGACGGGTCAGCTGGCGGTCGTGAAGATCACGATCCGGCAGAAGGAGACGCTGGCGACGATCCGGGCGCGGGATGACGTGCTGGTGATGCACACGATGTTGTGGCCGGACGAGATCCGCAAGGCGGAGTTCGACTTCCTGGATCAGAACGTCGAGGTGCGGCCGCAGGAGTTGAAGATGGCGACGTCGCTGGTGGAGTCGATGGCCGGGGACTTCGATCCGGACACGTTCACCGACGACTACCGGGATGCGCTGGAGAAGGTCATCGCGGCGAAGGCGGAGGGTGCTGAGCTGCCGGAGCAGCCGGAGGTCGAGGACAAGGGTGATGTGATCGACCTGATGACGGCTCTGGAGCGCAGTGTGGAGAAGGCGAAGGCCGGGCGGAAGGGTGCGGCGAAGAAGTCTCCGCCGAAGAAGAAGGCTTCGTCGGCGTAGATGGCCGGGCTCGACGAGTACCGGCGCAAGCGGGATCCGGCGAGGACGCCGGAGCCCGTGCCGAGTGCTGAGGAGCTCCCTCACGGTGATGACGACACGTTTGTGATTCAGGAGCATCACGCGAGCAGTCTGCATTGGGATGTGCGGCTGGAGCGTGATGGTGTGCTGGTGTCGTGGGCGGTGCCGAAGGGGCTTCCGCCGACGACTGATGTGATCAGGCTGGCGGTGCACACCGAGGATCACCCTCTGGAATATGCGGAGTTCTCCGGGGAGATTCCGAAGGGTGAGTACGGCGGCGGCGAGATGTTCATCTGGGATCGCGGTCGCTATGAGACGGTGAAGTGGTCGGACCGTGAGGTCGATGTGATCTTGCACGGTCATCGGGTCGAGGGTCAGTTCGTGTTCTTCCGCTCGGGTGAGCAGGGCAAGAACTGGATGATGAAGCGTCGGCACGCGCCGGCGCGTCCGGATTGGGAGCCGCTGCCCGAGCAGGTGAAGCCGATGCTGGCGATGCCCGGTCCCCTCCCCCAGGATGATGATGATTTTTGGGCTTATGAGTTCAAGTGGGATGGCGTTCGCGCGATTCTGAGGGTCGAGGGTGGTCGTGTGCAGGCGTGGTCGCGTCTGGGCAACGACATCACGGTGGCTTATCCGGAGTTGCAGGGTGTGGGTGAGCAGCTCGGGTCGACGGAGGCGTTGCTCGACGGTGAGATCGTGGCGTTGCAGAACGGGCGGCCGAGTTTCAGCGCGTTGCAGAACCGGATGCACGTGAGCAAGTCGGAGGCCGCGCGGAAGGCGGCTCGTCAGTATCCGGTCACTTTGCTGTTGTTCGATCTGTTGCACCTCGATGGCCGGTCGACGCTGCAGCTGCCCTTTCGTCAGCGTCGTGAGCTGCTCCGGGAGCTGGAGCTCAGGGGTCCGACCTGGCTGACTCCCCCGTCGTACGACACCGATGGCGCGGCGGTGCTGGCGGCGAGTCGTGAGCAGGGCCTGGAGGGGGTGGTGGCGAAGCGGCTGGATTCGGTCTATCAGCCGGGGACGCGGTCGCCGGTGTGGCGCAAGATCACCGATCTGATGGCGCAGGAGGTGGTGATCGGTGGCTGGCGGATGGGTGAAGGCAAGCGGGCCGGGGTGATCGGTGCGTTGCTGCTGGGTATTCCTCAGGACGGCGGGTTGGCGTTCGCGGGGTCGGTGGGTACCGGGTTCAACGACGCGGAGCTGGCGGTGTTGACGCCGCGGTTGAAGGCGTTGGCGCGCAGGACGTCCCCGTTCGTGACGGAGATGCCGAGAGAGCGGGCGAAGGGCGCGAAGTGGGTGGAGCCGGAGCTGGTGGCGGAGGTGGTGTTCCGGCAGTGGACGCCGGACGGGCGGATGCGGTTTCCGGCGTGGCGGGGGTTGCGGCCGGACAAGTCGCCCGAGGAGGTGCGTCGCGTTGACCAATGACGCAACCGTGCGGGTTGAGGACCGCGTGCTGAAGCTGACGAACCTGGACAAGGTGCTGTATCCGGAGTTCGGGTTCACCAAGGGTGAGGTGATCGACTACTACACGCGGATCTCGCCGGTGCTGCTCCCCCATCTCAAGGATCGTCCTGTCACGCTCAAGCGCTATCCGAACGGCGTTGACGGGAAGTGGTTCTTCGAGAAGAACGCGCCGGAGCACCGTCCGGACTGGGTGCGGACGATGCGGCTGGAGTCGCCGGGCAGCTCGAAGGGCAACGAGACGGTCAACTACGTGATGGTGGACGAGCTGGCGACGTTGGTGTGGCTGGCGAACCTGGCGGCGTTGGAGTTGCACGTGCCGCAGTGGACGGTGGGTCCGCGCGGGGGTAAGCGGGATCCTGATCTGCTGGTGTTCGACCTGGATCCGGGGGCGCCGGCGACGGTGGTGGAGTGTTGCCGGGTCGCCGAGCAGGTGCGGGTGGTGCTGGACGACGACGGTGTGGACTCGTGGGCGAAGACGTCGGGGAACAAGGGGATGCAGGTGTACGCGTATGCCCCGGCGAAGGACACGTCGGAGTACGCGAAGGCGGTGGCGCGGCGGCTGGCGAAGGAGATGCCGAGCCTGGTGGTGGCGACGATGGCGAAGGCGCAGCGCACCGGGAAGGTGTTCATCGACTGGTCGCAGAACAATCCGGCGAAGACGACGGTGGCGCCGTACTCGTTGCGGGCTCGGGAGCGGCCGGCGGTGTCGACTCCGATCACGTGGGACGAGGTCGAGGAGTGTCAGGTGCCGGAGGAGCTGGTGTTCACGGCGGACGAGGTGCTGGACCGGGTTGGTTCGGCGGGTGACCTGTTCGGCAGTTGATATTCTGTTCGGCTGCCTGTCGGGGGTTGCCATGAAGATCGAGCTGTCCGAGTACGACGCTGCCTGGCCGGGCTTGTACCAGCGAGAACGTGAGCGGATCGTGGCCGCGTTGCCGGACGCCGAGCTGGAGCACGTGGGGTCGACGTCGGTGCCGGGGCTGTGTGCGAAGCCGCTGATCGACATGATGCTGGTGGTGGACGATCCGCGTGATGAGGCGTCGTACGTGCCCGCGCTGGAGGCTGCGGGGTACCGGGTGACCGTCCGGGAGGACGACTGGCACGACCATCGCATCCTCAAGGGGCCGGACACGAAGGTGAACCTGCACGTGTTTCCTCGTGGGTGTGCGCAGGTGCGGCGGCATCTGGTGTTCCGGGACTGGTTGCGTGTCAACGATGACGACCGGGAGTTGTACGCGCTGACGAAGCGGGAGCTGGTGGCGCGGGCGCGGGAGCGGGAGCGGGTGCAGGACTACGCGGCGGCCAAGAGGGAGGTGGTGCTGGAGATTCTCGAGCGCGCTTTTCTGGCGTGGCGGCCGTCGTCGGACGACGTGGAGTACGTGACGGAGACGCCGGCGGGGGACGTGCGGATCACGCTGGAGGACTACAACCCGGCGTGGCCTGACTGGTACGCGCGGGAGGAGGAGCGGATTCGCGGCGCGCTCGGCTCGGAGGTCGTGCGGCTGGAGCACGTGGGGTCGACGTCGGTGCCGGGGCTGGCGGCGAAGCCGTTGATCGACATTCTGCTGGTGGTGCCGGATTCCGATGACGAGGACGCGTACGTGCCGGCGTTGGTGGAGGCCGGTTATTGCCTGCGGTTGCGGGAGCCGGGCTGGTATCGGCACCGGTTGCTGAAGGACTCCGATCCGGAGGTGAACCTGCACGTCTTCTCCCCCGCGTGCGAGGAGGTCGACCGGATGCTGGCGTTCCGGGACCGGCTGCGGACGAACGTGGAGGACCGGGCGGAGTACGAGGCGGTGAAGCGGGAGCTGGCGACGCGGGGCTGGGAGCGGGTGCAGGACTACGCGGACGGGAAGACGCGGGTGGTGGAGCGGATCGTTCTGCGCGCGCTGGGGTGATCCGCCGGGTTCGCCGGGCGTGGTGCGGAAGAATCGCCTCCCGTGAGGTTCGGGGTGCTGGGGCCGGTCGAGGTGCGTGACGGCGCGGGAGTGGTGATCGCCGTGCCCGCGCCGCGTCAACGGGCTCTGCTCGCGATGCTGGTGCTGGACACGGGCCGGATCGTCGGTCACGCGCGGCTGCTGGAGGGCCTTTACGGTGAGCCGCCCGCCGGTGCCGCGAACGCGTTGCAGTCCCAGGTCTCGCGGCTGCGCAGGACGGTTCCGGGCCTGGTGGTCGAGCATCATCCCGCCGGTTATCGGCTGGTCGCCGGTCCGTCCGAAGTGGACGCGACGTACTGCGCGGAGCTGCTCGCCGCCGGGCGTGGCCTCGAAGCGCTGCGGTTGTGGCGTGGGCCGGCGCTGGCGGATGTGGACGCGCCGTTCGCCGACGATGCCCGGCAGCGGCTGGAGGAGCTGCGGATCAGCTGCGTCATCGCCGCGGGCACGCCCGGCGATCTGCGTGACCTGCTGGCCAGGCACCCGCTGCGTGAGGACGTCCGCGCGGCGTTGATGCGGGCGCTGCACCGCGAGGGCTGTCAGACCGAGGCGCTTGAGGTGTTCGCCAGGGGCAGGGAGCTGCTCGCCGACGAGCTCGGGGTGGATCCCTCCCCCGCGCTCGCCGCCGCGCACGTCGAGATCCTGCGGGCGCAGGCACCGCACCGGGGTGTGCCGGCGCAGCTCACGAGTTTCGTCGGCAGGGACGAGGATCTGCGGCGCGTGGCCAAGTGGCTGCAGGAGAACCGCCTGGTGACGCTGATCGGGCCCGGTGGTACCGGCAAGACCCGTCTCGCGGTCGAGGTCGCGAGCCGTGAGCAGGGTGAGGTGGCGTTCGTGGACCTCAGCGCCACGACCGATGTTGCGCGGGCACTGCTCGACGGTGCCGGCGTCCGGGAGGCTGGGCTGTTGTCGGCGGGAGCGCTGTGCGTCGAGGACCGGCTGCACGCGGCGCTGGCCACGAGAGATGTGCTGCTGGTCGTCGACAACTGCGAGCACGTCGTCGACGACGCCGCTCGTGTTCTCGGTGCTGTGCTGGCCGCGTGTCCGGGCGTGCGGGTGCTCGCGACGAGCCGTGAGCCGCTCGGCATCACCGGCGAGACGCTCAGCCCGGTGTCCGCGCTGGACGACGAGGCCGCTGTCCGGCTCTTCGAGGATCGGGCCCAGGCGGTCAAACCGGGGTTCAGCGCCGATCGTGAGGTCATCGTCGACGTGTGCCGGCGTCTCGACGGGATCGCGCTCGCCATCGAGCTGGCCGCGGCACGGGTGCGGTCGCTGCCGATCGCCGAGATCGCGGCCCGGCTCGACGACAGGTTCCGGTTGCTGTCGCGGGGCAGCCGGACCGCCGCGCCCCGCCATCGCACGCTGCACGCGGTGGTCGAGTGGAGCTGGGACCTGCTGACCGAGGCCGAACGTGATCTCGCCGCCCGTTTCACCGTGTTCCACGGCAGCGCGGGCCTGGACGCCGCCGTCGCCATCACCGGCTCCGACGTGGACACCCTGTCGTCGCTGGTGGACAAGTCGCTGATCGAGGTGACCGGTGACCGGTACCGGATGCTCGACACCATCCGCGCGTTCTGCGCCACCCACGCGCCCGATCTGGCCGAACGTCACGCCCGCTGGTTCCTCGCCAGGGCTCAGGAGGCGGAGCCGCATCTGCGGGCGCACGACCAGGTCGAGTGGCTGACGAGGCTCGGCGCCGACCACGACAACCTCACCGCGGCCCTCAGGTGGGCCACCGTCCACGACGTCGGCCTCGCGCTCGAGCTGGTGGCGGCGCTGGCGACCTACTACTGGTGCCGGGGGCTGCGCACCGAGGCCGCCCAGCGTGCGGAGGCGGTCATCCGCGCGTGTGGCGAGACGGCGCCGCCGGGTCGTGCGCAGGAGTACGCGTTGTGCCTGCTCCTCGCGTGGCCGATCGCGACCGGTGACCAGAGCGGCAGGATCGGCCAGGCCGACGCGTTGCTCTGCGCGCTGGACGGGCCGCCGCGTTACCCGATCATGACGATGATGTGGGGCATGGCGCTGGGCGCGCCGGAGAACGACTCCCAGACCTGGCACCACCGCAACCGCCTCATCGGCACCGACTCGTGGAGCCGGGCACTGGCCCTGGTCGGTGACGGTCTGATGGCCCGCATGCAGGGTGATCCGATTGCGGGCCGGGAGCTGCTGCGGCAGGGCGCGGAGGGGTTCGAACGGGTCGGTGACCGGTGGGGTGCGGCGCTCGCGCACCACCAGCTCGGTGAGATCGCGCTGGAGGCCGGTGAACCGGCGCTCGACGCGATCGGCCGTGCGTACACGCTGCTCACGGAGCTGGGTGCCACCGAGGACATCGCCGAGCTGCTCGTCGTGCGGGCCCGTGCCCGTCTCGTCTCAGGTGACGCCGAGGGTGCCGCGGCGGACTACGACGAGGCGTTCGAGCAGGCGAGAAGGGTGGGTTCGCCGCTCGTGCAGGCCAACTGCCACCTGGGCCGGGCCGAGCTCGCCCGCCGCAACGGCGATCTGGATGCCGCGCGGGCGGAGTGCGACCGGGCGTGGGAGCTGACGCCTGGCGGCTGGTACAGCCCCGACGAGATGCGCTGCCACATCGCGTTCGAACGCGGGCGCATCGCGAAGGCCGCTGGGGACGACGCGGGGGCCCGCGAGCACCTGCTGGAGGCGCTCAGGCGGGCCGTGGGACAGCGCAACCTGTTAACCGAGGCCGCCGTTCGCGCGGAACTCGCCGCCCCAGCCGGGCCTTGATCCGCCGCCACCACAGCCACGCCGGCAGCTTGTGGTGGGCGATGAACGTCCACAGGTCGTCCTCGGCCACGTTGTCGTGGCGACGGCGCAGCACCTCCAGGCATTCCCGGGACACGACCCCGTGGATCCGTGCCACGTGCGCCAGGGCTGTGGCGCCCTGGCGGCGGACCTCGGTGCGGTCGTGGTCCAACGCGCGCGCGACGCGGTGCAGGGTCGCCCACGGATCCGGGTACGACATCGCGAGGCCGATCACCGAGATGCCGACCATGTCCTCGCCGCGGTCGAACGCCGCGTCGACCTCTTCTGGGCGGTCGGTGCCCATCAACGCGGAGAAGTCGCGCCAGTTCATGCCCTCACCACGCCTCGCCCGGTCGAGCAGGAAACGCTGCCTGCCGTCGGAACGCTCCCCCGTGCGTTCCCAGTCCGCGGCTAAGTAGCGCCACACCGCCGCGGTGTCCGCGCGGGAGGTGGAGGCGAGGATCCGGCACAGCGCCAGCACGTGCCGCGGGTCCGTGGCCTCGGCGAGCTCGCCGAGGACTCCCGGTGGGCGGCCCAGGTCGTTCCACGCCAGCCACGCCAGCGTCGGCACGTCGTCGACACTCACCCAGCCGTCGGCCCCGCCCCGGCCGATCTCGGCAGGCGTCAGCGAGGCCCGGTAGCGGGCGTGTTCCATCGGGATCACGTCAGACCTGAGGCACGGCGCGCAGCAGCGCGCGTGTGTAGTCGTGAGTGGGGTTGAGCAGCACTTGTTCCACCGAGCCTTGTTCCACGATCTTCCCCTGATGCATCACCGCGACCCGGTCGGCGATCTGCCAGGCCAGCCCGAGGTCGTGTGTGATGATCAATGAAGCAAGGCCCAGCTCGCGCCGCAACCGGAGCAGCAGCGCCACGATCTCCCCGCGCACCGAGGCGTCGAGGGAGGCGACGGGCTCGTCGGCGACCAGCAGACGGGGTTGCAGCACCAGTGCGCCGGCGATCACCACGCGTTGCTGCTGCCCCCCGGACAGCTCGTGCGGCAGCGACTCCAGGTAGAGGTCCGCCGGACGTAGTTCCGCACGTTCAACAGCGGCGCTGACCAGCGATTCCTCGTCGCCGGGAATGCCGTGGACGCGCAGTCCCTCCGCGACCGCGTCGAGCACCGTGTGGCGGGGGTTCAGCGCGCTCGCCGGGTCCTGCAGGACGAGCTGCACCTGCCGCCGGAACGCCTTGAGCGCCTTGCCCCTGAGCGGCACCGGAACCCCGTCGAAGATCACCCGACCGGAGGACGGTTTCCGCAGCCCCATTATGGTACGAGCCAGTGTCGTTTTGCCGGAGCCGGACTGCCCGACCAACGCCACGATCTCGCCCCGGCCGATCGTCAGATCGACCCCGTCGACCGCGCGTGCCCGACCGTAGTCCACCGCGAGCCCACGCACCTGGAGCAACGGCTCCGGAGCGGCCACCGGCTCCACCCACCGGTGCGCCGGATCGCCGATCACCGGGAACGCCGCCGCCAGCGCCGCCGTGTGCGGGTGCCGAGGGTTCGCGATCACCTCCCGCGTGCCACCGCGCTCCACCAGTTCACCGCGGTACATCACCGCCAGGTCCGCGCACGTCTCCGCGAGCACCGACAGGTCGTGGCTGATCATCAGCAGCCCGAGGTCCTGCTCGGCGACCAGCCGGGTGAGCACCGACAGCACCTGTGCCTGCACCACCACGTCCAGCGCGGTCGTCGGCTCGTCCGCGATCACCAGCCGCGGCCCGCACGCCAGCGCCATCGCGATCATGACCCGCTGCCTCTGCCCGCCGGAGAGCTCGTGCGGATACGCCCGCGCCTTCTCCGCCGGCAGCTCCACCTGCTCCAGCAGCTCACGCACACTGCCCGTGGTGCCGTGCAGGCGCATCGGCTCGGCGATCTGGTCACCGACGCGGCGCACGGGATTGAGCGAGTGCATCGCGCCCTGGAACACGATCGACGCCGCCGCCCACCGCACCGCCCGCAGCCGCCCCCACGACATCGCCTGGACGTCGTCGCCGTCCAGCAGGATCTCGCCGTCGACCCGCGCGGTCCTGGGCAGCAACCGCAGCACCGACATCGCCACCGTCGACTTGCCCGACCCCGACTCACCCGCGAGCCCCAGCGTCTGACCGGGCGCGAGGGTCAGGTTCACGTCGTGCACGACGCGCTTGTGCCCGTAGTGGACGGTGAGGTTCCTCAGTTCCAGCATCCGGTCACCTCTTCGGCGTCACAACGGCTTCGAGGGCGCGCCCGACGAGCGTGAACGCCAGCACCACCACCACGATCGCGACACCGGGCGGCAGCAGGAACCACCACGCCCGCTGCGGCACCGCCCCGTGCAGCTGCGCCTGGTGCAGCATCGCGCCCCACGAGATCCGCGTCGGATCACCCAGCCCCAGAAACGCCAGCGTCGACTCCGCCACGATCGCCGACGCCACCGCGAGCGTCGCGTTCACCAGCACCAGCGGCACCACCGACGGCAACACGTGCCGCCCGATCACGTGCCCGTGCCCGCCACCGAGCGCCCGCGCGCGTTCCACGAACGGCCTGGCCTCGATCGTCAGCGTCTGCGCCCGCACCATCCGCGCCGTGGACGGCCAGCTCGTCAGGCCGATCGCCAGCACGATCGTGCCCAGCCCGCGCGGCAGCACCGTGGACAGCGCGATGGCCAGCACCAGCGCCGGCAGCACCAGGAAGAAGTCCGTGACCCGCAGCAACGCGCCCGCCAGCAGCCCGCCGAAGTGCCCGCTCACGATCCCGACGAGCGTGCCGATGCCGACCGCGAGCACCGCCGCGGTCAGCCCGACGAACAACGACGTCCCGGCGCCCTGCGCCACCAGCAGCGCGACCGACCGCCCCGTGTGGTCGGTGCCCAGCCAGTGATCCGCGCCCGGTGACTGCCACGGCGCCGCCGTCACCCGCGTGACGTCCAGCGCGTCCGCGGGGATCAGCAGCGGCGCGATCACCGCGACGAGCGCGGCCACGGCCAGGACCGCGGCACCCGCGACCCCCGCCCGGTGCGCGAGAAACCCGGTCTTGCCGCCGCGGCCCGTGCCGCGTGTGAGGAACCCGCTCATACGACCTTCACCCGTGGATCCAGCACCCCGTACAGCAGCTCCGCCAGCAGGTTCATCACCACGACCGCTCCTGCCGTGACCACCAGCAGCCCCTGCAGCAGGAAGTAGTCCGGTCCGGTCAGCGCGTCGTAGAACAACAACCCCAGACCGGGCCAGGAGAACACCGTCTCCGTCGTGATCGCCCCGGCCACCACCAGCCCGAACCGCAGGAACACCAGCGTGATCGCCGGCAGCACCGCGTTGGGCACGGCGTGGCGGCGGCGCACCAGATCGTCGCGCAGGCCCTTCGCCCGCGCCGTCGTCAGGTACGGGGCGTGCATCTCCTCCAGCAACGACGACCGCATCACCAGCATGTACTCCGCGCACACCACCGCCACCAGCGTGAGCGACGGCAGCACCAGGTGATGCCCGACGTCCAGCGCCTGCGAGACGAAGTCCGGTGCCGTGTCGGTGTCGCGCATGCCCCGCGACGGGAAGAGGTCCCCGGTCGCCATCATCAGCAGCATGCCGAGCCAGAACGTCGGCACCGCCCACAACGTCAGCGACACCCCGGTCGTCACCCGGTCGAAGGCGGAGTCACGACGCCACGCCGCCCGCACGCCCAGCCACAACCCCAGCCCGACCGCGATCACCGTCGACGTGCCGACCAGCAGCAGCGTCGGCCCCAGCCGTTCCAGGATCACCTCCGACACCGGGCGGCGGAACGTGAACGACGTGCCCAGGTCACCGCGCAGCAGCGAGGTGAGGTAGTTCCAGAACTGCTCGTGCAGGGGACGGTCCAGGCCGAACTGCGTGCGCAGTTCGGCCTGCATCGCCGCTGTCGTCGGCCGCCCGCGCGTCATGGACACGACGGGGTCGCCGGGCACCACCCGGAACAGGAAGAAGCCCAGCACCGCCACCATCACCAGGCTGAGCGCGGCACCACCGAGCCGACCCCAGAGACGAACACCGAGTCGCACCTACTCGCGCTCCCCCGCCGTGGCCCTGCGCCGGCGTGCCACCACGACACCCACCACGACCAGCGCGAGGAGCACCAGGCCGCCGATCGCCAGCGCGGGCCCCCTGCTGGAGGCCGGCGCCGCGCGTCCGGCGGGCTCGGCGCCGTAGTAACCCCACATGCCGTTCTGCGCCATGATCACGCCACCCTGCGCGGGCTGCGTGGTGAACCTGGTGAAGCGGTCGGAGCGGTAGGCCTCCAGCGCGTTCTCGTAGGCCAGCACCACCGCGGGCACCTGGTCGTAGAACCGCGCCTGCATCTGCTTCACGATCTCCACCCGCTTGCCCTCGTCGAACTCCGAGAGCTGCCGCGCGTAGAGCTGGTCGTAGGTCGCGTCGCAGAAGTACGCGTCGGAGGTACCGCCCTTGCCGTCCGCGCCCGGCCGCTGCGCGCACGTGTGCAGGCCCAGGACGAAGTCCGGGTCCACGTTCGTCGCCCAGCCCGAGAAGGCGAGGTCGTAGGTCGCCACCGTGGTCGCCTCGTTGAGCTGGTTGTCCGACACCAGCCGCACGTCCAGCGGGATGCCGATGTCGCCCAGCTGCCGCTTGAGGTACTCCGACGCCTGCTCGTCGTAGGCACGCCCCGCGCGCCCGACCAGCCGCAGCCCGAAGCGGGTGCCGTCGGCCTTGCGCGGATGCCCGGCGGCGTCGAGAGCGGCGTTCGCGGCCGCGGGGTCGAACTTGCGCAGCTCCTGCTCGCCCGGCTGCCAGTGCCACTTGCCGAACACCGGCGGCACCAGCCCGGCGCCCTTCTCCGCGTAGCCGAGGCTCACCCGCTGCACCAGCGCGTCGAGGTCGATGGCCTGCGCGATCGCCCGCCGCACCCGCACGTCCTTGAGCGCCGCGTGGCCGTCACCGATCGGCTCCCCGGTCCTGGTCTGCGCGCCGGGGTTGATCAGCAGCTCGACGAACCGGCGGCCCTGCGCCTTGTTGCGCGTGACGCCGGGCTTGTCCCCCAGCGAGTCGAACTGCGCCGGTGCCATCCGGTTGACCAGGTCGACCTCGCCCTTGGTCAGCGCCTGCACCGCGGCGTCGGAGTTCTGGAAGTACACGAAGTGCAGCTCGTCGTACTTCGCCGGGCCGCGCCAGTAGTTCTTGTTGGCCTTGAGCTTGATGAACTGCCCGGCCACGTGCTCGGTCAGCACGAACGGGCCGGAGCCCACGACCGGCATCTGGTCGTTGGCGTAGTCCTTGATGCTCGGGACCTTCTCCCACACGTGCCTGGGCACGATCGGGATGTCCAGCGCCAGCATGGTCACCTGCGGCGCCTTCGTCCTGATCACCACGGTCCGGTCGTCGGGGGCGGCGACGGAGGCGAAGTTGGTGACGAAGCTGCCGTTCGCGGTCCGCGCGACCTCGTCCTTGAGCATCAGGTTGTAGGTGAACGCGACGTCGTGCGCCGTGACCGGTTGCCCGTCGGACCACCTCTTGCCGTCGGGGACGGTGAACGTCCACGTGAGCTTGTCGGGTGAGGGCTCCCATCTGTTCGCGAGGCCCTCGGTCACCCGCTGATCGTCCGCCGCGTACGCGGTCAGGTAGTCGTACATCAGCCGGTTGATCTCGGTGCTCGACTGGAACACCGCCAGGAACGGGTTCATCGAGTCGATCTGCTGCACGATCGCGACCTTCAGAATCACCGGCCCCTGTGCCGTTGCAGAAGGTGTCGCCATCCCCAGTGTCATTGCCACGGCAAGTAACGCGCACAACTTGACCCGCACGAAATACCCCTCTTCCCCAGCAGCCCACCGCTACGTTACTCAGATGTGCGGATCATGATCTCGGCGGACATGGAAGGCGCCACCGGAGTCACCTGGACCGGGGACGTCATCCCCGGTACCGAGCAGTGGCAACGGTTCCGGCGCCTGTTCACAGGAGACGTCAACGCCTGCGTGGCGGGCCTGGTGGCGGGTGGCGCAAAAGAGGTAATGGTCAACGAAGCGCATTCCTCGCAGCGCAACCTTCTGCTCGAAGACCTCCACACCTCGGCTCGAATGCTCACCGGCAGGCACAAACCGCTGTCGATGATGCAGGGCATCGACTCCGATGTGGACGGTGTTGTTTTCCTCGGCTATCACACGGGTGCCGGCTCTCCCGGCGTGCTCGCGCACACCTACCTGGAGAACTCCATCACCGGCGTCTGGCTTGACGGGGTGCACGCCTCCGAGGGACGCCTCAACGCCGCGCTGGCCGCCGAGTACGGGGTGCCCGTGCTGCTGGTGACCGGTGACGACCTGACGTGCGAGGACGCGGCCTCCTACGCGCCCTCGGCGGCGACCGTGGCGGTGAAGGAGTGCGTGTCGCGGTACGCCGCCGTGTGTTTGCCACCCGCCGTGGTTTTTTCACACATCACACAAGCCGCCACAGTGGCGATGGCGTCCGCCGGGCGAGGTGAGGGTGTGGTGTCGCCGCACCGCATCGAGGTCGAGTTCGACGCCACCCACCTCGCCGACGCCGCCGCCGTGGTGCCGACCGTCGAGCTGATCGGCGCGCGGCGGGTCGGGTTCGACGCCGTGTCGATGACCGAGGCGATGAAGGCGTTCAAAGTCGTCACCCACGTCGCCGCCGGAGCCGTCGAGGGCATCTACGGCTGAGGCCGTGACATTTCCACCTGACGCGTGCGGCTACGGTGGCTTCATGACGCTGGACGTGGCGCAGCTGTGCGCGCAGCTCATTCGCTTCGACACGACCAACCGCGGCGGCGGCGACTGCGCGGGCGAACGCGAGGCCGCCGAGCACGTGGCCACCGTCCTGCAGGACAACGGCGTGCCACCCACGCTGCTCGAGCCCGCGCCACGCCGCACCAGCGTCCTCGCGCGCATCCACGGCACCGACCCGTCGCTGCCCGCCGTCCTCGTCCAGTCCCACCTCGACGTCGTGCCCGCCGACGCGGCCGAGTGGAGCTTCGACCCGTTCGGCGGCGAGATCCGCGACGGGTTCGTCCACGGCCGCGGCGCGGTCGACATGAAGGACATGGCCGCGATGACGCTGGCCGTGATCAACCGCTGGCACACCGAGGGCCGCCGGCCCCGCCGTGACGTCGTGCTGGCGTTCGTCGCCGACGAGGAGGACCAGGGCGTTTATGGCGCGCACTGGCTCGTCGACCACCACGCCGCCCACTTCGCCGGAGTCCAGGCGGCGATCAGCGAGTCCGGCGCGTTCTCCTTCGACGTCGACGGCGTGCGCCTGTACCCGATCGGCACCGCCGAGCGCGGCACCTCGCACATGAAGCTCACCGCCGCGGGCCGCGCCGGGCACGGATCCCGCAAGAACGACCGCAACGCCGTCACCGCGCTCGTCACGTCGCTGGCGCGCATCGCCGCGTACCAGCACCCGGTCCGCCTCACGCCGACGGTCGAGGCGTTCCTCGTCGGCGCGGGCAAGGCACTGGGCGTCGAGGTCGACCTCGACGACGTCGACGCCACCATCGCCCGCCTCGGCCCCGCCGCGAAGCTGGTGGAGAACACCGTGCGGTGCTCCACGACGCCGACGATGCTGCAGGCCGGCTACAAGGTGAACGTCATCCCCGGCAGCGCGACCGCCCAGCTCGACGTGCGGACCCTGCCCGGCGCCGTCGAGGAGCTGGAGGCGACCATCGACTCGTTGCTCTGCGACGGCGTGACGCGCGAGTTCCTGGAACACCAGCCGCCGGTCGAGGCACCCGTGGACACCGCGTGGTTCGCCGCGATGGCCGAGGCGTTGCGCGATGAGGACCCCGCCGCCGTCGTCGTGCCGTACTGCCTGGGCGGCGGCACCGACGCCAAGGCGTTCAGCCAGCTCGGCATCCACTGCTACGGGTTCTCGCCGCTGCTGCTGCCCGCCGGGTACGACTACCGGTCGATGGCCCACGGCGTCGACGAACGCGTCCCCGTCGCGGGCCTGGAGTTCGGGGTCCGTGTCCTGGACCGGTTCCTGTCGAGCTGACCGCTCACCGCCGGGGCGGCAGGGGCAGCGGAACCGCCGGCAACCCGTCGAGGCTCGCGTTGTTGTACGGCTTGCTCGCGGTGTACTCGCGGAACTCCTCGTCGGTCTTGCGGCCGAAGTGGTTCGCGTGCAGCTCCCGTTCCGCCCGGTAGTCCATGAACGGCACCGCGAACCCGCACGTGTCGCTGATCAGCTCCGCCGTCACGACGATGACCGCCCGCAGCGCCGGTCCGTCCGCCTCACCGAACCCCGCCACCAGCCCCGGGAAGCGCGGGTCGTCGCGGAACACCGGCTCACCGCGGCCGTGGATCCGCACGATGTTCGGCGGGCCCTCGAACGCGCACCACATCAACGTGATCCGGCCGTTCTCCCGCAGATGCGCGATCGTCTCGGCGTGGCTGCCGCCGAAGTCGAGGTAAGCCACCGTGCGGTCGTCGAGGATCCGCAACGTGCCCTGCCGGCCCTTGGGCGAGAGGTTCACGTGACCGTCGCCGGCCAGCGGAGCGCTCGCCACGAAGAACACCTTCTGCCTCTCGATGAACTCCCACAGCCGCGGCTCGATGCGCTCGTACTCCTTACCCATGGTCGGCAGTATTGATGGCGCCGCGGAACCTGTCAGCCGTCTTTCCCAGGTGCTGAACGAGCTCCGGCGGCCCGTCCACCTCGAAGTCGCTGTCGAGCATGCCCAGGTACACCGCCAGCATCTGCGGTGTGTCCGACCCCGCGGTCATCCGGCACGTCGTCTCGTCCACGGCCTCCACCAGCGCCGCCGGCACCTTCGCCGCGACCTCGTGCGCCGGCGCGTGCACCGTGACCGTCGCCCGGAACCGCCACGCCGCCGTCGCGAGCCCCTGGGCAAGGTGGGCCTCCAGGTCGGGAAGCTCACGCGGGGTGAACCTCGGGCCCGTCGGGAACCGCGGCTGCATCCGATCGGCCCGGAACGTCCGCCAGTCCTGCCTGGCCACGTCCCACGCGACCAGGTACCAGCGGCCCCGCGTGTGCACCAGCCGGTACGGCTCCACCTCCCGGCGATCCCGCGCGCCGTCGAACTTGACGTAGTCGAACCGCAGCCGTTCCCGCGCGCGGCAGGCGTTGACGATCTGCACCGTCACCTCGGGGTCGAGCTCGGTGGCGGTGCCGACGGTGAACTCCTGCAACGCGGCGACCCGGTGCCTCAGGCGCGAGGGCAGCACCTGCTCCAGCTTGCGCAGCGCCCGGTCCACGGTCTCGGAGTCCTGCGTGCTCAGGCTCAGCGCGATCGCGACCGCCTCGTCGTCATCGAGCAGCAACGGCGGCAGCTTCGCCCCCGCACCCAGCTTGTAGCCGCCCGCCACGCCCGGCGTCGCGTGCACCGGATAACCCAGGCTCCGCAGCCGATCCACGTCGTTGCGCACCGTCCTGGTCGTCACGCCGAGCCGCTCGGCCAGCTCGGGCCCCGACCAGTCGCGCGGGGTCTGCAGCAACGACAGCAGCTTCAGCAACCGTGCCGACGTCTCCACCATGCCGAGCACTCTCCCCGCGAATGAGGAACGAACCTTTCCGCGATTGTTCCTAACGTTGCGGCCATGGACACCTTTCGCGTCGAGATCTCCCAGAACGACCTCTCCGACCTGCGGCAGCGGCTCGCCGGCGTGCGGTGGCCCGCGCAGTCCGGCACCGATGGCTGGAAGCGCGGCGTGCCCGTCGCGGAACTCCGGTCGCTCGTCGAACACTGGGCCGGCGGGTTCGACTGGCGTGCCGTCGAGGACCGCCTCAACGCCCTCGATCAGTTCGTGACCGAGATCGACGGCCAGCCCATCCACTTCGTCCACGTCCGCAGCTCCCGCGCCGACGCCCTGCCGCTGATGCTCATCCACGGCTGGCCCTCGACGTTCGCCGAGTACCTGGACGTGATCGCCGACCTCGCGCGCGACCACCACGTCGTCGTGCCGTCCATCCCCGGCTTCGGCTTCTCCGTGCCCGTCACCGGCGTCTGGGACGTCTCCCGCACCGCCGGCGCGTTCGTCGCGCTGATGGACCAGCTGGGCTACGAGCGGTACGGCGTGCAGGCCGGTGACGTCGGCGCGGGCATCGCGGGCGCCATGAGCCGCCTGACCCCGGCCGTGGCCGCCATGCACATCAACGGCCCCAGCTCCCACCCGTTCGGCGGCCCGCTGCCCACCGACAACCTCTCCGGCGTGGAGCTGGCGCGCGCCGAGGTGTTCAACGAGCTGGTCGCCACCGGCCTCGGCTACCTGCAGCTGATGTCCACCAAACCGTGGACCATCGGCTTCTCGCTCACGGACTCGCCGGTGGGCCTGCTGGCGTGGATCTACGAGAAGTTCCACGCCTGGTGCGCGGAAGTCGACCGCGACGCACTGCTCACCGCCGTGTCGATCTACTGGTTCACCGGCACCGGCGCCACCTCGGCCGAGTTCATCTACGAGTCCATGAACGCCCCCGGCACGTGGGGAGGGGCCGCCGCGCCCACCGGGTTCGCGACCTTCGCCGCCGACACCGGCATCCGCTCGCTGCTCGACCCCGAGCACCAGGTGGAGCACTGGACCGAGTACGACCGCGGCGGCCACTTCCCGGCCATCGAGGTGCCCGACCTCTACGTCGCCGACGTCCGCAAGTACTTCTCCGCGTTCTAGTGGCGTGACCGGCGGGCCCGGTTTGAGCTCGACCGCCGGCCTCAGACCAGGCCCGCCGCCTTCCGCGCCGCCTGCTCCACCCGCTCCCGGTACACCGCCCAGTCCTGGTCCGGCAGGTTCGACACCCCGTCGCGCAACCCCGCCGACCCGTCCAGGCCCTCCCGCAGGATGTCCGCGTGCCCGGCGTGCCGGTTCGTCTCCGCGATCATGTGCACCAGCAGCAGGTGCAACGTCACGTACCGCCGCTCCTCCGACCACCACGGCACCACACCCGGCGCGTCCAGCGGCAGCTCCGAGATCACGCTGTCGGCGAACGCCGCGACCCGGTCGTACAACGACAGGATGTCCTCACGCGACTCGTCGGCGGTGGCGAACATGTCCGCGTTCTCGTCCTCACCGCTCTCGATCTGCTCGAGCCACGGCAGTTTCTCCCCGAACGCGCGGCCCAGGCAGGCACCGAAGTACCCCGACTCGCAAGTGGCCAGATGCTTGATCAACCCCAGCAGGTTCGTCCCGGTCGGCGTCAACGGCCGCCGCACGTCGTACTCCGACAACCCGTCGAGCTTCCACCGCATGGCGTCGCGGGCCGTGCGGAGATAGCGGTGCAGGTCTGCCTTGGGATCCGAAGCCATGCCCGTAAGCCTGTCAGAGCCCGCCCCGAGGCGACCGTGATTTCGTCCAACCGGGCGTGGTGGTCCGCGCACCGGCAGCGTCTCAGACAGCGTTGAGCACCAGCAGATCCAGGTGATCGACCACCGGACCCGTCTCGACCGCGGCCGCCTCCAGCAACCGCGCACGGCCCGCCTCGAACTCCTGCTCCGACAGCGACCGCAACAGCGTGTCCGCCTCCCACCGCAGCGACGAAGCCTTCTCCGCCAACGACAACGCCGTCACCTGCGCAACCGGCTCCAGCCGGTCGACGGCGAACCCCAGGCCGTCCGCGACCTCGGACACCGTCGGGAACGACGACAACGCCCGCGTCGCCTCCGGGAAGAACCGGAACAACCCCACCCCCTCGTGCCGTTCCCGGAACAACGACCGCAACACCACCACTCCGCCCGGACGCAGCACCCGCCGCAACTCCGCCCCAACGGTCGGCAGGTCGCGGACGTGGTGGATCACCGTCGAGATCCACACCACGTCCACCGACGCGTCCGGCACCGTAATCGCGTACGCGTCCCCGACGAGCATCGTCAGCCCCGACGCCTGCCTCATGTCCGCGGACGGCTCCACCGCGACGACGGCCACGCCCGGGAACCACTCCGCGAACGCCCGCACGAACAATCCCGTCCCGGCCCCCAGATCCAGCACCGTGCGGCCCGGCAGGAAGTACGGCTCCACCGCGTCCCGCCACGACGACAACCCCGTCAACGAAATCTCACGAGCCACCCGGTACGAGGCGGCCTCCACAGCGTCGTAGCGATGCATACATCCACATAACCCCATACGGATGGCGGGATGACAGTGGGCCTTCACACGCACTTCACTTACCCCAGCCATGTCCCTGCCGTGGTCCGAAAGGGTTGCCCTGCATGCGTAAAAGCCACCTCAGACCCCTGATCGGGGTCGCCGTCGCCGCGAGCGTCGTGTTCACGATGGGAGGCGTGCCGACCGGCGCGGCTCCCGGCGCCGAGGAAACGACGACCAACTACCAGGTCAGCGGCGTCCGCTCCGCTGACCAGCGGACCAAGCTCGCCAAGTCCGGTGCCGCCATCGACTCGGTCGAGGAGCACGGCATCGTCGTGATCACCGCCACCGAGCGGGAGGTCAAGAGCCTCAAGGCCCAGGGCTTCGAGATCACCGAACTGCCCAAGCGGATGGAGGCGAACTCCGCGATCGGACCGTTCGACTTCCCCGCCGCGGACTCGAACTACCACAACTACGCCGAGATGACCGCCGCGATCAACCAGGTCGTCTCCCAGTACCCGAACCTGATCTCCAAGCAGGTCATCGGCAAGTCCTACGAGAACCGCGACATCATCGCGCTCAAGATCAGCGACAACGTCGGAGTCGACGAGAACGAGCCGGAGGTGCTGTTCACGCACCACCAGCACGCCCGTGAGCACCTCACCGTCGAAATGGCGATCTACCTGATCAAGACCTTCACCTCGCAGTACGCGAGCGACGCGCGGATCAAGGGCCTGCTCGACACCCGCGAGGTCTGGATCATCCCCGACGTCAACCCCGACGGCGGCGAGTACGACATCGCGACCGGCACCTACCGGTCGTGGCGCAAGAACCGGCAGCCCAACGCCGGTTCCAGCAACGTCGGCACCGACCTCAACCGCAACTGGGGCTACAAGTGGGGCTGCTGCGGCGGTTCCTCCGGCAGCACCGGCAGTGACACCTACCGCGGGCCGAGCGCGGAGTCCGCGCCCGAGGTGAAGGTCGTCGCCGACTTCGTGCGCGGCCGCAACGTCGGTGGCAAGCAGCAGATCACCGCGTCCATCGACTTCCACACCTACAGCGAGCTCATCCTGTGGCCGTGGGGCTGGACCTACGACGACGTCGCACCGGGCCTGACCCAGGACCAGCGCGACACGTTCGCCAAGATCGGCCAGGACATGGCCGCGACCAACAACTACACGCCCGAGCAGTCCAGCGACCTCTACATCACCGACGGGTCGATCCCCGACTGGCTGTGGGGCACGCAGGGCATCTTCGCCTACACCTTCGAGATGTACCCCGGCAGCGCCGGCGGTGGCGGCTTCTACCCGCCCGACGAGGTGATCCCGGCGCAGACCGCCCGCAACAAGGAGGCCGTGCTGCAGCTGCTGGAACGCGCTGACTGCCCGTACGAGGCCATCGGCAAGGAAGCCCAGTACTGCGGCGCCACGCCGCCGTTGCCCGGCAAGTACTTCGAGAACGCCACGGACTTCCAGATCAGGGACAACACCACCATCAACTCCCCGATCACGGTGTCCGGGGTGGCGGGCAACGCCCCGTCGACCCTCAAGGTCGCCGTGGACATCAAGCACACCTACCAGGGCGACCTGAAGGTCGAGCTGATCGCGCCGGACGGCACCGCCTACGTCCTGCACAACCGCACCGGCAGCGGTACGGACAACATCAACACCACCTACACCGTCAACGCCTCCAGCGAGGTCGCGAACGGTGGCTGGCAGCTTCGGGTGACCGACGCCGCCAGCCAGGACACCGGGTTCCTCGACAAGTGGAGCCTGCAGTTCTGACCCTGCCGTTCTGACAACACCGTGCCGTCAGGGCGCCGAGACCTCGGCGCCCTGACGCTCGTAGTCGGGCACCCGCATCGAGTCGTGCAGCCGCATGCCCTTCGAGTTGAGCTTGACCAACGGCCGCAGCAGCCACAAAGGCAACGACGTGAAGAACTGCGCACCCCGCGTCAACGCCCACACCCCCGCCCGCGTCGACGGGACCAACGCCTTCGCGGCTCCCAGCGCGAACTCCCGGCTCGCGTGCACCAGCCCGCGCATCTCGTCCTCGTACCGCGCGAACGCCGCCACGTGGTCGTCGGTGCGGGCCAGCTCGCCCGCCAGCACGTAGGCGCCCAGCACCGCGAGGCTCGTGCTGCCCCCGATCGCCGGGCCGGGGCAGTAGCCCGCGTCCCCGACCAGCGCCACCCGCCCGCGCGCCCACGTGTCGCCGCGCAGCTGCGTGATCGAGTCGAAGTAGAACGCCCGGTCGTCGTCGAGGTGCTCGAGCCATCCGTCGACCTCGGGATGCAGGCCCGCGAACGCCTCCCGCAGCAGCTGCTTCTGCCGCGCGACATCCCGGTAGTGGTACGGGTGCGACCGGAATACGCCAGAAAGGGGCCGTGAGCCGACATAGCCGCTGGTCGGGGCCGGTGTTCGTATGGGTGTCCACTGTGGCTTAAGGTTCCAGCGTCCTGATCATCGTGTTGGCCGAGGTGCGTGGTGGCGTCGATTGACCGCACCGCGTACCCGCGGTTCAAGCGGGTGGTGTCGGCTCGGGAGCTGGCCGAGTCGTTCACCCCGGCCGCCGGCGAGGTGGAGTGGGCCCAGGGGAAGACCACGAGCGGGGAGCACTTCCTGGCGCTGGTGGTGCGGTTGAAGTGCTACCAGCGGCTGGGCTATTTCCCGAAGCTGAACGAGGTGCCCGGTGTCGTGGTCGCGCATGTTCGCGGCAGCCTGGGGTTACCCGAGGGCACAGCGGCCGAGGTGGGCGCCGTGCGGACGGCCAAGCGGCACCGGCAGTTCGTCCGGGAGCGGCTGGGGGTGGTGTACGAGCCGGCGAGGGTGCGCCGGGTCGCCAAGGGCGCGGTCCGGTCGGCGGCGCAGACCAAGGACAACCCGGCCGATCTGATCAACGTGGCGTTGGAGGAGCTGGTCCGGCAGTCCTGCGAGCTGCCCGGCTACACCACGCTGGACGCGATGGTCGCCACAGTGCGGGCCGAGGTGAGCGCCGGGTTCTTCACCGCGTCAGCCGGCCGGATGTCGCCTGCGGAGAGGGCGCGGCTGGAGCGGATGCTGCTGGTGGACCCGTCTACCCGGCGCAGCGAGCTGGACTGGCTGAAGGACCCTGCGAAGGCGGCGACGCTGGGCAAGTTCAAGCGGCGCCTGGAGCACTTGGCCGACCTGGACGCCATTCGGCCGACTGAGCGGTGGCTGGAGGGGGTGCCGCCGGGCAAGGTGGGGCACTTCGCGGGGGAGGCGAGGGTGACCGACGCCGCCGACTTCCGCAAGGTGCTCAACACAGAGAAGCGGTTGACGCTGCTGGCCAGCCTGGTGCACACGCTGCGGGTCAGCTCGCGCGACGAGGTCACCACGATGTTCTGCAAGCGCGTCGCCGTCATCCACAAGAAAGGCAAGGACCGGCTGGAGGAGCTGCGCGAGGAGCCACCGGGCGGAGTCCGAGCGACTGCTGGGGGTGTTCGGCGACGTGCTGGCCGCCGCCCGCGAGGCGACCGGCCCCACGGACCTGGGGCCAGAGGCGCAGGCAGTCGAGGCTATCGAGGGCGATGACAGTGGGGCCGCGCTGGAGGCGGGCGGCCAAGCCGCAGACCAGGCGGGGCGGCTGATGCTCAAGGCGCTGGAGGACGGCGACGGCCTGGAGCAGCTGATGGCCGCGCACCAGGCGGTGGCGGCCCACCACGGCAACAACTACCTACCCCTGCTGGAGCAGTTCTACCGGTCCCATCGGCCAACCCTGTTCACCCTGGTCGACTCGCTTCAGATGGAGGCGACCAGCGAGGAGCGCAGCGTGCTGGACGCGGTGGAGTTCATCAAGGCCAGCCGCGACCGGCGAGGCGACTGGATCGAGGAGGTGACCACCGTCAAGCGCGACGGCCAGGACCTGGTGGTGAAGGTCGATGTCGACTCCTTCGCCAGCGACCTGTGGCGCAAAGCATTGCGGGACAAGCGGAAACCGGGGATGCTCGCGCGCCGGCACCTGGAGGTGTGCGTCTTCTCGGCGCTGGCCGCCGAGCTGCGCTCCGGGGACATCGCGGTCGCGGGGTCGGACTCCTACGCCAACCTGCACGCCCAGCTGATGGGCTGGGACGAGTGCCAGGCGCTGGTGCCGCAGTTCTGCGAGCAGGCCGGCATCCCCTCCGACGCGGACAAACTGGTCGCGTTCTTCAAAGACAAGCTGGCCAAGGCCGCCAAGGAGACAGACGCCGGGTACCCGGCAAACACCGACCTGAGGCTGGAGGGCGGCAAGCTGGTGCTGGCCCGCCGCAAAGGCCAGGACCGCAGGCCCAGCGCCATCGCGCTGGAGCAGGCCATCCACCAGCGGCTGCCCGAGCGCAGCCTGCTGGACATCCTGGCCCGCACCGCCCACCTGACCGGCTGGCACCGCCACTTCGGGCCGGCGTCCGGGTCGGACCCGAAGATCCGCGACGCGATGGGCCGCTACGTGGTCACCGCCTACACCTACGGCGGGAACCTGACGGCCGCCGAGGTCGCCCGCAGCATGAAAGGCGTCTCGGCCCACGAGATCTACACCGCCGGCAACAAGCACTGCCCCCCAGACAAGATCCACAAGGCGTCGGCGGAGGTCATCAACCGGTTCGCCGAGCTGGACGTGGCCGGGATCTGGGGCGACGGGCACGTGGTGCCGGCCGACGGCTCGCAGATCGAGACCTGGGACAACAACCTGCTCGCGGAGACCTCAGTCCGATACGGGGGCTTCGGCGGGATCGCGTTCCGGCCTGCGCCCGCTCGTCGAACCCGCTGGTCGCGGTCGTTATCTGAATGTCGGGCTTGGTTGTGCTGGTCAGCGAGTCGCGTGATCTTGAGGGGCATCAGGCACTGGCTTGGGGGTGATCCTGTTTGAGTGCGGTGGCGATCCAGTCGCGGGCGCGGTTGAAGTCGGCGCCCTTGCTCCACCCTGCGCCGCAGTTGATGACGGGGACGAGTCCGGTGAGGCGGGGGCTGAGTTGCCGCAGTTTCCGCTCCCAGTCTGCGGGGTCGGGGGTGGTCGCCCAGCAGGCTCGCACGTCCAACCTGGAGGCGTAGATGGCCGCCAGCGAGCATGTCCGTCCGCGGTGGACGCCCTGGTCGCCGTCTGGGACGGCGGGCGCGGCGGCACCGCCGACGTCGTGGACGCTGCCCAAAGCGCGGCATCCCGGTCACCGTCGTCTGGCCGAGGGCCCCGAGCGCGGATGACCGCCGACGCCGGACGGGCGATGGGGCACGAGGTACAAGCGACGCCCGTCCCCGATCCGCGATCTACCGGATAACAGGCTGTTATCCGGTAGACTGATCCACATCTGGAGTCGGCGACCAGCCGGAACGGTTCGGCGGCCAGTGCGCGACTCGTGCGCGTTATCCGGTAGGTCGATCGGGACGGAGGACTCATGGTGGCGGCGACCGTGACG
Source organism: Lentzea roselyniae (assembly GCF_039537795.1). Classification (NCBI taxonomy): domain Bacteria; kingdom Bacillati; phylum Actinomycetota; class Actinomycetes; order Pseudonocardiales; family Pseudonocardiaceae; genus Lentzea; species Lentzea roselyniae. Next base: position 177,916 of record NZ_BAABBE010000010.1, read on the forward strand.
GAGCTGGACACCCGGCGGGACGAGAAGCAGTCGGCGAGGCCTGGCGGGTCGACGGTGCGCGCGTCCATCGACGCCTTCCTTGACACCCCCAAGGTCAAGGGCAACCCGAACACGCTGCGGGCCTACGCAGGCGTGCTCGACCGCACAGCCGAGCTGATCGGCGCGGGCCGGAGGCTGGCCGGCGTCGAGGACGGGGAGGTCGCCGACGCGCTGGACGAGCTGTGGGGCGAGGCGAAACCGGCGACCTGGAACCGCAACCGCGCCGCCGTCGGCTCCTGGCTCGCCTGGTGCGCCGGCAAGCAGCACTGGGCCGCCCCAGCGCTGCCGGCGACGGCGGAGCGACGGCGGGAGGGCAACGACGACACCAAGGCCGTCTCCCGCTCTCGGATCGACCGGCTGTGCCGACGGCGGGACGTGCCGCTGCGGGAGAAGACGCTGTGGCGGATGCTCTACGAGTCAGCCAGCCGCGCCAGCGCCGTGCTCGCGCTCAACGTCGAGGACCTGGACCTGCCGAACAAGCAGGCCAAGATCACCGCCAAGGGCGGCGACACGATGTGGATCACCTGGGGCACCGACACCGCGCACCTGCTGCCCAGGCTCATCGCCGGCCGCGAGTCCGGCCCGCTGTTCCTCTCCGAGCACCGCCCCGGCCCGCACCGCAAGGCGACCACCTACCCGGAGGACATCTGCCGGGAGACCGGCCGTGCCCGCCTCGGCTACGACCGGGCGAGGATCCTCCTCGGCCACTACGGCGACGGCCTCCGGCTGCACCAACTCCGGCACTCCTCGGCCACCCACCTCGGCGACGCCAACACCTCCGCGAACGTCATCATGGCCAAGACCGGCCACAAGTCCCTGCGCTCGGTGCAGCGCTACGTCAAACCCGGCCTGGCCGCCGTCCACCAGGCCACCGAGAAGCTGTCCAGCCCCCGCCGCCGCGGCTGAGTGACATCCCGCCTGAACCAGCCGAAACGTCAGTCCGTGATCAACTCGTGGCGGGTTCTGTGCTTACCTTGGCTGCACCCCTCGCAGGGCGCTTGGTCACGCCCGGAGCGTGCATCAAACCCCTGCATCAAGTCAACGTCGCGAGCACCTTTGCTGCACGACCGGGCTGGGTCGAATCGGACACCCGCCAGGGCCCGGCCGGTCGTGTATCTAACGTTCGTTGGATGCACGACCGTAGAGGGTCCTGGCAGACGCCGATGATCGTCACGTCGCCAGTTCGCCCAGCGTCCGGTGATCGAACACCGTGTCCGGGCCGGGGCACGTCAACCGCACCCGGCCGTCGGCGTCCGAACGGACCGCATACGGCCGCTCACCGCGCTCCCGGCCGCACACTGGTGCGTATCCGGGTTCCACCGGAACGTGCCGCCCTCGGGCAGGACGTCCAATAAGGCTGTCTCAGTCCATTACTGGGTCCGTACCGCCCCAGTACGGTGCGGTTTGACGGAACCGCGCTGCCCCCTGCGAGGGGCGGCGACGCATAAGGGGCCGCAGGATGGAAGATCGCACGGACCGGTACGCCAGCACGATCGTCGGATTCCTGGACGACATCGGATACAGCGAGCCGGACGACAAGGTACTGGAAGGACACCGCGCGCAGGTCATGCGCGCGGTTTGCCGCGACACCATGGAGCACTTCAGACCCCGGCTGAAGGAACTCCAGATCACCGACGAATGGCTGACGTGTCTGGCGCGCACCATCGTCCGGATGACCGTCTTCGGCTGGGAAAGACTACCTCTGGACGTCATGACGCAGCTGAACATCTACTTCATGTACGCCATCTCGATCGACGACCCCGGCGGCGACGCCCAGCTGGACCCGCGCCTCATCCAGTCCTTCGCCGCCGACCTCACGACGGGCAGAGAACAGGCACACCCCAAATACCGGTCACTGTTCGCGTTCTTCCCGGACCTGTTCCGATGCTACGGGCCGATCTCGCAGACCATGATGTTCAAAAGCAACATGGCGTACATGCAGGCCTGCTGGATCGAGTGCCAGACCTTCCGCGGCCTGCCGGGGGCGACCGACTACCCGATGTTCATGCGCCGCCTGAACGGGCTGGGGGAGTTCTGCGGCGCCGCGCTGCTGCCCGCAGCGCAGTTCGACGAGCAGACCCAGCTCGAAGAGATGATGAGCCTGATCGCCCAGGTTGAGCCGGTCATCATCCTGGTCAACGACCTGTTCTCCTTCTACAAGGAGTCGGCCGCCGGCGACGGCTGCCTGGTGAACAACATCGCCGCGACCGGTGGCCTCGACCTCGAAGAGGTCCTTGCCCGCCTGCGCCGCGACGCCGCGCGCGCCGTGAACACCCTCCTGGAGGTGTTCACCAACGATTTCCGACAGGCGGTCCTGGCGGACATCGTCGACGTCTTCGTCCGTGGATACGTCCGCTGGCACCTGTGTGACGAGCGGTACCGGCTGGCCAGCCTCGTCGCCCAGTGCGGTGATAGCGACAACGGGGCGAAGCTGCGCCGGCACCGTGAGATCGCCTGCCGCGCCGCCTGCGTGGACCTGGTGGACTTCGACGCGTTCTGACGTCTGCTGTCGCACCCCGGCCGCAAGGGTAACGGGTCTGATGCTGCCGGCCCCGGTCACCGGCAAGGCGCTCGCCTCGGGATGCTCGTGACCACGAAACCGCACCGGCAGGAACTGGGTCGGATCGGGCCGCCTGTCAGCCGACGACGTCCTGGCAGCGCGGCGCGTTCGGTACGTTGCCGACACCGACCATCTCAAGGAGTCCTCAGCAGATCGCTTACGAAGCCGGCGCTGCCCTGATGGCCATGAAATCCCGGAGCTACGGCCGTGGTGCCGCCGCAGCTCCGCGTCCAGCAGCGTCAAGTCATAGGCGATGTTGAACCCCACCAAGGGAACCTCAGGCCACCACCATCTCGCCAGCCGCTCCGCCACCTCCGCGACGACCTCGCCAGCCGGCCGTCCCCGGTCGCGGGCCTCGGCGGTGCTCACGCCATGAATCCGCTGGGCCTCATCGGGGATCTCCACGCCGGCTCGGCCATCCACCATCCACGTAGACGGGATCACCATCGTGATCGGCTTCGAGCCGACGCCCACACGGCACGGCGAGATGGACACCACCGCCGCAGTGACCAGCCTGGCCTCAAAGGGATCCACCCCGGTGGTCTCGGTGTCGAAAGCGACCACCCGCCCGTCCGCCCATAACACTGGAGAGTCATCCATGAGCGGAACGTACTTCCCAGGGCCGACAAAACCGATTGAGCCCCCACGCACTGCCGTTACCTGCGGCTATGTGGGCTCACGGCCCCTTTCTGGCGTATTCCGGTCGCACCCGTGGTAGTCCAGCTCTTCCTTCCTGCGGAACAGGAACACGGCCCGCGCGTCGTCCACGCTGCGTGCCCCGTACACCGCCGCACTGCGTCCCGGTCCGATGTGCCCGGTCATCGCCCCCGGCGCACCCAGTTCGCGAGGGACCGACAACACGGCCAGATACGCGCCCACGAACGCCTTCTCGACCTCACCGAACACCAGCCGGCGCACGTTCGAATGCAACCCGTCCGCGCCGATCACCAGATCGAACTTCCGCGGTGCCGCCTTCTCGAACGTCGCGCATGATCTCGACGTGCCGGTCCGACGCGGCACCGAACAGCTTCGTCGCGTCGGCGCTGATGGGTCTGCGCGTTCCCTCACGCAGGAACGTGATGCGCTCGGTGCCGGTCGCCAACGACTCGATGCGCGGCAGAACACCCATGCGTTCGGAGATGTCCATCGCCGGCTTGAACAGGTCGACCGCGTGCCCACCCGTCTTGCGCAGCACCGGTGACCGCTCCACCACCGTCACCTCGTGCCCGTACCGGGTGAGCCAGTACGCCAGCACCGGACCCGCGATGCTCGCACCGGAAACGAGAACCCGCACGTCAAACCCGCCTTACTTAACGGTCGGTAAGCCCCCTTCCTTGAGACCACACCCGCCCTTACCGACTGTTAAGTAAGATTCGGCGCGTGGCCAGACCGTCCGACACCAAGAAGCGGATCATGCAGACCGCGCGGGAGCTGTTCGTCACCAAGGGCGTCCAGCAGACCAGCCTGCAGGAGATCGCCGACCGCCTCGGCATCACCAAACCCGCGCTGTACTACCACTTCACCTCACGCGAAGAGCTGGTCCGCAGCATCGTCACCCCGCTGCTCGACGAGGGCGACGAGTTCCTCTCCCGCATGGAGGACCGCGCCGACGTGCCACCCCTCGAACTGATCGAGGGCTTCTTCGACTTCCACCACCGCCACCGAGCCGACGTCCTGCTGCTGGTCGCCGAGCTGTCCACCCTCGCGGAGCTCGGCCTGATCGACACCGTGCTGGCGTGGCGGGCCCGGCTCACGCGGATCCTGTTCGGCCCCGAGCCGACGCTGGAGCAGGAGGCGCGGGCCGTGCTGGCGTTCGGCGGGATGCAGGACTGCACCATGCAGTTCCCGGACGCGCCGTACGACGAGCTGAAGGCCGCGACGGTGACCGCCGCCTGCGCCGCACTCGGCATCGAGGACCACCCGCGTGACTGACGCCCTCGCGCGACTGCGGGAAGTCCTGGCAGGTTTCCCCACCGGCCTCGCCTACCCGTTGTCAGAACTGGTCTACGCCCCCGCGAGCCACGTCCACGACTGGACAGCAATCGAGGCCGACGCCGGCATCGAGCTGCCCACGGACTACAAGCGCCTCATGGACGGCTTCGGCGAGCTCACCATCGGCGGGATCGACATCGTCCCCGCGCACGGCTTCCGCGAGGGACACGAGGTGCACGCCACCTACCTGCGCGACTGGTTCGCGAACGACCCCTCCGCCGCACTGCCGGTACACCCCGAACCCGGAGGCTTGCTGCTGTGCGCGAGCACCGAGGGCCGCGACGTCCTGTGGTGGGACACGTCCAACCCGGACCCCGGCCGCTGGACGATCCTCTGGGACGTGGAGTTCGACCGGCACCGCTTCGAGGGAACCCTCACCGAACTGCTCGTCGCCGAGCTCACCGGCGTCCTCGACCCGCAGCTGACCGGTTACACCCTCGGCGACGCCGACATGTGGTGACACCGTTCGGCCTCTGCCGATCAACGCGCGTGTGAGCGAACATCACGCAGTGCCCCTTCGCCACTCCTGGGTGCTCCCGCTGACACCCGTCGCCGCCGTGCTGCTCACAGCGGCCGCCCTGATCCCGGTCACCGCCACGGGACCCGACGAACACCCGTGGCTGCTCGGCCTCCTGATCACCGCCATCACCCTCGCCGCGATCGTGGCCACAGCCGCCGCCCGCACCACCGGCGAACCGGTCAGCCGCCCGCACATGATCGCCACCATCACCGGCGTCCTCACCGCGGCGACCCCCTTCGCGGTCAGTGGACTGCTCGGCGGGCCAACGGATCCGCTGATTGTGCTGCCGTGGCTGGTTTTCGGCTTGGGCGCCGCCCACTGGCAGCTGCACCTGTGCGAGGGACCACGATCACGTCCGCTGCACGCCGCCATAGGATTTGGCTACACCTTCGTGTTCACCGCAGTGACCCTGTTCTTCGCAGTGATCGCCGCGCGACTCGTCGACTAGGTGAGAACCGGGTCTCGAAACCGGTCTCACTTGCCGTGCACGCGAGGTAGGGTCCAGCAGTCGAATCAGCCGCCGGGAGAGACATGCGCGCCGTCGAGATCAGACCTGGGGTCCGGATCCGCTGGGTCGAAGTACCGGGCGACACGCCCGCCCGCGTCTACCTGCACGGTCTCGGCGCCTCCTCGGCGCCCTACTACGCCGAAGCCGTCGCCCATCCGCTGCTCGCCGGCCGCCGCAGCCTGATGATGGACATGCTCGGCTTCGGCATCAGCGACCGCCCCACCGGGTTCGCCTACTCGCTCGAAGGCCACGCCGACGCCCTCGCCGTCGCGCTGGCCAAGATCGGCCTGCGCCGCAGCGAGATCATCGGCCACAGCATGGGCGGAGCCGTCGCCATCGTGCTCGCCGCCCGCCACCCCGAGATGGTGCGCTCGCTCGTCCTCGTCGACCCCCACGTCGACCCCGCCACGCCCGCGCTCGGCGCACCCGGCAGCCGGGGCATCGCCGCCTACGGTGAGGCCGACTTCCTCTCCCACGGTTTCGACCGCGTGCTGCGCGACGTCGGCCCGCACTGGGCCGCGACCATGCGCATGGCCGGCCGCGAAGCCCTCTACCGCAGCGCCGTCGACCTCGTCCGCGGCACGTCCCCGACGATGCGGAAACTGTTGCTGGAACTGGAGATCCCGCGCGTCTTCCTGCACCCCGAGGACGCCCCGCCCAGGGGTGCGCGCGAGCTCGCCGCGGCCGGTGTCCAGATCATCTCCGTGCCGAACACCGGTCACAACATCATGATCGACAACGTCGAGGGCTTCGCCCGCGCGGTCGCCCAGCAACGCCTGTCGGTCTAGCGCCACACAGTTTCAGCGACGTTTGCCGGTCCCCGTGTGCCAGTGCGACGGCCGGGTCAACGCCGCCGGCAGCTTCGTGCGGGCGTTCCCGCGCGCGGCGTTGACCTGCGGCTGCGTCAGGAACAGGCACGTGCTCAGATCCGCACCCGACAGGTCAGCGCCGCGCAGGTCGGCGCCGATCATGTCCGCCCGCGACAGGTCGGCGTTCGTCAGATCCGCACCGATCAGGTAGGCACCCCGGAAGTCGGCGTTGCTGAGGTTCTTGTTCCGCAGGCGCGCGCCGATCAGGTCGGCGCTCCGGTACGACTTCGCGCTCGCGCGCAGCCGCTCGCTGGTTCGCAGCAACAGGACGGTCACCTTCGCGCGAATCTCCGCGACGTCGACGGCGAGGAGATGGTCCGGATCAGCGAACGTGTGCCGCTCAACCTCGGCGTAGGCCTCGCCGAGGTCGTCGTGCGGGTCGAGACGACGGGCCTCGGCGAGATACCAGAGCAACTCGTGCAGCTGCCGCGCCACCGGGAACACCGCGAACATCTTCTGCCGCTCACCGGTGCGCCAGTCGTTGCCGCGGAACACCGTCTGCGACACCCGCTGGCCCGCGCCGAAGCAGTCGTAGACCGTGCAGCCGGGATAACCCTTGTCCCGCAACCGGTCGTGGATGCCGCAACGATGGTCTGCCAGCAGGTTGCGGCACGGTGTCCCGGCGTCCTTGGTGGCCGCGAAATCGGCCGACTTCGCGAAGGGCAGCGCGACGCAGCACAACCCGAAACAGTTGGCGCAGTCGCCCTTGAGCTCTTCCATCGTCGATCAGCCTACTTCGGCGGAAGAGCTGATCCCCGACGTAGCCCTAACGACGCAACGCCCGCAGTTCGCCCGCAGCCTCGTCGAGCTGACGTTCCGCGCGTTCCGCACGGACCAGCGTCTGCGCCCGCGCATCCTCCACCGCGGCCAGCGCCTGCCGCACCGCCGCCACCTGATCAGCGCCTTCCTGCCTGACCTGCGCGAGCCGCCGGTCGAACTCGCCACGGGTCCGTTCCAACTCGGCACGGGCGTCCGCGGCGGCCTGCTCGGCCCGTTCGGCGCGCACCAGCGCCTGATCACGCGCCTTGGCAGCCCGGCTGACGGTCTCCGCCGCCTCCTGACGCGCCAGCTCAACCTGCGCCGCGGCCTCGGTGCGCGCCTGGTCAGCAGCCTGCACCGCAGCCGCGGCGTCGGCCTTCGCACGTCCGATCTCAGCTTCGGCTTCCGCGTGAGCACGGTCGACCGCGGCGGCGGCCTCCTCGCGAGCCCGGTCGGCCTCGGTCCTGGCCTCGGCGCGGGCCTGCTCGATCTCCTTCGCGGCCTGCCGACGCGCCTGCTCGGCGTGCTTCACCGCATCGGCTTTCGCCTGCTCCGCCACCTCCAGCGCCTCACGCACCTTGGCGTCCGCCTCGGCCCGGATCTCCTCGATCACGGCCGCCGCCTGCACCCGGACCTCGCCGATCTGGGCCTCGGCACGTTCTTCGGCCACCCGTGCGGCCTCCAGAGCCTCGTCCCGCTCGGTCAACGCGGTGTCCGCGGCCTCGTCGGCTTCCTCCGCCGCCCGCACGGCCTGCTCGGTCATCTCCTCAGCGGCCTTGCGAGCTTTCTCCGCGTCGTGCCGCCGCCGTTCCGCAGCCGCCAACTCCGCCTGCGCCTCGGCGACCCGCCGCGCGGCCTCGGCCTCCGCTGCCTGGATCTGGCTCTCCGCGACGCTCGGGTCCGCCATCGCGTTCAGCTCACCGACAGCCCGTCCGAGGGTCTGCGTCATCTGCTCCGACAGCACCCGGAAGCGGTCGAGGAGCTCTTCGGCCCTGATCTTGGCCGTACCGGAGACCCTCGGGAGATTCGTCACGGTGACGACCTCCAAGTTTTGCTCAGGCGCCTCAGCCAGCCGCTGCCGCTCCCGCCAAGCCCGCCAGCGCGTGTGCTCGGGCAGGTCGCAGTACTCCGAGGGCCTGCCCGGCCCGCCACCTCGGAAAACGGGGCGCTCACAGCCGGGGAAGTTGCAGCTCGTCTCCACGGCAATATCGTAGCAGAATTACGTGTGCAGTTACGTTATCCAACGCAACGCTACCCAATTGGGCAGGAAAAACCTGACCCCCGATAAGTGAACCTTATCGGGGGTCAGAGAACTCGGACTTCGCTGCCCGAACGTCCTGTGGATGTGCACGGTTGGCTGCCCCTGAGATACCGCAGACCGAGGCCGACCCCCTGGTTCGCGGGAGATTCGCCAACCGAGCGGTGCTGAGCGGCCAGGCGACCCAGTACATGTGGTGGCACTGGCGCGCCCAGCACCGGTGGGTCCCCCGCCACCGACACCTGCGCCGCGCCCCTTGTGGTGACCAATGACCTGCTGTTCGCCTTCAACTCGGCGATCGTGTGACCCGCGGCCCGATCGGTGCTGGTCGCCACGCTGCCGACGCTGCGGGCGAGGCCCCGACGAACGTCGTGGGGCACACGGACTCCGTGGGGGCCGACGAGTACAACCAGCGGCTCTCGGGACAACGGGCGCACGCCGTGGTCGCGGCTCTCATCGCGGAGGACCCGTCGCTCTCAGGCCGGCTGCACGCGTCCGGACGCGGCGAGTCGGAGCCGGTCGACACCAACCGCACGGGGGCGGGACGCCAGCGCAATCGTCGGGTCGAGCTGGTCACGACGCTGTGATCGATCTGTGTCAGGCGCTGGACGACGTGCACGGGCTTCATCGCTCACCGCCCCCTGATCCTCGACTCGACCGCGTCACCGATCAGGTAGTCCGTGACCATGTACGCGGCCACGCCGACGAGGAACCCCACGGCCGCACCGAGCGGAGTGGCGGGTGCGCCGACGATGGCACCCGTGATTCCCGCGGCAAGCAGCCCGGACGCCACGGCTCGGCCACCGCGCGCCGCATAGTCGGTCGCGTTGTAGTCGGCGGTGCCGCGCAGCTCCTCGATGGCCATGTGTCCCGTCTCGATCAACGGGGCCGCGACCACGGCACCGGCCGCGCTCGTCCCGGCCCGGCCCAGCACGACGTACACCCGGCCGGCCCCACCGGCCATCAGCGAGTTGCCGACCGCCGCGCCGACCCTGGTCTCCACCGCGCCACCGACGCCGGCGCCGACACCGGTGGAGGCCGCGGTCGTGCCCAAGTCCGCGGCGGACGGCAGTCTGCCCTCGGTGACGAGCGAACCACCTGCCTGGAACAACACGGCGGCGCCCGCGCCCATGGTGCCCGATCGCACGCCGGCGCGGCCCATCGCGCGGGGTGCGCCGCGTTCGGCCACCGACAGCGCTTCGGGGAACGTCCGCATCGCGATGTCCGGCCGGGCACCACGGCCGGAGCCGCCCAGTCCGGCCGCGAGGCGCAAGTTCTGGACGGCCTGCAGGCCTGCGGTGTCCATGCCGTGGCTGACCACCTGCTCGGACAGAGCCCGTGCCAGCCGGGTGAGGATCGGGGTGCGTTGCGCGGGCGGCAGGGCGTTGAGCTGGGCCAGTGTGCGGATCTGGGTGCCGCCGACGCGTTCGTTCGCGACGGCGAGGTGAGCCTCGATCGCGGCCTGGTGGTTCGCCGGGTTGGTCATGACGCCGTTGGAGACCGTGGCACGGAACGAGGTCACGTCGTCGGCGTTGACCGCGAGCCTGCCTCGGCGGATCACGTCCTGCCGCGCTGCCTGCCAGGCGGGGGCCGTGGTCGGTGGCCACGGCAGCGTCGGGTGCTGGTTCCACACGGCTCGGTCGAACGCCGTGCCGCCACCCGCACCGGTGAGCGTCCGGAACGAGTCACGGTAGTAGCCACCGCGCCCGGCGGCGGCCTGGGTGGACGCCTTGACACTGACCAGCCGCCCGCCGATGTCGGTGAAGTCCCAGACCGGGTAGTTGCCCGACTGGGGCGCCGAACCGGGTCCCGCCGGCCGCCACGGCACCGCGTTCAAGTCGCGTACCAGCGGCGAACCTTGACGTGCGGCGAACGACAGCTCGCTCACATCGCCGGTGAACCCCCTGCGCAGCACGCCGGGCCCGCTGACGTCGGTGCCGACCACGCCGGGTAGCTGCCGTTCGAACGCGCCGCTCTGCAGCCGCGGCCCGAGCACACCGGCGGCCGCCGCTTCGTCCAGGCTGGTGATCGGGATGCCCAGCCCGCTGAGGGCCCGCTGGAACTGCCGCTGCGTCACGACGACGGCCGGCGCCGACCGGCCCCAGCCCAGTGGCGCGGTGCCCACGTCGACGACCTGCGAGCCATCGGTGACGGCGAGGAGCTGGCCACGGCCACCGGCGTTGCTCTGCTCCGCGAGGAAGACCTGTCCAGCGTCGACGCGGGCCTGACGTTCCTGCTCCAGCGCGGTCTGGCGAGTGGTGGCGACCTGCCGTTCCGCCGCGGCGAGCTCAGGCCTCGCGAGCTGCTGGCGAACCGTCTCGAGCTCGTCCAGCAGACCGGTGTTGGTCAGGTCGCCGACCGGAGCCGGCCGCGTCGGCGTGGCGGTTGACCGCTGCTGTCGCTGCACCCAGGCGGTAACGGCGGCGTTGCCGGCGGCGCGGGGTAGCGCGGTCAACGGCACGTGTGTCCCGCGGTGGTGGTGAGAACGTAGCTCGTTCTTGCCGGAGCTTGGCTCGGGAGAGCGGCGCGCGTGGGTCGGCACCCGCTCAGCCTCCGTGGAGGCGGCGGTGACGTCGATGTCCTGCGGGGCAGACGCAGGGGCGGCGTTCTAGGACGGCCACGCCCGCAGCAGGGAGTCGAGTGCGTCGAGCGCCCGCAGCCACGACGCCTCGACCCCGCGCGGGTGGCTGTGGAACGCCCCGGCGCGCTCCAACGACACGTAGCCGTGGAACGTGCTGTGCAGGAACCGCACGGCGTCGGTCTGGTCTGGCTCCCACAGGTCGTAGCCGCGCAGGATCGCGCGGGTCATCTCGGCGTGCTTGCCGGCCGCGCTGGTCGCGGCCGTGTCCGGGTCGAGCGCCATCTGCGTCGCGGTGTAGCGGCCGGGGTGCTCGTGCGCGTACCGCCGATACGCGTTGGCGAACGCCACCAGCGCGTCCTTGCCCGAACGGCCGGCCAGCGCGTCCGCCACCCGGTCCGCGAGCTCCGCCAGTGCCAGCACCGCGAGCCGGACGCGCAGGTCGTGGGCATTGCGGATGTGCGAGTAGAGGGAGGCGTCCTTCACGCCGAAGTGCCGGGCGAGCGCGGACACCGTCACGTTCTCGAAGCCGACCTCGTCCGCCAGCTCCGCGGCCGCATGCGTGAGGCGGTCGGCGGTGAGCCCAGCGCGTGCCATCCGTCACCCTTCCTAGGGTCCTTATTCATTTGCCTAGGACCTCTAGGCAAACCTAGCGTCCGTGGTCGTGAAGCCGCTGACCGAACACGACATCCGCGCGTCCTTCGTCAATTCCACCAAGGGCGAGGCGAAGCGCATGCACGTCCCCAAGGATCTTGCCGAACGTCCGTGGGACGACCTCGACTTCCTCGGTTGGCGTGACCCGGCCGCCCCTGATCGCTCATACCTGGTGATCGAGCTGGACGGACGGCTCGTCGGGATCGCGCTGCGCCGGGCGACGCAGGCAGGGCGCGCGCGTAAGACGATGTGCGCGTGGTGTCTGACCACGCATTCAGGGGACGGCGTGTCGCTGATGACCGCGCGTAAGGCCGGGAAATCCGGTCAACTGGGCAACTCGGTCGGTGCCTACGTGTGCGCCGACCTGGCGTGTTCGCTGTACCTGCGCGGCAAGAAGAGCGCGGGGCCGGGCTCGCGGTTCCACGAGTCGATCACGCTCGGCGAGCAGGTCGAGCGGATGGTCTCGGGGATCAGCGCGTTCCTCGCGCGCGTGAGCTCCTAGTCAGAGTTCGAGCACCAGCTCGGCCGAGCACGCGCGGGCACACGGCCACGGCTCACCGCACTCGGTGCACCCGGTCGTCGCGGGCAGGTGCGTGTCGAGGACGTGCACCGCTCTGCTGCGGTAGCGCTCCAGGTCGGACTCCCAGTCGTGTCGGGAGGACGCGGTCGCACTGGTCATGTTCATGTGCCTTCCGTTCGGCCGTCGGACAACAGCATGCACCCGGAAGACCTGTCTTGTGGCACAAATCACGCGGCGAGTCCTGCCACGGGGGGATTCACTCATGACCGCAGGCAGGCGATCCAGTAGTCGCCCGCGGTGTCCCGGTGGACCCCGTGGGTCTCGCTCGGGAAACCGGGGAACTCGCGGTCGAACGCCTCCAGAGCACGTAGATAGCGCAGCACCGCGCCGTCGGCCTCACCGGTGCTCTCACCGGGCATCAGGACCGGGATGCCCGGTGGCGTGGTGACGACCTGGGTCGCCACCGTCCGCCCTGCGATGTCGGCCAGCCGCACGGGTTCGGTGTCCCCGCGGATGAGGCGCTGGTAGGTCTGCGCAGGCGTCAGCACCGCCGGGGTCGGGTGGGTGAACGCCTCGTCCAGCAGTGCGGTGAGCTCGCTCTTGCTGAGCTGGTCGTGCATCTGGGCGCACAGCTGCGGCAAGGTGAGGCCGGCGTAGCGGTCCGGGTGAGTGCGCACCAGGTCCGGCAGCACCTCGGCGACCGTCGCGTCGGTGTCGAAGAGGTGCTTGAAGTCCAGCAACGCGTCCAGCAGCGTGCCCCACTTGCCCTTGGTGATGCCCATCGAGAACAGGATCAGGCAGGTGTAGGCATCGGTCTTCTCCACCACGATGCCGCGAGTCTCCAGGTACGCGGTGACGATCCGGGCGGGGATGCCCGTCTCGGCGACGTGGCCGGCGGCGTCGACGCCGGGACAGGTGATCGAGACCTTGATCGGGTCGAGCAGGCAGTAGCCGTCCTCCATGCCCTCGAAGCCGTGCCAGTCGGCACCCGGCGCGAGCGTCCAGGAGCCCGGTTCGGTGCGCAGCAGATCGAGCGGCGCGTCGGCGAAGGCGTGCACGTGACCGGTGGCGGGGTCGGTGACCTCGTCGGGCTGCCAGGTGCCGAAGAACCAGCCCGGCCGGTCCGCTGCCTCCCGGATGCGCCGGCTCAGCCGCGCCACCGCCTGCCGGAAGCGGATCGCCTCGGTGATCGCCTCGTCGGTCAGCCACCGGCCACCGGGCCCGTCCATCATGGCGGCGGCCACGTCGAGCCCGGCGATCATCGGGTACATCGGTGACGTGGTCGCGTGCATCATGAACGTCTCGTTGAACTGCCGGTGCTCCACCGGCGACCTCGGCGAGTTCTTGACGTGCACCATCGAGCTCTGCGACATGGCGGCGAGCAGCTTGTGCGTGGACTGGGTGGAGAAGACCGTGGGACGCACTTCCTCGTCGGGCAGGGCGTCGGCGTCGACGGACATGCCGTAGCGGCGGGCGTAGAGCGGGTTGAACCTCGCGTAGGCGAACCACGCCTCGTCCAGGTGCAGTCTCGGCACCGTGGCGCCGAGCAGTTCCGCGACCCGCACCGCGTCGTAGCACAGGCCGTCGTACGTCGAGTTCGTGATTACCGCGTACACGGGTTTCTCCGACGCGGCACCCTCGCTGAACGGGCTGCGGCCGACCGCGCTCGCGACCGCCTCCGCACGCATGGCCGAGGGAGGGATCGGTCCCATGAGCCCGTAGCCGTTGCGGGTGGGGACGAGGTAGACGGGACGACCGCCGGTCAGCGTCAGGCCGTGGTAGATGGCCTTGTGGCAGTTGCGGTCCACCAGCACGAGCTCGTCGGTGGCGATGCTGGCGTGGCAGGCGATCCGGTCCGCGGTGGAGTCGCCGTGCAGGACGAAGTAGGTGAGGTCGGCGCCGAAGATCCGGGCGGCGTTGCGTTCCGCGTCACCGATCGGCCCGGTGTGCTCGAACAGCGACCCCAGCTCCGCCACGGAGATCGACAGGTCGGTGCGGAACAGCGTCTCGCCGTAGTAGTCGTAGAACGCCCGCCCGGCCGGCGACTTCAGGAAGGCCACACCGCCCGCGTGCGCCGGTGTGTGCCAGGAGTACTCGTGCGTGTCCTCGAACCTCCTCAGTTCCCGGAAGAACGGCGGCAGCACACCGTCCAGGTAGCGCAGCGCGGCGACCCCGATCCGGCCGGCGATGAAGTCCGGCGTGTCCTCCAGCAGCCACACGTACCCGGAGACCACCTCGGACACCCACAACGGCAGGTCGTCCACGGACGCCGCGGTGGTCACCAGGAACACCGGCAGCTTCGTGAACCTGCTCATGATCGCCCGCAGCACGGCCTCGGGATCGTCGAGGTCCCACGACACCAACGCGGCGGACAGATCGGCCCTGCTCTGGGTCAGCGCGAGGGCGTCGGACGCGGTGCCCGCGCGGGCCACGCCGTGCCCCTCCTCGTCCAGTTTCGCGCAGATGCGGTCGAGCTGGTCGCAGGCCACCGAGCCGCTGCTGCGGGGATCGAGCGCCACCAGAACGGTTGATCGGGACACGATCGACTCTTTTCGTCCGACTTCGCTGTCGTCGTTCTGGTCTAGAGCTTTGAGCCCGAACAGGCCCTCTGTCGATGCCGCATTGGCATGAAGTGAAAGGCACCCGGACAGCCCTAGACCGCTTCCGCGCGCGATCAACGTTCAGGCCCGGCCACCTGAACGGCAGCAGGGCGTGGTCCGAACGGGGGGAGGTGCGCGATGTGTCCGGCCGGGCACACGAATCAGGACGGCGTGGCGGGGCATCATGTCCACATGGACATACCGGCGCTGGTGGCCGCGGCCGCGCGAGGCGACCAGAGCGCGTGGGACGCACTGGTCAGACAGTTCAGCGGGCTGCTGTGGTCGATCGCCCGCGCCTACCGCCTCAGCGACGCCGACGCGGCCGACGCCGTGCAGTGCACCTGGATCAAGCTCGTCGAGCACCTCGACCGCATCACCGAGCCGGAGCGTCTCGCCGGGTGGCTGTCCACCACCGCGCGGCACGAGTGCCTGCAGATCATCCGCCGGTCCGGGCGGCTGCCGGAACCGGCGGAGGAGATCGCCGACTCCCCCGACCCCGCACCCGCCGTCGACCACGAACTGCTCGTCGGTGAACGCAACGCCCGGCTCTGGCGCGTCTTCGAGGAACTGCCGGACCGCTGCCGCCGGCTGCTGCGCGTGCTGATGGCCTCGCCGCCACCCGCGTACGCCGACGTCGCGCTCGCCCTCGACATGCCGGTCGGCAGCATCGGGCCCATCCGCCAGCGGTGCCTGGGTCGACTGAAAGCGCTGGTCAGGGGCGATTCCCTGCTGGAGGAGCGGTCATGAACGACGACGACTTCCTCGACGTCCTGCGCGCCACGGCCGACGAGTTCGACCCGGTGCCGGCGGGCGTGCTGCGCGATGCGAGCGCCGCGCTGGCGTTGCGGTCGCTCGACGCCGAACTGGCCGAGCTCGTCGAGTCCGAGGCGTTGGTGCGCGGTGATGGGCCGTTGACGCTCGCCTTCGAGTCCGAACGGGTCACCGTCAGCCTGGAGATCAGCGACGGCGTGGTCCGCGGGCTGGTCACCGGCGCTGAAGGCGAGGCGGTGGTGGAGACGCCGCACTCACGCCGTGCGGCGCCCATCACCGATGGCTGGTTCACCGTGACCGACGTGCCGTCCGGGCTGGTCCGGATCCGGGTGACGGCGAGCGACGGCACCCCGGTCGTCACGCGGTGGGCACGGGGCTGATCACCAGGGGTCCGGCAGGCCCTGGCCGGTGGTGATCAGGCTGTGCAGGCTGCCGTTGACGTAGTGCAGCCAGCCCGTGGAGCACGCGCTGTAGCACTCGACGTCCGGCACCAGGCCGACATGGGTGAACCGCAGCTCGGTGCCGCCGGCCGCGGGAACGATGTCGAACACGATGTCGCTGCCCGTCCACTCCGCCGGTTCCGAGACGAACGACAGGTGGCTGTCGACGACCCGCCAGACCACGCGGCGGCCTGGCACGAGCTCGGTCACGCGCTGGCGGCTGTAGTGCTGCGGCGCATGCCGGTAGGTGAACTCGGCGTCCGCCTCGTCGGCACGGCCCTCGATCTCGCCGGTCCACCAGGCACGCACGTCGATGATGGCGGCGAAGACCTCGTCCGGAGACTGCTCGACCGTGTACGACGCGGTATAGGCACGTTCTGTCTGTGTCGTCATGAGTGATCCGCTCCAGAGTCCGATTTGCCGCGCTGAATCCGCTCGGCGATCCGCTTGATCCGCTGCAGCCGGGCGTCCCACGTGGCGCCGACCGCCGACAGCTGGGCCACCGCACGGGCCAGCTGTTCCTCGTCCACCTCGTAACGGCGCTCGCGCCCGGCCGGCGTCACGTGCACCAGGCCGACGCGGTCGAGGACACCGAGGTGCTTGGCCACCGCCTGCCGCGTGACGGGCAGCTGCTCGCTGAGCGTCGTCGCCGTCCCGCCACCGTCCGCGAGGAGCAGGTCGAGCATCCGCCGCCGCGTCGGGTCACCGACCGCGGACCACAGGTCGTCGTCGATCACGGCCGTGCGACCAGCTTCTGGGCGTACGCGACGAGCCTCGGCAGGAAGTGGTTCCAGCCGTTCACGTGATCGGTGTAGGCCTTCTCCAGCACGGCGGCTTCCCACCCGCGCTCACGGAAGCCGGTCTCCTTGAAGCGCAGCAACGTGCCGTCGCCGGACGCGACGAGGTCGATCGTGACGAGCAGGGAGTTGCCCGGTGTCGCCGCCTCGCCCTGGTCGGTCACCCAGAGGAAGGCGAACCGGCGCGGCGGATCGGCCTCCACGACGGTGAGCTGCTCGACCTTCGCCTCCGGCGAGGCCGGATCGCCGAAGGTGATCGTGCCGACCGCACCGGGCACCGGGTCGAGCTCGGCGTCGTCGGGCCACCACTCGCGCAGGTGCTCCGGCGAGCTGACCACCTCGTAGACGACCTCGGGAGTGGCGTCGATGTGCAGCTCCCGTTCGATGCTTCCGTACTCCACGGGCTTCTCCTGACTCAAACGCAACCAACGGTTGCGCATGAACCTAGTCGGAGCACACCCGCTAACGCAACCGTTGGTTGCACGACAATTTCGGTCGACTCGGCAGCGCCGGGGTCCCGATACTCCCCGCGTGACCACGTTGCCGGTCTTGTGGCTCCGCGGAGCGCCCGGAGTGGGCAAGACGACCGTCGCCTGGGAGGTGTTCGAACGCCTCGCCCGGCGAGGTCTCGCGACCGGCTTCGTCGACATCGACCAGCTCGGCATGTGCCTGCCCGAACCCGACGGTGACCCCGGCCGCTACCGCCTCAAGGCCCGCGCACTCGGCGCGGTGACCGCGAACTTCCGCGACGCCGGCGCCCAGTGCCTCGTCGTGCCGGGCGTCACCGACCCGGTTCGCGGGATCGAGACCGTGGCGAACGCCGAGCTCACGACGTGCCTGCTGCGCGCCGACCCCACGGAACTGGCCCGGCGCATCACCACACGTGGCGGCGCGACCAACCTCATCGAGGCGCTCGAACATGCCGAGACCGTGGACCGCGAGCCGGGTCTTCACGTGGACACCACCGGACTGACCGTCACCGAGGTCGCGGACCGGGTGCTGGCACAAACCGGCTGGCCCGATCCCCGTGAGCCGGCGCCAAGGCCTTTGCGGCGGTACTCGGATCCGGGCGAGGTCCTCCTGTTGTGCGGACCGGCGGCCGTCGGGAAATCGACCGTGGGCTGGCAGGTCTTCCAGCAGGTCCAGCGATCCGGTCGCAACGCCGCGTTCGTCGATCTCGACCAGATCTCCTTTCACCGCCCCGAGCTCGGCGACCACTTCAGAGCCGCCAACCTGGCCGCGGTCTGGCACACGTTCCGCGCCGCCGGAACCGAGTGCCTGATCGCGGTGGGCCCGCTCGAGGACCCCGAGCGGTACCGGGCGGCCCTGCCCGCCGCCGCGGTCACCGTGTGCTGCCTGGACGCCGGCAGGGACGTCCTCCTGGTCCGCGCCACCCGCCGCGCCCGAGGCGAGTCTCCCGCGCCGGGCCTGGCCGGCGACCTGCTGCTGGGTCAGCCACCGGACCGGCTGCGGGAGATCGTGGGCCGGACTCGCGGAACCGGTGATCTGCGCGTGGACACCGGCCACCGGCCCGTGGACGAGATCGCCGACGAGGTCCTGCGGAACACGCTGTATTTGCGCGCCGGAAATCGCCCTCTCCGCTGATACAAGGGGAACCAGAGGGGGAACAATGGTTTGCTTCATCCTGCCCGCACACCTGCTGATCGAGCTCGCGGAAGCGGGCAACGTCGATCTCCGCGACACCATCCCGACCCTGCTCGCCTCCGCCGCCCTGCGCACCCAGCGCACCACGCTCACCGAGGCCATCCAGTTCCTCGGCCTGGGCGCCGACCAGCTGCGCGGACCCGCGAGCGAGTTCAAGGCCGTGCACGACGTCCAGGGCGGCGACGAGCGCGACCTGCCCGGCGTCCTGCGCCGCAAGGAAGGCGGCGGCGCCGTGGGAGACCCCGCCGTCAACGACGCGTTCGACAACGCCGACAGGACCTACGACTTCTTCCGTGACGTGCTCGGCCGCCACAGCGTCGACGGCCACGGTCTCAAGCTCGTGTCGACCGTGCACTTCGGCCGCGACTTCGACAACGCCTTCTGGGACGGAACCCAGATGGTCTACGGCGACGGCAGCGGCAAGGTCTTCCAGCCCGGAGCCCTGGCCCGCGACCTGTCCGTGGTGGGCCACGAGATCACCCACGGCGTCGTGCAGTACACGGCGGGCCTGCGCTACCGCAAGCAGTCCGGCGCGCTGAACGAGTCGATGGCCAACGTGTTCGGCTCCCTGGTCAAGCAGCACGCGCTCGGCCAGTCCGCCGACCAGGCCGACTGGCTCGTCGGCGCGGGCATCCTCGGCACGCAGCTGCAGGGCGTGGCGCTGCGGTCGATGAAGGACCCCGGCAAGGCCCACCAGCTCGACCGCCAGCCCGCACACATGCGTGCGTACGTCGACCTGCCCGACGACGGCAACCCGCGCAACGACCACGGCGGCGTGCACATCAACTCCGGCATCCCCAACAAGGCGTTCCACCTCGCGGCGACGCGGCTGGGCGGCAACGCCTGGGAGCGGGCGGGCAAGGTCTGGTACGACGCGCTCGCCACGAAGCTCGGCGTGAACTCGAACTTCGTGGACGCGGCGGCCGCGACCGCGGCTTCCGCGCAGGCGCTGTTCGGGAGCGAGGTCGCGAACGTGGTGCGGTCGGCCTGGAACGACGTCGGCGTCAGCTAGGCGAGTTCGGCCTGGATCGTGTCGTGGGTGACCGGCTGACCGCAGTGGTGACAGACCAGGTCGACCTGCACCGGCCGGCCGCAGGAGTGCCGGCGGACGAGCACGGGGCTGTCCACCGCCCACCTGTCGCCCCACTGGGTGAGGGCGAGCATGACCGGGAACAGCTCCCGGCCCGCCGCCGTGAGGTGGTACTCGTACCGAGGCGGATGCTCGCTGTAGAGCCGGCGTTCGATGACCCCGGCAGCCTCGAGCTTGCGGGTTCACCGACTGGGTGCAGACCGTGGCCGACAGCGAGGACGCCGCCGACTACCGCTCCCGCGTCACCGACTCCGAAAGCGCCTCGATGTGGCAGAGCCTCGCCTCCCCGCCGGGCTACAAGTCCGGCTACTGCGTGGCCGTGTGCCCTGCCGGTGAAGACGTCCTCGGGCCGTACCTCGACGACCGCAAGGCCTTCATGAACACCGTGCTGCGACCGTTGCAGGAGAAGACGGAGACCCTCTACGTCCTGCCGGGCTCACACGCGCAGGAATACGCCCAACGCCGCTTCCCCCACAAGCCCACCAAGGAAGTTACCGGCGGATGGCAACCACCAGCTCCAAGAAGCTCGTCCACTGGTGGGACGTGAGCGGGAGCTCGACCGAGGGCGCCTTGCTGTCCCGGACGCCGACGCCACGGCCAACTTCAACACAGTTGCCGTCGCTAGCGCTGTAGCTGCTCTTGCGCCACCTGGTCATCACGCGTCTCCTCACCGATGATGTCGGTGATCAGCTTCCTCGTCTGGACCTCGTCCAACGCCGTCCGATCGAGTGACTTCAGCACGGTGTCGTAGCGGTCGACGGAGACCTGATCTTCGAGGAAGACGTTAGCGCCCTCGCTTTCGACGTAGACGATCGGCGGAATCTTCTTGAACTTGAGGCGGTCGAAGTCACCCGCCAGCCCCGCGTGCGGACCGAACGCCGTGGGAACCAAGCGAATCGTCAGGTACGGCCGGACGGACATGCGCAGCAGGTGGTGCAGTTGGTCCGCCATGACGCTCGCGTTGCCCACCGGCAGTCGAAGAGCCTGCTCGTGCATGTAGATGGTGACTTTCCGGTTTCCGTCCAGAACGGCCGTCTGACGCACAACCCGGTTCTCGGTGAGCGCCCGCGCGTCTGGTTCAGGCAGCGGCTTGGCGAGGGCGAGGTGCCAGGTGTAGTCGGGGACCTGCACGAGACCGTGCACGACGTGCATCGACCAACCGTCGATCTCCGTAGCGATTTTCTCGTGCTCTCGCAACGTGCGCACTCGGTCCGTCGTGCTGGAGCCGGTGGGCTGCAACCAATCCCTGATGTGTGCGTCGTGGTGCAGGGCCATCAGGTGGTCGAACTCGTCCGGGGGCGTGCGCAGCAAACCCAGCAGCTTGGCCAGCTCGACGTCCGTTACGCCTTCCTTGCCGTTGACGAGCTCCGATACCTTGGCCTCCTGCCACCCCAACAGGTCAGCAGCCGCACGGTTGGTCAGGCCGGCCGCACGCAGCAGCGCCCGTATCGCGTCGCCGAACTCGCGGCCGCGCACCGTTGATCTCCGCAAAGGCATGGCAGGGACGGTAGAACCGCGCGTCCGTTTGGCTCCACCCATTCGCCGCAGATCAACCTGAAAGCATGCTGTTTGGCGGCTTTCCAAAGTCTTCGAGAAATCCGGGAGAGGTGTCGGATCGGCGCCGCGGCGTTCGTAGCAGTGGTGAAAGCGCCGCCGAGACGAGGAGCCACCATGAAGCTGACGACCATGACCCAGATCACCATCGACGGAGTGGTGCAGGGCAACGGCGGCGCGTCGGACGACGACCGCAGGAACGGGTTCGAGCGCGGCGGATGGGCCTTGGGCAAGGGCGACAAGGACACCCACGCGTTCATCAACGAGACCTACCACCGCGCCGATGCGTTCCTGTTCGGCAGGCGGACCTACGAGCTGTTCGCCAGCGTCTGGGGGACCTTGTCCGAACAGGACGTCCCCGGCTGGGAGCCCGTCCTGCGGTCGTTGAACGCACGGCCCAAGTACGTGACATCGACCACGCTCACCGATCCGGCGTGGCCGGGCACCACCGTCCTGGCGGGCGATCTCGCGGCCGCCATCGCGGACCTGAAGGCGGAGCCGGGCGGTGAGCTGCAGGTGCACGGCAGCGGCACCCTGATCCGGTGGCTGCTCGAGAACGACCTCGTCGACGAGATGACTCTGATCGTCATGCCGGTGGTCGTCGGTCAGGGCGAGCGGCTGTTCCCCGCCGCCGGGCCGGACCTCGCGCTGGACCTGGTCGAGTCACGGGCCGACTCGAAGGGCGTGACGATCCAGGTCTACCGGCCGGCCGGGCGTCCGCAGTACGCCACGGCCTGAAGTTCCTAGCCGGGTGCGACCACGCGGCGAACGCTGTCGCGCAGCAGGTCCCGGCGGCGCTCGTGAACCTCGGCGGGTTCGTCGATGGTGGCCGCGTAGACGTTGCTGACCGGTGACCAGGCCATCGACATCGCGATCACCATCGCCATCAGGTCGAAGGGGTCGCCGTCGCGGACCAGGCCTGCCCCCTGCGCCTCGGCGATGGCCTGGAGCTTGCTCGCGTCGAGGCGGTCGGTGTCGGCGACGAGGTGGCCGGTGGGCCGTCGTTCCAGGCGGGCCCAGGTGGCCAGCCGGATGACGTCGGGGTGCCGCAGGTACTCGTCGTACAGGCGCACGGCCCAGTCCGCCAGGTCGGCGGCGTCGATGGGGACGACGTTGACGATCCGCTCCAGCGAGCCGAAGAAGATCGCGTCGAACAACCCTTCCTTGTTGCCGAAGTAGGCGTAGAGCTGGGCTTTGTTGGTGCGTGCGGCGGCGACGACCCGTTCGATGCGGGCGCCTGCGATGCCGTACTCGGCGAACTCGCGGGTGGCGACGTCGATGATGCGCTGCCGCGTGGCCGCACCGCGGGCCGTCAACTGCTGGTCGGACATGGGCCAACCCTACAGACAGAACAGTTGGTTTGTTTCTCGTGTAGCTTGAAATAGACCGAACAGTCTGTTTGAGGAGCGTCATGCGAAGCACCACCGGCTGGCAGGCCCGCGGCACCACGTTGCACGCGGTACCCATCCCTCGGCGCGACCTGCGCCGCGACGACATCGCGGTGCGCGTGGACTTCTGCGGGGTCTGCCACACCGACCTGCACGCCGTCCGCAGGCACAACGGCGAGGACGTGCTCGTGCCGGGTCACGAGTTCACCGGCGTGGTCACCGAGGTCGGTCCGGACGTGACGGCGTTCCGGGCCGGTGACCCCGTCGCCGTTGGCAACATCGTCGACTCCTGCGGCGTGTGCACGATGTGCGCTGCGGGCCAGGAGAACTTCTGCCGCGAGTTCCCCACGCTCACCTACAGCGGCACCGATCGCCACGACGGGACGACGACGTTGGGTGGTTTCTCCCGCGAGTACGTCGTGCGCGACCGGTTCGCCCATCCCCTGTCGGCAGGACTGGAGCCGGCCGCCGCCGCGCCGCTGATGTGCGCCGGGATCACGGTGTGGGAACCGCTGCGCGCACTGGGCGTGGGCCCGGGAACGCGTGTCGCGGTGGCGGGTCTGGGCGGACTGGGCCACCTCGCGGTCAAGTTCGCCGCGGCGATGGGCGCGGAGGTGTCGGTCGTGAGCCGGTCGGCGAATCGCGCGAGCGACGCCACGGCCCACTTCCACCGATGTCGTGGTGTCCACCGACCCGGACAGCACCGCCGCGGCCCGCGACCGGTTCGACGTCCTGATCGACACCATTCCCGTCCCCCACGACCTCGGCCCCTACCTGAGCCTGGTGGCCATGGACGGAACCCTGAGCCAGGTCGGCTACCTCGGGTCCCTCACCGTGGAGACGATGGACCTGCTCCTCGGCCGCAAGAAGCTGACCTCGGGAGGCAGCGGTGGTCTTGCCGCCACCGCCGCCATGCTGGAGTTCTGCGCCGCGCACGGCATCACCGCCGACATCGAGCTGCTTCCGTCGGGCCGCGTGACCGAGGCGCTCGGCCGGCTTGAGCGTGGCGATGTCCGCTACCGGTTCGTGCTCGACCTGTCCGACCTCGGCTGAGGGCGGCCCGTGATTGAGTAGGCGCATGATCGACGTTCTCGGAAACGGATCCGCACCGCGACTCGTCGTGTTCGACCTCGACGGAACCCTGTATCCGAAGGAGGCGTACGTGGAACAGGTCCTCGCGGTGATCGGCCGGATGTTCGTCGAGCTGCAGGGCACTTCCGCCGCCCACGCGGACGCGAAGACGGCCGAGCTGCGGGAGGCGATGCGGACGAACTGGTCGGGCACGTCGACGACGTCGTTCGTGCGGGCCAACGGTTTCGACGTCGCACAGTGGCTGGAGTACCGGGAAGCGCATCTGTCCATTGCGGACGGCCTGGAGCGGGACGAGAACCTGGTGCGGGAGCTGGCGCGGCTGCGTGAGGTGGTGCCGATCGTGCTGCTCACCAACAACACGAGGAGTTCGGCGACGGCCATCCTGGACAAGATCGGTCTGGGGGCCGGCGGCTTCACGCAGGTGTTCAGCTCCGAGGACTCCGGGGACACGCCGAAGCCCGATCCCGGTGCGTTCCGGGTGGTGCTCGACCGGTGCGGGGTGCCCGCCGCGCGGACGTGGAGCGTCGGTGACCGGGTGGACATCGACATCGAGCCGTTGCGCCGGCTCGGTGGCGCCGGAATCGCGGTCGACGGGCCCGCTGATCTGGCGGCGGCCGTCGATCACCTCATCGGGCTGGCGCGTCAGGGGTGATGGTGCCGTCCGGGGCGACGTGGAAGCCCGGGATTTCCAGCACCGCTTTGAGGTTCGTGAGTTTCGCACCGAGGAACCAGCGCGTGTCGCTGGAGCGGACGCCGTCGAACAGGGCGTCGTCCTCGAAGACCACTCCGGTGAACCGGCTGGTCCCTCGAAAGCTCACGTCGACGAACCTCGCCACACCGGCGAAGCGGGCGTCGGTGAAGCGCGCGATGCCGATGAAGGTGGCGCCCTCGCAGTTGAGGCCGCCGGGGAAGACGCACTGGCGGGCGTTGAAGTCGACCAGCGTGGCACCACTGAGGTCGAGCGTGACCTGCCAGGGGTCCGGTCCGCGCAGGTTGCCGGTGAGGATCTTGCCCGCGGCCCGGCGGACGTGCAGTTCCTGTTCAGCTTCGAGGTCCTCGGCCTGGTGGTACGGCATGCGCAGGTACGCGGCGATGACGTCGGCGACGACCTGGCGCTGGTGGTGGTACTCCTGGGCGAGGCGTTCCAGGGCGTAGAGGCCCGCGACGCGCACCTGGGCCAGCGGTGAGCCGAGGTGCTCGGTGGCTTTGACGTAGAGGTCGGTGAGGCGGCGCTCGTCGGCGTCACGGGTCGTGTGGACGGCGATGACCTCCTGGTGCCACTGCCGCCGCACGGCCAGGAACAGCACGACGCTGCCGCCGCCCGCCAGTCCGACGGTGAAGCCGGTCTTGATCGCTTCCATCCGCCGTCCCGGGTCCGCACCCGCCTCCAGCAGCAGCCAGACGAGCACCGCTGCCGTCAGCACGACGACCAGGACCGCGCACACCACGATCACCCATCGGCGCAACGGCCGTAACTCCACCTGCTGCCTGGTGCTCATGGAAGTTGATTTTGACTTGCCCAGCGTTTGCTCAGCTGTGCTAATTTTTGCTCATGCGAGCAAAGTCGGTCACGGAGCAGGCCCGCCGGGCGCAGATCGTGCGGGCGGCCATCGCCACGATCGCGGAGCTGGACTACGCGGAGACGTCGTTCAAGGCGATCGCGACGCGCGCGGGCCTGAGCAGCACCGGGCTGATCTCGTACCACTTCCGCAACAAGCAGGAGCTCGTGGACGTGGTGTTCGCGGACATCCTGGAGCGGTTCCAAGGGTTCGTGACCGAGCGGATGGGCCAGTCCACCGCTCGCGGTGAGCTGGAGGCGTTCCTCCGGGCCAACGTGGCGTTCCTCCGTGAGCACCGCGACGACATGCTCGCGTTCCTGCGCATCAGGGCGCACGCGGCGGTGACCGACGGGGGCATCGCCGACTCCGATCACGTGGCGCTCGCCGCCCTCCTCAGGCAGGGGCAGGAGGCCGGTGAGTTCCGCGCGTTCGACCCGGACGTGATGGCGGTGTTCATCCTCGCGATGCGCAACGGCGTCGTGCTGCGGTCCGGGGCACTCGATCTCGACGTCTGCGAACGGGAGCTGGTCGCGGCCGTCGAGCTGGCAACAGGGGGTTAGTCATCTTGCGTCGGGGGATTGTGGTGGCCGCCTTGCTCTTGGTGAGCGCGTGCGGAAAGGGGGATGCGGTGCCGTCGAACGTCGTTGCGACCGACACCGGACAGGTCAGGGGCGAGCAGCGCGACGGGCACCTGGTGTTCCAGGGGGTTCCGTACGCGGCCAAGCCCGAGCGGTGGAAGCCGCCGGCTCGGGCCGCCGCGTGGAGCGGGGTGCGGGACGCGCTCAAACCCGGAAGTCCGTGCCCGCAGGTCGGATCCAGCTATTCCGAGGCCAAGAGCACCGACGAGGACTGCCTGTTCGCGAACGTCACCACGCCTTCGGTGACGGGTTCCAGACCCGTGCTGGTGTGGGTGCACGGCGACGGCGCGGTGGGGGCCGGGCACTACTTCAACGCGGAACGTCTTGCGCGGCAAGGAGATGTCGTCGTCGTGACGTTCAACTACCGGATGGGGGTGTTCGGCGGCTTCGGGCTGCCGGGGCTCGAGCACTCCGGCGAGTTCGGGCTGCTCGACCAGCGGGCCGCGCTGGAGTGGGTGCAGCGCAACATCGCGGCGTTCGGCGGGGATCCGGGCAACGTGACGCTCTTCGGGGTGTCGTTCGGCGCGACGACCGTCGGCGCTCACCTCATCGGGCAGCGGCCGTTGTTCCACAAGGCCGTCATGCACAGCTCGTTCACGCTGGTGGACGTGCCGAAGGGCACCTGGTACCCGGACCTGGAGGCGTTGCCGTCGCTCGTGTGGCGGCCGGTCCCGGAGATCCAGGAGATCGGCACGATGATCACGCGCGAGCTGGGGTGCGCGGACGTCGAGTGCCTGCGGCAGCTGCCGGTCGAGAAGCTGCTGGAGCACCCGCAGATCATGAACATCTTTCAGCCGGTGGGGTACGGCGGTTCGTTGCTGCCCAAGCTGCCCGGGGAGTCGTTGGAGGCGGGTGAGTTCTCGTCCGTGCCGATGCTCGTCGGTGCGACGCGGGACGAGCACAACAGCTTCGTCGGCTTGTTCCGGCAGGGACCGATGTCAGCCGAGGACTACTCGCGGCTGGTGCGGGAGGCATTCCCCGACCGCGCTGTCGAGATCGAGCGTGAGTACCCGGTCAGTGCCTACGCGTCACCGAAGCAGGCGTGGGCCAGGGTGCTGACCGACCGCGTGTGGGCGCGGGCGACGTTCCGGCAGAACACGTTGTACGCCAAGAAGGCGCCGGTGTACGCGTTCGAGTTCGCTGATCGTGGGGCGTCCACGAACCCGGAGTTCCCGGCGGAGCTGCACGGTGCGAACCACTCGTCCGACATCGACTACCTGTTCCCGGACGCCGACTTCGACAAGGACCGCGGGTTGTCCGACCACATGATCAAGGCGTGGACGGACTTCGCCAGGAACGGAACGCCGGGCTGGCCGAAGTTCTCCGAGGGCCAGTACGTGCAGTCACTGGCTCCGGGAGCGATCGGGCGCGTCGACTACGCGGCCGAGCACAAGCTGGCGTTCTGGAACTAGGTCGCGCGGCGGCTGATCATGGCTTCGGCGAACTCGCGCACGTCCACCACCTGGTCCCGGGTGAGTCGCCGGACGGCCCAGACGATCTCACCGAGACCGGGCACCGGGGCGCCCACCGGCGTGATTCCGGTCAGCGTCGCCAGCACGTCGGCCGGAATGTCCAGCAACGGCGCCAGGTCACCGAGCAGATCGGGCGTCAGCTCCTTGCGCCCGGCGCCGACCATGGCGTAGCTGGAAGCCGCCCAGTACCGGCGGCCCTCCGTGATGTCGCAGACCGCTTTGGCGACCAGGGTCTGGTAGAGGTTCCGGTTGGAGAGCAACCGCATGACGAGGGCGCCAGGCCCCTCGCTGGCCAAATAGAGGTCGAACGATATCGGCATCTGTGCGGGCTTCGTGCGTTCGTGCTGCGGCAACGAGTCCGCGAACGCACGAACCTCCGCGCGCTGTTCCGCCGACAGCTGCAGAGCGGCCTGGACGATGTGCGGAACCCCCGAGGCGGCATGGCGATCGAGCGGCATGAGGTCCTCCGGGACATGGTGCCCGTCGAGGACCAATCGGTCTGATTCGTGCAGTTTCTCCCCCACGCGATCCAGCGTAGGCGGCAGATCGCTACCCTGGATCACGTGTCCGGCACCCGCAGCTCGCGAACTCGCGCGTACCTCGCGCGGATGTTCGCAGTGCTCGCACTGGTGGCCGGAGTCGCGATGATGCAGGGCACCCCGTGTGAGACGGAGTTCGCCTGGACCGCGCAGTGCCCCACGTCGAGCACCCACGCGGTCGTCCACTCCGATCAGACCGACGACACCGGCCTGATCGAGGGCATTCTCGTCGCCGGTGCCTGCCTGGTGGTGGCACTGGCGGTGCTGATCGGCTTCGCCGTGCTGCGGCGCGCCGGTTCGGTGCAGGCGCGGCTGGTACCACTGCCCGTGTGGTCTCGTCCTTCACGTCGGCTGGAAGTGCGGCTGACGCAGCTCTGCGTGCTGCGCAACTAGACCGATCCCGGTCTGGAGCCCGTCCTTTTCCGCCTTCGTGGAGGTCTTTTCGTCATGTCCAAGAACGCTCGCCTGTCCCTGATCATCGTCGCCGTCGTGGCCGTGGTGATCGCCGGTTTCATCTTCTTCAGCCGCAACACCAACACCACCGCGGCACCGCAGTCCGCCGACGGCAAGGTGACCGTGGTCGAGTACCTCGACCTCGAGTGCCCGTCCTGCCGCGCCGCCCACCCCGGAGTGCAGAAGCTCAAGGCCGAGTACGGCGAGCGCGTGTCGTTCGACGTGCGGCACTTCCCGATTCCCAGCCACCGCAACGCCGAGCTCGCGGCCGTCGCGGTCGAGGCGGCGGGTGCGCAGGGCAAGCGCGATGACATGTTCAAGCTGATGTTCGACGCGCAGCAGGAGTGGGGCGTGGCCGCGTTCGAGAAGGCGCTCGGCGACTCGGCGCTGCGGGAGCGGGTGCTCGCCCAGCGTGCGGAGGGCAGCAAGGCCGGAGTGCAGGGCACGCCGACGTTCTTCATCAACGGCACCAAGTTCAGCGGCGCGCCGAGCTACGAGAACCTGAAGACCGCGATCGACCAGGAGCTCTCCAGGTGAACCGAGTGGTCGCGTGGGTGCTCGCGGTCGGCGGGTTCGTCGGCCTGGTCGCCTCGTCCGTGCTGACGATCGAGAAGATCGCGCTGCTCAAGGACCCGTTCTACGTGCCGACGTGCAGCATCAACCCGGTGCTGAGCTGTGGCTCGATCATGAAGACGCCGCAGGCCGAGCTGTTCGGGTTTCCCAACCCGTTGCTCGGCATCGCGGGGTTCGCGGTGGTGATGACGCTGGGTGTCGTGCTGCTGGCGGGCGTCGCGTTGCCGTCGTGGATCTGGATCGGGCTGCAGGTCGGCGCGACGTTCGGCGTGCTGTTCGTGCACTGGCTGATCTGGCAGAGCCTGTACGAGATCGGGGCGCTGTGCCCGTACTGCATGGTCGTGTGGGCGGTGACGATCCCGATCTTCTGGTACACGACGCTGCGCAACATCCGGCCGTCCTTCCAGTACCACAGCGTCGTGCTGATCCTGTGGTACCTGGTGATCGCGGCCGGAGTGCTGCAGGCGTTCTGGTTCTACTGGTCGTCGTTGTTCTGACAGCAGTGGGTTCTAACAGCAGTGGTCGCCGCGCCAGGCCTCCCGGCCCTCCTTGACCGCCACCGCGGCGATCACGAGTGCTGCCAGCGGATCGGCCCACCACCAGCCGAACAGGCTGTTGACGCCGAGCCCGACGAGCAGCACGGCGGACAGGTAGGTGCACAGCAGCGTCTGCTTCGAGTCGGCCACGGCGCTCGCGGACCCGAGTTCGCGGCCGGCTCGGCGCTGCGCGTAGCTCAGGCCCGGCATGACCAGCAACGAGACCGCCGCCAGCACGATGCCGACGGTGGAGTGCTCGGCGCGTTCCTGGGAGATCAGTGCGGTGACCGACTCGAAGGTCACGTAGGCGGCGAGCGCGAAGAACGACACCGCGATCACCTTGAGCGCGGTGCGTTCGCGCGCTTCGGGGTCCTTGCCGGAGAACTGCCAGGCGACCGCCGCGGCCGACGCCACCTCGATGATCGAGTCGAGACCGAAGCCGATCAGCGCGGTGGAGGACGCGATGGTCCCCGCCGTGAGCGCGATGATCGCTTCGACGACGTTGTAGGTGATCGTGGCGGCGACGAGCCACTGGACGCGCTTGGTCAGCGTCGTCTTGCGGGCCGTCGGCTGGCAGCAGGCGTCACTCATCGACGCACTCCACCTGCGGGTCGACCGCGAGGACGACGTCGGCGAGTTCGGTGAGGGCGCGGGTGAGACGCTGGTCCGCGAGCTCGTAGCGGACCTGGCGGCCCTGGTAGGCGGCGACGACGAGGCCGCAGCCACGCAGGCAGGACAGGTGGTTGGAGACGTTCGGCCTGGTCAGGCCCAGTTTCTCCGCGAGCTGGGCCGGGTAGCCGTGGCCGTCGAGCAACGCCACGAGGATGCGGCATCGCGTCGGGTCGGCCAGCGCCTTGCCCAGCCTGGACAGTGCGGTTTCTCGGGTCTCACAGGTCAGCACTCGCTGAACTATACAGCTCCAGATGTCGCCTTGGGACCCAGCACGTTCAGCAGGGCCAGTGCCTCGGCTGCGGGCGATCCCACCGGCGCGCTGTAGAGGACGAGGTGCTGGTCGCGGTCCGTGAGGGCGAGCGAGTCGCAGTCGACGGTGACCTCCCCGACGACCGGGTGGCGGAAGGTCTTGGTGAGCGTGGGCGCTGCCTGCACGTCGTGCCGCTCCCAGAGCCGGGCGAAGTCCGGGCTGGCGTGGAGTTCGCCGACGAGGCCGGTCACCGCGGGATCCGCCGGGTAGCGGGCGAGGGTGACGCGGAGCTGCGTGACGACGTGGTGCCGGAACTCGACGGCGTCGGAGATCCCGTACAGCGGCGCGTCAGGCGGGGCAGGCCCGAGGAACGCCCGGCGCGCGAGGTTGCGGTCCTCGGGGGCGAGCTCGGCGAAGTCCTCCATGAGCGCGGCCGCGAGGTCGTTCCACGCGAGCACCTCGAACACGGCGGAGGTCACGAACCCCGCTGTCAGCGGCAGCCGTTCGAGCAGCGCGAGGATGCTCGGGCGGACGTCGCGCCGCAACGTCCTGGCACGGGTCGGCGCGGCGCCCGCGAGGACGTGGAGGTGGTCGGACTCGGCGTCGGTGAGCCTCAGCGCGCCCGCGATCCCGGCGAGGACGTCGCCGGACGGCCACGGCGCCCTGCCCTGCTCGAGCCGCACGTAGTACTCGGTGGAGATGTGCGCGAGGACCGCGACCTCCTCGCGACGCAGACCCGGTGTGCGGCGCCGCGGTCCGGACGGCAGACCGACGTCCTGCGGCCGGAGCCGCTCGCGACGGCTGCGGAGGAACGCGCCGAGCTCCTGCTTGCTCATACCCCGAGTCTTCCCGTCGCACGGCGGCGGATCCTGGTACAGCCTGTGCCTGCCTCCGGGCATCGGGCCGCGCTGACATTGTCGTCATGACCAACGACATCCACATCGCACCCGTCGGCCTGCTCACCGGCAAGGTCGTCCTCGTCACCGGCGCCAGCCGCGGCATCGGAGCGGCCGCGGCCAGGCTCTTCGCCGCCGAGGGTGCCGCCGTCGTGCTCGCCTCCCGCGGCACCGACGCCCTCGACCTCATCGTCACCGAGATCCGCGCCGGTGGAGGCGTCGCCGACGCCGTCGCGCTGGACCTCGCCGACCGTGCGAGCATCCGTGCGGCGGTCGACCGGGTCGAGGAGCTGCACGGGCGGCTCGACGGCGCCTTCAACAACGGCGCGACGATCCAGCAGCCCGGCCCGCTGGACACCACGAGTGACGAGGACATCGACCAGCAGTTCGCCGTGAACTTCCGCTCGCACTGGACCGCCATGACCGCGGAAGCGGCGCTCATGCGACGCAACGGCGGCGGGGCGATCGTCAACACTTCGAGCATCGGCAGCCGCCGCGCGAACCCCGCCCTGCCCGCGTACGGCGCCATGAAGCGCGCGCTCAACAGCATCACCGAAACCGCGGCCGTGACCTGGGCCGGTCAGGGCATCCGGGTCAACGGCATCACCCCCGGCGGCACCGCCACGGAGATGATCGACGCGTGGGAGGCGGCGTCTCCCGGCATCGTCGAGCGCATCACCGCGACGAGCCCGCTGGGCCGCATGGCAGAGCCGCGCGAGGTGGCCGAAGTCGCCGCGTGGCTGCTCAGCGACCGCGCGTCGATGGTGACCGGCGCGATCGTGCCGGTCGACGGCGGCGCCGGGGCCTGAGCACGTCAGACGACGCCGAGCCGGTCCCTGAGCCCGGCGATCCCGGTGAAGTGGTGGCCGCGCATCCCGATCTCGCGCGCGGCCTCGACGTTCTCCAGCCTGTCGTCGACGAAGAGGATGTCGCCGCCGCCGAGCGCGTCGCGGCACCACTCGAAGGCCGCGCGTTCCGGCTTCGCGTGGCCGATGCGGCACGAGAAACCCCGCACCTCGAACAGGTCCAGCCACGCGTGGGTGCGTTCGAAGTTCCGGGCGTGGTCTTCCGGGATGTTGGACAGCAGCGCGATTCGCCGGCCCGCGTCGTGCAGGTCGTGGAGCAGGGCGACCATCTCGTGGTCGACGCGGCTCCAGCTGGTCACGTCCTGCTCGACGAGCGGTGGGTGGCCGACGAGCGCCCAGTACTCCTCGGCCGTCACGTCGCCGCGGTCGTAGGCGGGCCGGTGCGCCCAGTACGCGTCCCAGAACGACGGCGACGTGCTCATCGAGGCCATGACCTCGGGCGACTGGTCGCGCGCGATCACACCGAACATGTCGAACAGCACGATCACGCCGTCACCACCGTCACGCCGGCGGCCGCCAGGTCCTCGTCGCCATCCGCGTCGGTGACCACAGCGTCCAAAGAGGACGCGGGAGCCACGAACGCCAGCGCGGTGCGCGACAGCTTCGAAGCGTCGACGGCCGCGATCACCCGCCGCGCGGAGGAGATGGCGGCGCGTTTCACCGATGCGTCCTCCAGGTCGAAGGCGGTGAGTCCTTGAGCCGCGGAAAGCCCGCAGCAGCCGATCACCGCGGTGTCGAAGCGCAGTGCGGAGAGGGAGGCGAGCGTCAGGGGCCCGGTCAGCGCCAGCTCGCCGGGGCGAGGGCGGCCACCGGGCACGAGCAGGGTGAGCGAAGTGCTGGAGGACAGGGCGTTCACCGCGTGCAGTGAGAGAGGCATGACGGTGATGCGGCGGTCGTGCAGCAGGCGCGCGACCTCCAGGCACGTGGTGCCGCTGTCCAGCACGACCGACTCGCCGTCCGCGACCATGCCCGCGACAGTGGCGGCGATGCGGCGCTTGGCCGCCATGTTCTCGTCGGTGCGCAGGGCGAACGGGGGTTCGGAGCCGCGCAGCAGGAGGCTGCGGGCGCCGCCGCGGAAGCGTTCGAGGACGCCCTGGGCGGCGAGGACCTCCAGGTCGCGGCGGATGGTCATCTCGGACGCGCCGGTGAGCGCAGCCAGGTCGGCCACCCCCAGCGAGCCGGCGTCGCGGACGGCCTCGGTGATCTGCTTCAAACGGGACACGGCGTGATTGAACATCAGCCGTGTTCGAAACTCAATCTTTCGAACACGGCACACGTTCGTTAGCGTGGAGCAAGTGAACGCTCTCAAGGCCGCGCGGGTGGCCACCTTCACGTACTTCGCGCTCAACGGGTTCCTGCTCGGGCTGTGGCTCGTGCACATCCCGACGGTCGAGCAGCGCACCGGCATCGACCACGCCGAGCTTGGCCGGTTGCTGCTGTTGCTCGGGCTGGGCGCGTTCGTTGGCATGCGGATCGGTGGCAAGGTCACGGACCGGGCGGGCGTGAAGCTGGTCGTGCCGATCGCGGGTGTGGTGTGCAGCGTGACCGCTTTGACGCCGGGTCTGGCCGTTGACCAGTGGACGCTCGGTGCGGCGCTTCTCGTCTTCGGCATCGGCAACGGGCTGATGGACGTCAGCATGAACGCCCACGCCGTGGTGGTGGAACGGCACTACCAGCGGCCGGTGATGTCGGCGTTCCACGCGACGTGGTCGCTCGGTGGTGTGGCGGCGGCGTTGACCGGAGCGCGCACACTCAGCTGGGAACTCTCCCCCGCCACCACGCTCGGAGCAGCAGCCGCGCTCGGTGTCGTGGTGAGCCTTGTGACCGCGAGGGCGCTGCTCAACGAGAAGGAAGAGCAGCACGCTCAGCCCACCGGCAAGCGCAGGGTGCCGCGCCGGATCTGGATCATGGCGGTGCTGGCGGGGTTCGTGATGCTGAGCGAGGGCGCGGCGAACGACTGGAGCGTGCTGCACCTGCAGGACGTCCTCGGCGCCTCACCGGAGATCGCGGCACTGGCCTACGGCGCGTTCGCGACGACGATGACGACCGGGCGGCTGCTCGCCGACCGGATCGCCGCCAGGATCGGGCCGGTCGCGGTGCTGCGCTGGGGCTCGGCGATCGGGGCGGCGGGCATCGCGACGGCGGCACTCTCGCCGTGGATCTGGCTGGCGCTCCTCGGCTGGGCGATCGCGGGAGCGGGCCTGTCAGGCACGGTGCCGCAGCTGTTCAGCGCGGCCGGCCACGCGGAGGCCGGTGCGGCGGCGGCGAACGTGTCGCGGGTGGCCGGG
The DNA here is from genome assembly GCF_039537795.1 of Lentzea roselyniae. Taxonomy (NCBI): domain Bacteria; kingdom Bacillati; phylum Actinomycetota; class Actinomycetes; order Pseudonocardiales; family Pseudonocardiaceae; genus Lentzea; species Lentzea roselyniae. Next base: position 212,312 of record NZ_BAABBE010000010.1, read on the forward strand.
CTCGGTTACCTCGGTGTGCTGGCGGGACCCGCGGTGATCGGGTGGATGACGCACTTCGTGCCGCTCAACATCGCGTTCCTGCTGCCGGTGGCCATCTGCGTGGTCGCGGCGTTCTCCGCGGGCGTGTTGCGGACCGATTCGGCTCAGGAGCGCGTGGCGGCGTAAGACTGTGCGACATGGACCTCGCCGAACTGGATCTCACCACCGCACACGTCGCCGACGCCTGCATCCGGGCGGACATCCCGGTCCGCACGGCCACCCTGACGCCGGTCATCCCCGGCACCAGGACGTCCGGCCGCGTCCTGCCCGCCCGGCACGCGGGCAGCGTCGACATCTTCCTGGAGGCCATCGAACGCAGCCGCCCCGGCGACGTGCTCGTCGTCGACAACGACGGCCGCACCGACGAGTCCTGCGTGGGCGACCTGATCGTGCTCGAAGCGCGCGCCGCCGGGCTGGCCGGCGTGGTGATCTGGGGCCTGCACCGCGACACCCAGGACATCCGCGCGATAGGCCTGCCGGTGTTCAGCCTCGGCGCCAACCCCACCGGCCCGTTGAGCCTGCGCGACCGTGCACCCGAGGCTCTCTCGACGGCGGAGGTCGGCCAGTGGACCGTCACGTCCGACGACGTGGTGTTCGGTGACGACGACGGCGTCCTGTTCGTGCCCGGCTCCGAGGTCGAAGCCGTCCTCGCCAAGGCGGCGAGCATCCGCGACGTCGAACGAGCGCAGGCCGAGCGGGTGCGGCAGGGCGAGTCCCTGCGCAGCCAGCTCCAGTTCTCCGAATACCTGGCGAGCGGACTGACGTTCCGCGAGCATCTGCGCAAGATCGGCGGCGCAGTCGAGGAGTGAGGCCATGATCCCCGAGACATCGATTTCGGACAGGTACCGGGCTCGTGCGGACGCCTTCGAGGCGAAGGTCGCTCACGTGCGTGCGGACCAGTGGGACAACCCGTCGCCGTGCGCGAAGTGGACCGCGCGTGGGGTGGTGGACCACGTCATCGAGATGCACGGCGTGATGCTGGGCGTGGCGATCCCACGAACCGACGACCCGCTGACGGACTTCCGCGAGGCCCGGCGCCAGATCGAAGAGGCGTTGTCGTCGGACCGTGCCCGCAGCGAGGTCTCCACACCCCTCGGCCCGATGACCCTGGAAGACCACATCGACCGCGTCGTGAGCGACGACCTCGTGCTGCACGGCTGGGACCTCGCTCGCGCCACCGGCCAGGACGAGACGATCCCGCCGGCCGACGTGGAACGCCTGTGGGCCACGGCAACCGCGGTGCCTCCCGAGCTGATGGAACGCTTCCGCACGCCCGGCGCGTTCGGCCCCGGCATCGAGGTCTACGGCGAGGAGGTCGCGGTGCCCGACGACGCTCCGCTGCAGGACCGGCTGCTCGGGTATGTGGGCAGAGACCCCATGTCGAAAAGTTCCTGAGCACTTCGACGGACCGCTGTAAGGCAGCCGCTGAGAGGAACTTCGGACATGGACTGGACGCTGGAAGTCATCGTCGTGCCGGTATCGGATCTCGACCGGGCGAAGCACTTCTACGCCGAGCAGCTCGGCTTCACCGTCGACCACGACACGACGTTCGACGAGAACACCCGCATCATGCAGCTCACCCCACCCGGCTCGGCCTGCTCGATCGTCATGGGCAAGGGCATCGTGAAGGGCGAACCGGGCGCGCTGAAGGGCGTGCAGCTCGTCGTCTCCGACCTGGAGAAGGCCCGCGCACAGCTGGTCGAGCGCGGCGTCGAGGTGGGCGAGATCGTGCGCATGAACGAACAGGACGGTGGGTCGTTCATCTTCTTCGACGACCCGGACGGCAACAGCTGGGCCGTGCAGGAGATCAAGGCCCGCGCGACCGGTGGGGAGTGGAAGTGAAGTACATGCTGGTCAGCTACGGCGGCAACCAGGAGGACTGGGAGGGCCTGGCCGCGTGGTCCGACGAGGACATGCACCGCATGATCGCCTACATGCGCGATCTGGACGCCGAGCTGCGCGCCTCCGGTGAGTTGCTGCAGTCCGAGGGCCTGAGCGGCCCGGCGCGCGCGTTCGTGGTGCGCGGAGGCGACGGCGGCGGTGCGCCGATCGTGGTCGACGGGCCCTTCGCGGAGTCCAAGGAGGTCATCGCCGGGTACTGGGTGGTGGACGTCGCCAGCCGCGAGCGGGTGCTGGAGATCGCGGCGAAGTGCTCGGCCTGTCCTGGGCCGGGCGGGTCGATCCTGAACCAGCCGATCGAGGTGCATCCGATCATGGAGGCGCCGGACGTGGATTCGGAGACTTTGGCGCCGTATCGGCAGTAGCGGTGAGGGGCCGGGCGGACCCGGCCCCTCACGCCGTTTGCGAGAGGTGCCGTAACAGGACTGTCCGCGGAGCCGATCTCGCCCACATGCACTCTCGCCGCGTGGTGCTCTGCATCGGCTTGGCGCTCGGGGCCGCTTCTGCGGCTTGTTCTTCTCCCACTCCGGGGACAGCTGTGCCCGCGCCGCACACGGTCACTGTGGTCTCAACGGTGACGGTGACATCGACGGTGCCCGCGTTGAGGCGAGTGTTCCAGCCGGACGCTGTCGCGCGTGGCGTGGTTCAAGTCCTCAAAGAGGAGTACAAGATCTCCGATATCGGCGACGCGACGTGTCCTGATGGTCAGGTTGTCGAGCCGGGGAACTCGTTCTCCTGCATGGTTCAGGTCAGCGGCAAGTGGAGGTCCGTCAAGATCGTGGTCAAGTCCGTCGACGGCGAGTACGAAGTTGGTCAGCCGCGGTGACCTGAGCAGGTTCGCGCCCGCCTCGTGACGGCCGTCGTGGGTGAGGGGCCGGGCGGACCCGGCCCCTCACGCCGTCACTTCAGGTCGTACGCACGGATGATCGTCTGCTCGACGGATCCGTTCGCGTCACTGGCCTTCGCCTTCAGCGACACCGACTTGGCGTTCTTCGGGTGCAACACCGCAGCACGCCACTGGTCGCGCACCTTGAACACCAGCGCCTGCTGCCAGGTCTTGCCCTCGTCGTAGGACACCTGGATCTGCGGCGTCCTGATTCCAGCCGAAGACGAGGAACCGTTGCGTTCCACCGTCACCGGGATCGTGAACGCACGACCCGCAGATGCCCGGTTCTGGTCGTCCAGCTCCGGCGCGAACCGCACCGCCAGCAGCGGCACCGCCTTGTACTCCTCGCCCGCGACGTGCTCGGACGTGAACGTCCAGTCGGTGACGATCCTCGACGACTGCGAGTCGCGGGTGGCCTCGACGTGCGCCCGGTAGGTCTTCTTCTCCGCCGGCACGCCCTGGATGTAGGCGTAGCCCGCGTAGGCCTGGTCGGAGATGACCTTGCCGTCGAGGGTCACGACGGTCCTGCCGACGTGCGTGCCGCCGCCGACGGTGCCGATCGCGCTGAACATCGGCACGTCGAGACGCAGCTGGTTGCCCAGGCGTCCGGCGAACCGGACGTGGCGCGGGTCGTTCGGCACGGCGGGGCCGTACACGGCGCTGTTCCAGTGCTTGGTGACGGTGCGGCCGAGCTTGTACACCTGTGGCACGGCCGTGTACTGGTAGCCGTGGCCGGGGTACTCGCCGAGCTTGGCGAACTCGGTCACGGAGCCGAGCCACTCGACGTCCGGCGTGTAGAACTCCTTGAGCCGCAACGGAAGCGGACCGGAGGCGCCGTTGTCGCGCTGGCCGATCGAGCCCGGCACGCGGGCGTGGATCACCGAGTCGACCTTGGCCAGTTCGCTGTCCTTCACCGTGCGCTGGACGTTCTCCGGCACGCGGCCGTTCTCGGAGATCCGCACGTTGTACTGGTACGGGCTGCCGTCGAAGTAGCCGTTGCCGTCCGGCTTGGCCATGACCGTCTGCGCGTAGAAGCTGAACTTGGGCCACGACGTCTTCGACGGGCGGATGAAGAAGCCTTCGAAGCGGCCGATGATCCAGGTCGTGCCGGTCAGGCCCCAGTTGGCCTGCATGGCGAAGCCCAGCTCGGCGCTCGACGACGCGGCTTCCTTCTGCTCCACCGTGATGGACGGCTGGTTCGCCTGCCGCGCGTCGAACACCAGGTCGGTGTCGCCCGTGACCTCGATCGCCGGCTCGATCATCGCGGTGCTCGAGCCGCGCTTCGTCGGGTCGGGGTCGCGGGTGTAGACCGAGCCGTCGAAGAAGAACGTCCCCTTGGGCAGGCGCTGGACGATCGTGCCCGACGGGTCGAACCGGAGGTACGCCTGGGGGTTGTTGACGTCGACGAACCGGTAGGTGTAGTCCGGCGTCGGATTGCCGTTGCGGTCGAGGAACGTCAGCTTCACGTCGTAGCTCTCGACCTCCTTCACCACACCCACCGGTACGCGCGTGCCATCAGAAGCCAGGATCACGGCGCCGTAGATCGCGTCCGGAACGGAAGCACGCGTGTCCGCGGTGACGACGGCGTCCGCCGAGCCACCGGCCGGGATCGTCAGCTTCGACGGCGACACGCTGAACAGGCCGGAAGCAGCGGGCTTCACCTCGGCCACGCTGAGGTCGAGCGTCACGGCCGCGTTGCCGTTGTTGCGGTAGGTCAGCTTCTGCGTGATCGGCTTGTCGTCGTCGTGCGGCCACCGGGCGATGCCCAGCGAGTGGCTGCCGGCGGACGTCGTGACCCCAGCGGACACCGCGCGGCCCACGTCGAGACGTCCGGCGCCCTGCTCGTAGATGGTCAACGACGGGTTGGGCTTCGCCGTGTTCATCAGCGCCGCCTTGATGTCCTCGGCCTTCCACGCCGGGTGCTGGGCGGCGAGGATCGCCGCCGCGCCCGCCACGTGCGGCGTGGCCATCGACGTGCCGGACAACGCCACGTGCGCGTCACCGACAGGCGTGCCGATCTGGCCGTTCTTCGCCTTGGCCGCCACGATCTCCACGCCCGGCGCCGTGATGTCGGGCTTGACCGCGTTGTTCACCCAGCGCGGGCCGCGCGAGGAGAACTCGGCGAGCTTGTCGTCACGGTCCACCGCGCCGACGGTGAGGGCCGCGTCGGCGGCCGCGGGTGAACCCACCACGCCACCGGAGTTGCCGGCGGCGACCACGAACAGTGCGCCGGTCTGCGCGGTGATCCGGTTGAGCGCCAGCGACATCGGGTCGGTGCCCTCTTCCGGCCACGGGCTGCCGAGGCTCATGTTGACGACCTTGGCCTTGGTGGCGGCCCACTCCATGCCGGCGATGATGTCGCTCTCACGGCCGCCGCCGTGGTCACCGAGCACCTTGCCGTTGACGATCTTCGCGTCGGGCGCGATGCCCTTGTACGTGCCGTCACCGGTCACGGTCGCGGCGACGTGCGTGCCGTGGCCGGAGCGGTCGTCGGTGGTGTCGCTGTCGCTGAAGTTCTTCGACTCGACGACGGCGCCTGCGAGGTCCGGATGCGTCTCGTCGACACCGGTGTCGAGCACCGCGACCGTCACGCCGGACCCGGTGAAGCCCTTCTCCCACGCCCGGGGCGCACCGACCTGCGCGGCGCTGCGGTCCAGCGACGCGGTGACCAAGCCGTCGAGCCAGATCCGTCCGGTTCCCGCCGCCCGGGCACCGGACCAGAACCCGCCGTTCTTCTCGACCGTCACGGCGTGCGCGCCGATGCTCGGCAACGACTCCGCGTTGGCCGCGCTGATCCCCTGCCCCTGCACGATCAGCGGAATGGTCTTGCTGGAGGCGTCGTCGTAGCCGGATCTGGCCAGCAGCGAGACGTCGAACAGCCGCTCGTCGAGCTCCCCGGAGTTCAACCCGGCCTGGGCGTCCGAGGGAACGACGTGGAGGTCGCCCCGCGGATCCTTGAACGTCCGGAACGCGATGTTCTGCCTGCCCCTGCCCGCGCGAGGCTGAACCTTGCCGTTGGTGACGACGACCTCGTCACCGGTGACGAGCGTGACCTTGGTGGTCAGCCCGTCCGCACGCACCTCTGGTTGTTGCGGTGCCGCCGAAACAGGAACGGCTGCCGTGGCGGCAACCACGACAGCCGTCAGCCCTGCGGCGAGATGTGATCGTTTCAACGCGAACTCCCCTGGTTCACTGTGGAGGTTGATTAGCCCTCAGTGACTAAGACAGCTCGCAGCGTGGCCGCGTTGCGGCGTGGATCACATCACATATTCACAGAATGGCCCGCTCAACGGCCGCCTCGACGTGCAGGCGAGTGGTCGGGAACACCGGAAGCGGCACGTCGGCCTGGGTGATCAGCAGCTCGATCTCGGTGCAGCCGAGGATGATCCCCTCCGCCCCCTCGAACCGTGAGATCACGTCCTGATACGCCCGCCTGGACTCGTCCCGGACGATGCCGACGCACAGCTCGTCGTAGATGATCCGGTGCACGGTCGCACGGTCCTCTGTGGACGGGAGCAGGACGCGCAACCGTGCGACTCCAGGCGTTCGCGGTAGAACGGCTGGTCCATCGTGAACCCGGTGCCGAGCAGGCCGACCGTGGTCAGCCCGGCGTTCTTGATCGCGGCGGCGGTGGTGTCGCCGAGGTGGATCATCGGGATGTCGACGGCGGCCTGCACCTGGTCGAACACCTTGTGCATGGTGTTGGTGCACAGCAGCAGGAAGTCCGCACCGCCCGCCTGTACGCTCGCCGCCGCTTCGGCGAGCGCCTTGCCGGCGTCGTCCCACCTGCCCTCGACCTGCATGCGTTCGATCTCGGCGAAGTCCACGGAGTGCAGCACGACTTTCGCGGAGTGCAGGCCGCCGAGGCGTTCCCGCACGATCGTGTTCGCGAGGCGGTAGTACTCCGCGCTGCTCTCCCAGCTCATCCCGCCGAGCATCCCGATGGTCATCATGCCGCCAGTCAAGCACTCCAGCGCGGGTTGCGGCCGGTGTCGGCCAGGACCCGCTCGAACGGTGAGGCGTCGGCCGGTGCCTCGACGGGCGCCTTGAACACGTTCCACTCCTGGGCCATCGGCCCCATCTGGGCGACGAGGCCCGCGACCTCGGCGAGCACCTCGGTGTCGGGCTCGAAGCGCTGTCCGGTCGCCTGCGCGAGGTCCGAGGCGTGGATGGTCAGGTCGAGCAACGCAAGCCCGCCCACGGTCTGTGCGGGCATGTTCATGCTGCCGGCGATGCCCTCGTCCGCTCCGGGCTGCCCCCACGCCTCGACGAGCTTCGCCGTCTCGGCGGGGAACTGCGCGCGCCAGTCCGGATAGGACGGGGTGTGGCTGAAGTCGGCGTCCTGCTTGACGGCGAGCTTCTGGAACTCGACGACGACGTGCAGCAGGTGGTCGAGCAGGGCGCGGACGTCGTAGTCAGCGCGCGGGGTGGGCTTGGTCAGGTCGTCGTCACCGATGTTCGCGATGACGGGCAGTGCGTGGTCACGGGCACGATCGAGCAGAACGCTGAGCTTCATGGCTCGACGCTATTTCCGCGCGGTTCGGCGTTCTTGAAAAAACGCGCCAACCTAGGATCACTGGCGTGCAGGGGCCGCGCCGGGACACCAGGGGAATCGTGGACGCGCGTGAGCTGTTCGCCCGCGTGCGGTTCCGGCGTCGTCTGCCCTGTGCCGAGCTGCAGCCGTACCTGGAGCACTACTGGCTGATCGACGGTTCGCTCGACACGCCTTACACCTCGCACGTGGTGCCGCATCCGTCCGTGAACCTCGTCTTCGAACACGGGTACGCGCACCCGGAGATCGCCGGTGTCGGGCTCGGGCTCTTCAGCCGGACGCTGCACGGCCGGGTTGCCGTCGCGGGAGTGCAGTTCCGGCCCGGCGGGTTCCGGCCGTTCCGCGCCGAGCCGGTGTCGCACTGGACCGGCCGGCACGTGCGGCTCACCGACGTTCCCGCGGAGCTGGTGCTGGGCGAGGAGGACGAGGACGGGCGGGTCGCCGCACTCGATCGGTTCCTGCTGAGGATGGGGCCACACGAGGATCCGCAGGCGACGCTGGCGATGGACCTGGTCCAGCAGATCCGTGACGACCGGGAGATCCGGCGGGTCGCGGACTTCGCGCGCGCCGAGGGTGTGGCGGTGCGGACGATGCAACGGCTGTTCGCGGACCACGTCGGGGTGAGCCCGAAGTGGGTCATCCTGCGCTACCGCATCCACGAGGCGCTGGAACGCGCCGAGTCCGAGGTGGAGTGGGCGCGGTTGGCCGCTGATCTCGGTTACAGCGACCAGGCCCACCTCGTGCGCGACTTCACCCAGACCGTCGGCGTCTCCCCCACGGCGTACGCGCGGGCGCTCAGCTGAAGAACTCGCTCAGCTCGACGAGGATCCCCTCGGGGCCGCGGACGTAGCAGGTCCGCAGGATGTCCTGGTACGTCTCGACGTTGCGCACCAGCTCGGCGCCGTGCGGCCGGAGGCGGGCGAGGGTGTCGTCGAGGTCGTCCACGACGAAGGCGATGTGCCGCAGGCCGACGGCGTGAATCGGGGCGTGCGAGCTGCCGTCGATGCTCTGCGGCGCCTGGAACTCGCTGAACTCGATCCGGTACCGGTCGTCCGGGGTGCGTAGCATCGCGATCTGGCTGCGGGAGCCGTCGAGCCCGATGACGCCGTCGACGAACGGGCCCTCCATGTGCATCTTTCCTTCGAGCTCCAGGCCGAGCTCCTCGAAGAACGCGACCGCGGCCGCGAGATCGGTGACGGTGATGCCGACGTGGTGCATGGCCTTGACTGCCATTCGGTGTGCCTCCTCGGTTGCTTGTACCCCTGGGACGGAGCCGCTCCTGGCACCTCGACATCCGAAGTGGTCCATTTTGAGAAACAAGATTTGGCTCTGCTTTCTGGACCGCTTGAGCGGCACAGTGATCGACATGAGTCTCGCATTCCTGATCACGACCTTGATCGCGGTCGCCACACCCGGCACCGGTGTGCTGTACACGTTGTCCGCCGGTCTGGCCCACGGCCGGCGCGCGAGCGTGATCGCCGCGTTCGGCTGCACGCTGGGAATCGTGCCGCAGGTGGTCGCCACTGTCACCGGGCTGGCCGCGCTGCTGCACGCGAGCGCGCTGGCGTTCGAGATCGTGAAGTACCTCGGGGTCGCGTACCTGGTGTTCCTGGCGTGGAGCACGTTGCGGGACAAGAGCGAGCTCGTGGTCTCCGCCGACGCGCCGCGGGCGTCGGCGACGAAGATCATCGTCAACGCCGTGCTGCTCAACGTGCTGAACCCCAAGCTGACGATCTTCTTCGTGGCGTTCCTGCCGCAGTTCGCCACCACACCGGCGCAGATGGTGCAGCTGAGCGCGGTGTTCATGGCGATGACGTTCGCGGGCTTCGTCGTGTACGGGCTCTTCGCCGCGTCGATGCGCGACCAGGTCCTGTCCCGGCCGCGGGTGATGGTGTGGCTGCGGCGGTGCTTCGCCGCCTCGTTCGCGGCGCTCGGCGTGAAGCTCGCCCTCACCTAGTCGCAGGCGGCGGCCCGTTCGAGCAGCAGCGTCTTCTCGCGTTCGTTGCGGGTGAGCGAGGCGGCCTTCTCGAACTCGGCCTTCGCCTCTTTCAACCGGCCGAGCTTGACCAGGAAGTCGCCGCGGACGCTGGGCAGCAGGTGGTAGCCCTGCAACGCCTTCTCGCCGGCGATCTCGTCCACCAGGGCGAGACCGTCGGCGGGACCGAAGGCCATCGACAACGCCACCGCGCGGTTGAGCTCGACGATCGGTGACGGCGAGATCCTCGCGAGCACCTGGTAGAGCGAGGCGATGCGCTGCCAGTCGGTGTCCTCGGCCTTGCGCGCGCGGGCGTGACACGCGGCTAGAGCGGCCTGCACGTAGTAGGGGCCGGGCGGCTGGTTGAGCCCCTCGGCCCGTTCGAGGGCCTTGAGACCGCGGCCGATGAGCAGCCAGTCCCACTTGCTGCGGTCCTGGTCGAGCAGCAGCACGGGCTCACCACCGGGGCCGGTGCGGGCCTTGGCGCGGGAGGCCTGGATCTCCATCAGCGCGACCAGGCCGTGGACCTCGGCTTCCTTCGGTGCCAGTTCGGCGAGCACGCGGCCGAGCCGCAGCGCCTCCGCGCAGAGTTCGGGGCGCATCCAGTGGTCGCCCTGGGTGGCGGAGTAGCCCTCGTTGAAGATCAGGTAGATCACCTCGAGGACGGACGCGAGCCGCGTCGCCAGTTCGGGGCCTTCGGGGACCTCGAACGGCACACCGGCGTCGGCCAGGGCCTTCTTGGCGCGGACGATGCGCTGGGCCACGGTCGAGTCGCTGACCAGGAACGCGCGGGCGATCTCCTCGGTCTTGAGGCCGCCCAGCATCTTCAACGTCAGCGCCACCCGCGCCTCGGTGCCCAGCACGGGGTGGCAGGCGGTGAAGATGAGGCTCAGCAGGTCGTCGCCGATCTCGTCCTCGATGCCCTCGCTGGCGTCCGGCGTGACCTCCTGGACCTCGCGCCCGATCTCCTCGACCTTGCGGTTGAAGTTCTCCCGCCGCCGGATCTGGTCGATCGCGCGCCGCTTGGCCGTGGTCATGAGCCACGCGCCCGGGTTTTTCGGCACGCCTTCGGCCGGCCACTGCTCCAGCGCCGCGACCAGGGCGTCCTGGGCCATCTCCTCGGCGAGGCCCACGTCGCGCACGTACCGGGCGAGCGCCGCGATGACCTTCGCCGACTCCATCCGCCAGACCGCGTCGATGGTGCGGTGCACCGAGGTGGTAGCCCCCATGGGGGCATCAGACCACAGGCAACTCCCGTATTTCCACGACGCACGCCGGAAGGGGGATGCGCCGGACGCGTTCCACGGCCTCCTCCCAGCTCCTGACGTCGATGAGCCAGTACCCGGACACCCCGAACGCGTGGGGCACCAGGTCGCCCGCGTCGAGCAGGACGCCCGCGCGCAGCAGGGTGTCGGTGTGCAGCGCCGCCAACGGTTTCGGGCTCCTGACGAACACCATGAACCGCACCGGACCTCCTCGTTCTCTCTCCCCTTGCAGAGACGTCGAACGGGAGGTGCCGAAATCGACCGGGTGATCAGCGGCTGAACAGATCTTCGAGTGCGACGGCCACGCCGTCCTCCTCGTTGGTGAGCGTGCGACGGTCCGCGGCGGCGAGCACGGCCTCGTGTGCGTTGGCCATGGCGTACCCGAGGCCGGCCCAGCGCAGGATCGACAGGTCGTTGGGCATGTCGCCGAACGCCACGACGTCAGCGGCGTCGATGCCCCGCTCGGCGCACAGAGCGGCCAGCGCAGCGGCCTTGCCCACGCCGAGCGCGCTGACCTCCAGCAGGCCGTGGCCGCCGGAGTGGGTGAACTGCGCTTCGCCGCCGGCGACGGTTTCGGCCGCGGCGACCATGAAGTCCGCGCTGTGTTCGGCCGAGTGCGCCAGCAGCTTCACGAACGGCACCGCCCACAGGTCGTCGAGCACCGCGACCGGCTGCTCGGCGGCGGCGTCCTCGGGCATGCGCAGCACGTAGGACGGCTCGTACCTGACGTGGTGGCCGGTCTCGACGCCGAAACCGACCGACGGCACCGCCTCCCGCAGCGTGGCCGCCACCTTGCGGGCGGCGGCCACCGCCAGCGGACGGGAGCTGACGACCTGCCGTTCGCCGATGTCGTAGACGATCGCGCCGTTGCTGCAGATCGCCGTGCCCACCAGACCTGTCGTGAGGGCGTCGACGAACCGCGGCGGCCGTGCCGTCACGAACACGACCTCGGCGCCCGACTCGGTGGCGGTGCGCAACGCGTCGAGCGTGCGGCGCGAGACGGTCCGGTCGTCGCGCAGCAGCGTGCCGTCGAGGTCGGTCGCGATCAGCTTCACCCGGTCATTCTGCGGTGAAGTCGGCGACGTGATCACGCGCCCACTGCGCGAACGTCCGGTACGGCTTGCCGGTCACCGCCTCGAAGTCCTGCGACACCACGAACTCGTAGTCGCTGAAGTCGTCCGGCTCGCCACCCTCGTAGCCGCCGAGCCCGAGGATGTAGCGGGCGATCTCCTCCTCCCAGCCGACGCTCATGTAGTAGGCGAGCGCCTCCTCTGCCGTGACGTCGACGAACCGCAGCTCGCGGCCGAGCGCCTCGCCGAGTGCCGCCGCCATGTCCCGCTGGGTGAGCTGCGGTGGGCCGGACAGGTTGTAGGCCTTGCCCGCGTGGCCGTCCTCCAGCAGGGCCTTGACCGCCACCTCGGCGATGTCGGCCTCGTGGATCGGCTGGCCGAACGCGTCCGGGTCGGGGTGCACGATCGTGCCGTCCGTGCGGATCGAGGGGCCCCACAGATCGATCTTGTTGGTCGCGAACTCGCCGGGCCGCAGGTGGGTCCACTCGAGGCCGGACGCCTCGACGGCCTGCTCGACCGGCAGGTGGTGGCTGGTGTCGTAGCCGTAGGTCACCGCACCCGACGACAGCGTCACGATCCTGCGCACGCCTGCCTTCACCGCGCGGTCGACCACTTCCTGCGCGGTCGGCGGGTGCACGAACAGGTAGAGCTTGTCCACGCCGTCGAACGGGAGGCTGTCCGGGTCGTCGAGGTCGGCTTTCACCACCTCCACGCCGTCCGGGAAGTTCGCCTTGGCGGGATTGCGCGTCACCGCCCGCACGTGGCCCGTCAGTCCTCGCACCACCAACCGGCCGACGTGGCCCGTCGCGCCGGTCACCAGGATCGTCATCGCATGCCCCCTTCGATTCCGTCCAGCAGCTTCTCCAGCCCGTAGTCGAACGATTTCCGCACGCTGTCCGCGAGCGTGCCCTCGATGTCGTAGGCGCCGGCGTTCCACAGGCTCGTCATGGTCGGGTAGCGCTCGACGTCGAAGTAGTCGTCCCAGAACAGTTGTCGCGAGCCCCACCACGAGTCACCGGACTCGCCGGTCACGACCTCCAGCTGCCGATCGTCCACTTCGGACGCGGCCGCGCCGTGGACGAACCCCTCGACCGCCACGTGCGCGATGGTCACCTGCCGCGGCTCCAGACCGGAGTCGGCCAGCGCCGCGAGCACGAACTCCTGGCCGTCCATCAGCCCCGGCCCGAGCGGCGGGCGCACCATCGACACGTCACGCATCCACGGGTGTGCCTGGTAGACCGCGCGTGTGCGGTCGGCGTAGTGCTTGATGCGTTCACGCCACGTGCCGTCGGGCGTGAGATCGCGTTCCTGCAGCACGGTGTCGGCCATCAGGTCGATGAGCTCGGCCTTGCCGGGCACGTGCGTGTAGAGCGACATCGTGCCGACCGACAGTTCCTGTGCGACGCGGGCCATCGACATCGCGCCGAGCCCTTCGCGGTCGGCCACCGCGATCGCCGCGGCGACGATCTGGTCGACGCTCACCTTCGGCTTCCTGCCGACCGCTTTCGGCTCCGGCGGCGTGCGCCAGTCACTCGACGTACCAGGTGACTCGCACGCTGCCCGGCGCCCTGTCGCGCAGCTCAGCGCACACCACATACGGCACAAAAACGCCCGTGTGCCGGCACATCCGCTCAGCAACGAGCGGGCTAGCCGGGGTGAAGCCCCGAGACGTGAGGTGTGCGCGCATCACCTCGCCGGGTGCGGGCCAGCGCCACGCACCACACCAGCGTCGGAAGGACGGCCAACATCGAGACGTCGCCCCAGGCGGTGATGATCACCGCCGCGACCACCGGCACCGTCCGCCACCAGTGCGTCGTCACCAGCTCGCGCACACTTCCCCCAGTCACGGGGGCAAGTATGCAGAAACGCCGCCCCTGGAAGGGACGGCGTTTCCTCTCCTCTTGAACCGGCAGGTCCGTCAGCGGCTCATGACCGCCAGGCCAGGGTGGTCAGCATTTCCTTGCCGCGCTCGGCGTTGCGCGGGTGGCTCAGGACGTCGTAGCGGCCCGCCACCAGCTGCGTGGTCGACGCGAAGTCGCGGCGGCCGCGCTGGGCCGAGTAGCGGATCGCGGCACCGGCCAGACCGAAGACGGTACCGACGACCAGACCCGTGACGATCGGGGCGAGAGCGCCGCCGGTCGAGAACAGACCCAGCAGCAGACCGACGAACAGACCGAACCAGGCACCCGACGCGGCACCCGCGCCGAGGACGCGGCCCCAGGTCAGGCGACCGGTGACGCGTTCGACGATCATCGGCTCGACGCCGACGATCGTGACGTCGGCGACCGGGAAGTCGTTGTCAGCCAGGTGGTCGACAGCTCGCTGCGCCTCTTCGTAGGTCGCGTAGGAACCGATCGGCCAGCCCGTGGGCGGGGTGGGCAGAGCGTTGACGCCTGCGGCGTTGGTGGCTCCTGCGGTGAACGGAGTCGCGGTGGTCATGTGCAACACCTCCGATATGCGATCCCCTTATGTTCAGTACTACGAACGCGCACCCACCGGTGTTCCCGGAATTGCGCCGATGTGACTCAGCTCCCTCTCGGTAAGCGAGATGTCCAGCGATTCCAGCGTTTCCGCGAGGTTTTCAACCTGAGAATTCTCAGGTTCCGCTCCCGCGTGTTCAATCGTGAGCGTGGAGCCGACCAGACGGCGGCTCAGACCCGGTGCGAGCCGCATGACGACCAGCTGGCGGCTGAACGGCGACCGCTCGTGCGTGGCGACGTAGTAGTTGGCCATCGTGTAGTCGATGGGCTGCTGCTCGACGTCGTCCTCGAACGCGTGCTGCAGCTGCCAGCCGTCCGCTGACTGCTTCTCCAGCACCCAGCGCCGGCCGACGCGCCGCAACCGGTGCGGCCACCCGGCCTGGTCCACTACCGCGCCGTCGACCAGCGGCATCGGGTGCAGCATCCCGGCGCCGAAGCCGACGTCGACGAGGTGGTTGTCCACGATCGACATGAAGTGCGTGCGCGGCCCGGTCATCACCCGGCTCATCCGCCGCGCGACCGTGTACCCGAGACGTTCCAGCACCGCGGTGAACAGCAGCTGGTGTTCGTAGCAGTAGCCGCCGCGGCGACGGCCCACGAGCTTGGCCTGGATGTCGGCCAGGTCCAATGACGGCACGCGACCGAGCATCACGTCGATGTTCTCGAACGGGATGGCGCGTACGTGCGCCTCATGCAATTCCTTCAGAGAACTCGACGAAGACGCTCCCGTGCGTGCGAAGTACGCGTCCAGATCGACCAGATCGGTCTGCCACATGTTCGTTCCCCCTAACGTTCACCAATTCGAACGGTTCTTGGCCGCCAGCCATTCCTCCCTGGTCAACGCGTACTCGACCTCACCGTGCTCACTACCGGTCAGCGGTTCGTCCCAGTCGAGGTGGAACGTGCGCACGTGCCGCAGCCCGCACTTCTCCATCACGCGGCGCGATCCGGCGTTGACGAACATCGTGGTGGCGACGACCCGCTGCACCCCGCCGGTCGTGAAACCGCGCTCGATCAGGGCTTTCCCGCCCTCGGTGGCGTACCCGAGACCCCAGAACCCGCGGTGCAGCCGGTAGCCGAGCTCGGCCGTGCCGTCGCCGGTCTCCAGGAACTCGAACCAGCCGACGAACCGGCCGCTGGACTTCTCGATCGCCGCGCGGAAGCAGTCGTCGGCGAGCACGTCCTCCGGCTTGTCCTGGTCGAGGAACCGCATCACCTCGGGATCGCCGTGCAGCCTCCGCAGTTCCGGCAGGTCGTCGGGCACCAGCGGGCGCAGCGTCAGGCGTTCGGTCTCCACAACCGAGATCCTGACGCCGCTGTCCATCCGTTTACGGCACGTCCCCGGGCTTGATCGTCTCCAGCACCGTGCCGGCCGCGTCGCGCACGACGACACGTGCGTCGGGGTGCCGGTCGATCAGCGGCGCGACGAGGACGAACGTGCCGTTGCCGATCGAGGCCGGCAGGTCGGCCGTGCCGGGCCGGGTGTAGGTGATCGACGCGACGCGCGGATCGGTGATCAGGCCGGTGGCCGCGGAGGTGTTGCTCACCAGGTGGTCCACCTCCCCGTCTTCCAGCAGCGTCTCCGGTGCGAAGTCGTAGAAGGCGCCGACCGAGGCGATGGTCTCGCCGCGGACCTCGTCCAGGTCGTCGCGGTCGAGCACCCTGCCGTTCACCGGTTTGCGCTGGTCCATGCAGTAGAGCAGCAGGTCGCCGAACCGGCCGAGCCGGACGGTGCTGGTGGCGCTGAGCCGGACGGTGAGGGTGTGGGCGAACTGGGCGGCGTCCGGGATCGGCCGGTCGCGCATGCACTCGGCGAGCTTGAGCGCCTCGGGTGTGCTGCGGTCCGCGGGTGGCAGCGGCCGGTCGACGACGGACGCGGTCGGTTTCGGGACGCCCCGCACGGCGAAGTGCTCGCCGTTGGCCAGCGCCTGCGTGCCGTTCTCGGCCTTGGTGAAGCCGCTCGGGGCGAGGAAGAGCCCGTCGACCAGCGCGGGCCCGGTGTTGTCGGTGCCCCGGTCGCCGATGCGGGCGAGGCTGAGCAACTTCACGTCCGGCGAGACCAGCCCCGCCATGGTGCCGCTGGGCGTGGTGAACAGGATCCTCACCTTGCGGCGGCCCTCTTCGAGCTGGAGGGGGTCCGGGTTGGAGATCGTGGTCGTGGTGACGGTGTTCGCGCAGAAGAACACGCCGGTCGGGCCGCGGAAGGCGGTGAGGACGGTGCCGGCCTTGTGGCTGGTGGCGATGGTCTGCCACGCCGAAACAGGCGGGTGGGCCTTGGCGGCGGCCACGCACCGTGACAGGACGTCCGGGTCGACCCTGCCGCGTTCGACGTGGTTGATCACCGCGCGGTCCTTGCCGACCAGCTGGCCGTTGTTGGGGTAGGAGGGCGGACCGGCGACCTCGGCGTTGCCGCCGAGCAGTGCCTGCGAGGCGAAGACCGCGCCCGCGGCCAGGAGGCTGACGCCGGCGGCGATCAGGGTCGGCCTGCCGGCGCGGGCGCCGGGAGCCATGCCCTCGGAGAGGCGCCGGCGGGCGCGCATCCGGACGTCGTCGGGCAGGGTGCGGTTCTCGGGCAGCTGGTCGATCACGGCGTGTCCTCCGAGGTCAGCTCGCGCAGGTGGGCACGGGTGCGGGAGACGCGGGCGCGGACGCTCGACTCGGCGATGCCGAGGAGCGTGGCGGCGTCGGCGGTCGAGACGTCGCCGAGCAGGCACAGCTGGGCGATCTCCCGCTCGGCCGGCGGCAGCTTCGCGATGGCAGCCACCACCAGGGCGAGGCGGCGCTGGGCGTCGGTGCGGGCGGCGACCTCGTCGGCGTGGTCGCGCTCGTGCTGCGGGGCGAGCCTCGCGACCAGCCGCACCGCTCTGCGGGACGCGCGCCACTCGGTGCGGACGCGGTTCGCCGTCACGGTGTAGAGCCAGGGCAGGGCGGAGTCGCGCACCAGCTGGGCCTCGCCGCGCTTGCGCCAGGCCGTCAGGAAGGTCGCCGAGAGCAGGTCCTCCGCCTGCGACCAGGAGGCGGTAAGCCGGTAGGCGTAGTTCCACACGGCCTCGGCGTGGCGTTCGAAGAGCTCGGTGAACGCGGCGTGGTCACCTCGGGCGATCTGTTCCCACAGTTGCGCGTCCGGCGGCGGCCCCACGTCCGCACGCTCGGTCGTCTCAGTCATCACACTCCGCCTGGGGCCGTCACCGCACAGTGTGCTGCGTGACGTGGGTCACGCCGTACCAGGGCGTAACCCCTCACGGAAGGCGCGCGGAACCGCGATGGCAAGATCTTCGCGTGCCGATCGAGCAGCAGCCCGGCAGTGTTGAGCCGGAGACCCAGGTGTTCGCGAAGATCACGACGACCAAGGAACCGGAAGCGGCAACCATCCCCGCCACCACTCCTGTGGAGGCTCCCCCGGCGCCCAGGCCGGCGCCCGCACGCCAGCCGAAGTCGCTGACACGGCGGATCGCCCGCCGGATCCTCGGCCCGACCCTGATGACGAAGAAATAGCCTCGGCTACCGGTCGGGGACCTGACCGATCCCACCGCAGACCCGGCAGGCGGTCCGGTCCTCGTTGAGCCCAGAACCAAGGCAACGGCTGCACTCCTTCACAGAACAACAGTGTCCGCCTCTACTCCGAGTGGACGCAGCCGCCAAGCAGGGACCGTCCCGACAATAATGGGTGACCCCCACTGTTCACGCTCGGTGATCAGGCCGTGGTGGACGGTCCCGCCGGAATCTCGTTGGCACGTGCGACATTCCCTGCGACGACGCCTCCGCGGTCACCGTTCGGAAGCTTCCACCACCCCGAACAGCCACGGGGGCACGGGTGCGACATCTCGTGCAGCACAAGCCCTTCCGGCCCCGGAACGGGTTGCTGCCACGACATGGTCCCCGTGCCGCCACACAGCAGGCAGCTGTCCTCTTCACACTCCACGCAAGGTAATTACTCCACACGGGACACTGACCACAATCACTGGATCGAGGGGAGATCACCGATGGCGGTCGCGGTTGTGACGGGAGCGGGTTCCGGCGTGGGTCGTGCTGCGGCGCGAACCCTGCTGGCTGCGGGATTCCAGGTGGCGTTGGCCGGGCGGCGCGAGGACGCGCTGCACGAGACCGCCGAGGGTTTCGCCGAGACCGCCCTGGTTGTACCGACCGATGTGTCGCGTGAGGACTCGGTCGTCGCGTTGTTCGCGGCCGTGGTCGAGCGGTGGGGACGCGTGGACGTGCTGTTCAACAACGCGGGCACGAACGTCCGCGCCACGCCGATCGAGGACTTCAGCCTCAGCGCGTGGGAGAAGGTCGTCGGTGTGAACCTGACCGGCGCGTTCCTGTGCGCCCGCGAGGCGTTCAGGGTGATGAAGACCGGCGGCGGTGGCCGGATCATCAACAACGGCTCGATCTCGGCGACGGTGCCGCGCCCGCACGCGGTGGCGTACAACGCGACCAAGCACGCGATGACCGGGCTGACCAAGTCGCTGTCGCTGGAGGGCCGCGCGCACAACATCGCGTGCGGGCAGATCGACATCGGCAACGCCGCGACGGCGCTGACCGAGCGGATGGGCCAGGGCGTGCTGCAGGCGAACTTCGAGACCAGGCCGGAGCCGACGTTCGACGTGCAGCACGTGGCCGACGCGGTGCTGTACCAGGCTAAGCTGCCGCTCAACGCGAACGTGCAGTTCATGACCGTGATGGCCACGACCATGCCCTACATCGGCAGGGGTTGAGCCTGGTAGAGGCCTCCGCCGCGCTCCAGCAGCCCGAGATCCACGAGGTAGCGGCGGATGGTGACGTGGTCGATCTCCCCGCCCTCGCACCACGCCTGCAGCCGCTCGTTGATCTCGTTCTCCTCGTAGTACGTCTGCGGCACGAACGCCTTGGACGCGATGTGCTCGAGGATCTTGCGGCGGCGGTCGTGCGCGACCGGCAGCGAGATCAGCCTGTCGCCGCGCACGAACGGCGCCAGCCCGTCGGCGGGCATCGGCTCGGTGAGCGTCGCGGCCAGCGGCTTCAGGTCGGCAGGCCGGGCCGGGTCCCCCTCGACCAGCCCGGCCTCGCGGAGCTTGCGCAGTGCGGTGCCGGCGTCCTTGACCGACAGCCCGGACGCGGCGGCGACGTCGGCCAGGGTTCCCGCACCGAGGACGACGGCGGCGAACGCCCGCAGTCTCGACGGTTCGGCCAGCACGCGCACAACGGTTTCCGGAGTGGTCATGCCTGCGAACCTAACGCCGCCGTCCACCCGATTTCAGCGGGACGGCGCCCCCTGCCAGTCCCTCATCTGCCCACCAGTCCCTCGGCCATCGTGTCCAGCAGGTACGACTCGAAGTCGGGCTTGTCGGGGTCCAGCACGTGCCGCACCCACGCGGTGCGTTCGTGCGACAACGGCGGCAGCTCCCACACGCAGCCGATGAGGTCCTTCGGGATGACGCTGAAGTGTGTGAGGTCGGGGTCGGTCGAGCCGAGGAACGGCTGGTCGCCGGACACCGCGGTGCGGCAGTGCAGGACGTTGTCCCAGACCCAGTTGTAGGCGTTGAGGTACATGCCCGCGGCACTGCGGTGCAGCACGGTGACCGTGGCGGGCGGGGTCGGGTCGTCGAAGTCCGGGTAGATCTTGGGCAGGAACGCGTAGGCGGCCGCGCGGATGTCGTCGGTGATCTCGAGGCCGGGAGTGACGACCTCGTAGCGCTTGACGTGCCTGCCCGCGATGACCAGCGGTTCCTTGACCGCCAGCTCCTTCTCGTAGAAAGCCATGGGTCGAACATATGAGCTATCACTGACACCTTGTGGCAGTGTGTTCCGCGTGCGTGCGAGCCGGTTGGTGTCGTTGTTGCTGCTGCTGCAGACGAAGGGGCGGATGACCGCGCAGGCGTTGGCCGACGAGCTGGAGGTGTCGGTCCGTACGATCTACCGGGACGTGGAGTCGCTGCACGCGGCCGGGGTGCCGCTCTACGGCGACGCGGGTCCGGCCGGCGGCTACCAGCTCCTCGACGGCTATCGCACCCGGCTGACGGGGCTGACCGAGCAGGAGGCGGAGTCGCTGTTCCTGGCGGGGCTGCCGGGGCCGGCCGCCGAGCTGGGTCTCGGTGACGCGGTGTCGGCGGCGCAGCTCAAGCTGATGGCGGCGCTGCCGTCGCCCATGCGCGACCGCGCGTCCCACATGGCGGAGCGGTTCCACCTCGACGCGCCTGCCTGGTACTACGACCCGGAGCGCTCGCCGTTCCTGGAGCTCGTGGCCGACGCGGTATGGCGCTCACGGCTGCTGGAGGTCTCCTACCGGCGGTGGCAGGCACCGGAGGAGGTGACGCGCGTGCTGCGGCCGTTGGGGCTGGTCCTGAAGGCCGGCCGCTGGTACCTGGTGGCTCAGGGTTCGTCGCGGATCTCCACCTACCGGGTGTCGCAGATCCAGGCGGCCTCCGTGCTCGACGAGTCGTTCGAGCGGCCCGCCGGGTTCGATCTCGCCGCGCACTGGACGGCGTCGCTGGAGGACTTCCAGGCCCGCCAGTACACCGGGGAGGCGGTGATCCGGTTGTCGCCGCGCGGCTTCGAGTCGCTCTCGTCGAACGTGCTGCCGGCGGTGGCGCGGGCGGCCGAGGAGTCCGCTGTGGACGACGACGGGTGGGTGCGGGTGACGATCCCCATCGAGTCGGTCGGGCACGCGACGGGCATGTTGCTGCGGATGGGCGGCGACGTGGAGGTGCTGGCGCCGGACGAGCTGCGCGACCAGGTCACCGCGGTGGTGCGGCAGCTGGCGTCGCTCTACCTGAGCTGATGAACGTGGCCGGGGGCCCGGACGTCATGTCTTGGGCATCCGGTGTCCCGGCGGTCGTGGCCGGGCTCGCGTTCACGGACGTGCGGATCGACGATCTACCGGCGGCCTGCGTAACCGAACCGGGCGAGGTGGTGCCACAGGTGTTTGACGACCTGTGGTGGCGCGTCGGCGTTCTCGAGGATGCGCGGGTCGACGAACCCGTCCTCGGCGATCTCCAGTCCCAGTGCGACGGACTCCGGGGTGCGGAAGTCCGCGTTGCGCTGGAGCTCCTCTGTGGACAGCCGGAAGCCGTCGTGCCGTTCGACCGGGCACGGCAGGCCGATGTCGCCGGTGAAGCTCGGGTCCAGCACGAGGGCTTCCACGTCGTCGAGCGTGACGGGGCCGTGGACGTGGGCCTCGATGTAGTCGTCGAGCGGGCCGCGGTCGTCGGCGTCGGCCAGTTCGATCAGCGCGAACCGTTGCGCGGTGCCGAAGTGGACGGGCTCGAAGACGCTGTCCGGGTAGCAGAAGGTCGTGCGGTCGAGGACGTCCTCCTTCAGCCGCAGGTGCGCCGAGCCGAACCTGGGCGCGCCGCCGCAGGGCAGCCGGCGGTGGTTGAGCGCGCCGTACTTGGGGCGGTCGGCGGGGTTCGCGGTGTCGTAGGCGCCACCGAACAGACGGCTCTCCCAGTCCCAGCGGGCACCGCCGGGGTGGGCGGTGAGGCCGCCGTTGCTGGTGCCGGTCTCGAACTGGGAGCGGTAGACGCCGTCGCGAGCCAGGGCTTCGAGCACACCGCGGCCGGGGTGGAAGTTGAGCGTCACGCGCAGCTCGCGTGGCAGCGGACCGCCGCGCGAGCGTGCTGTGACGTGCTCGATCGCCCGCTCAAAGGTCACGGATCACCTTGCACGGGTTGCCAACGGCGAGCACGCGCGGAGGGATGTCGCGGGTGACGACGCTGCCCGCGCCGATCACCGCGTTGTCGCCGATGGTCACGCCCGCGCAGACGATGACGCCCCCGCCGAGCCACACGTTGTTCCCGATGGTGATCGGCGCGGCGGTCTCGAAGCGCTGACGGCGGGCTTCGTGGTCCTCGATCGGGTGGAGCGCGGTGAGCAGCTGCGCGCGCGGGCCGATGGAGACGTCATCACCGATGGTGATCGTGGCACAGTCCATCAGGATGGCGTCGTAGTTGAGGAAGCTGTTGGAGCCCAGGTGGATCTGGTAGCCGTAGTCGCACTGGAACCGCGGCATGACCCACGAGCCCTCGCCGATGGACCCCAGGAGCTCCTTGATGACGGCGTCGTCGCGGGTGGCGTTGAACTCGTCCACAAGCTGCTGTGCGCGACGGCGTTCGGCGACCAGTTCGGGGTCGGAGTCCTTGTACAGCTGCCCGTTCATCATCTTCTGCTTCTCGCTGATCACTCATCCAGAGTGCCGGACCGCAGCAGCGCGCGTGCCCGCTTCGCCGCGATCTCCATCAGCGCCGTCAGTTCCGCAGCGTCGTACCCCGGCGGCGGCTCGACCGCGAGCACCACAGGTGTGGTGGCCGGAAGGCCGGGTTTCGCGGGCAGCTGACCTGCGACGTCGCGCGAAACCACCACAGATGTTCTGGTCCCGACGGGCCCCGCGACCCGTTGCTTGAGCGCGTCGAGGAGTTCCTGCTCCGGCTTGCCCTTCAACAGCAGCAGCACGAACGGGTCCGCGTCGAGCAGCCAGCCGACCTGGAACGCGAGCGCGGCGGCGTGCCGGCACGGCAGCTCCCAGCCCTCGCAGTCGCAGTCGGGTTCGAGGTCGCCGATGCCGGGCAGCAGGTCCACACCGGACTCTTCTGCGGCCGCGACGAGATCGCGCGGCATGTCGTTGTCCAGCAGGGCGGCGATGTGCCCGGCGTGTTCGGCGACGCGGTCGAGGAACCGTCCCCATTGGACTTCCGTCAGCTCGGGCACGAGGACCGTGGTGCTGTAGACCGTGTCGTCGTCGTGCACCTGGGCGTGCAGGCGGCCGGGGCTGACGGTGATCGGGCCGACGACGCCGGCGTGGGCGTAGCGGCGGCCCAGGCGCAGCAGGGTAGTGTCGAGGGCGGTGTCCTCCAGTGCCTTGACCCAGGCCTTGCCCCACCAGGTGGTGGCGACGCGGCGTTTCACCTTGGGGAACGCGGCGAATCCGCGTGCGGTCATCTAGAGGCTCCTGAGCTGGACGAGTTCGGCGAGTTCCGCGTCGGTCAGTTCGGTGAAGGCGGCCTCTCCCCCGTGCAGGACGGCGTCGGCGAGGTCGCGCTTGTCCTGCAGCAGCGCGGCGATGCGTTCCTCGACGGTGCCCTCGGTGACGAGCTTGTGGACCTGGACCGGCCTGGTCTGGCCGATGCGGTAGGCGCGGTCGGTGGCCTGGTCCTCGACCGCGGGGTTCCACCAGCGGTCGAAGTGGATCACGTGGTCGGCCCTGGTGAGGTTGAGCCCGGTGCCTGCGGCCTTGAGCGACAGCAGGAAGACCGGGGCGCGGCCCTGCTGGAAGTCGTCGACCATCTGCTCGCGCCGGGGCACGGGGGTGCCGCCGTGCAGGAAGCGCGTGGGCTGCTTGATGTGCTGTTCGAGCAGGCGGGCCATGCCGACGTACTGGGTGAAGATCAGCACCGAGCCTTCCTCGGCGACGATCGTGCCGAGCAGTTCGTCGAGCAGGTCGAGCTTGCCGGACGTGCCCTGCAACGTGGAGTGGCCGAGGTAGTGCGACGGGTGGTTGCAGATCTGCTTGAGACCGGTCAGCAGCTTGAGCACGAGACCGCGCCGGGCCATGCCGTCGCTGCCCGCGATCTGATCGAGGATCTCCCTGGTCAGCGCCTCGTACAGGGCGGCCTGCTCGGCGGTGAGCGAGACGGGCAGGTCGGTCTCGGTCTTCGCGGGCAGTTCCGGGGCGACGCCGGGGTCGGACTTGCGGCGGCGCAGCAGGAACGGTTTGACGACCTTGGCGAGGGTGTCGTCGGGTTCTGGCCAGCGGGTGCGGAACGCGCGGTGCGTGCCGAGCAGGCCCGGTGTCGTCCAGTCCAGGATGGACCACAGCTCGGACAGCGAGTTCTCGACCGGGGTGCCGGACAACGCGACGCGGGCGGCGGCGGGGATCGAGCGCAGTGCTTTGGCGGTGCCGGAGTGCGGGTTCTTGACGTGCTGGGCCTCGTCGGCGACGACCATGCCCCAGCTGTGGTTGCGCAGTGCCTCGGCGTCCAGGCGCATGGTGCCGTAGGTGGTGAGCACGACGCCGGTGTCGGCGAGCGCCCGTTGTGGACCGTGGTAGCGGGTGACGGGGGTTCCCGGAGCGAACCGGTGGATCTCGCGTTCCCAGTTGCCGAGCAGTGAGGCCGGGCAGACGACCAGGGTCGGCTTCTCGTGGCGGCGGTGCAGGTGCAGGGCGATGAGCGTGATGGTCTTGCCGAGGCCCATGTCGTCGGCGAGGCAGGCGCCCAGGCCGAGGCCGGTCATGTGGGCGAGCCAGCGAAGGCCGTGGAGCTGGTAGTCGCGCAGTGTCGCCCGGAGTTCTGCGGGTGCCTCGATCTCGGGGATGGTGGTGATCGCGGTGGTGAGGCTGTGCGGGGCGACGTCGACGTGTTCGCCGTCGATGACCGCGGTGCCGGTGAGGGCGGCGGTGACGGCCTGGACGGCGGTGATGGGGGCGAGCTGCCGGCGTGCCTTCTGCCGGAGCTTCGGGTCGACGAGCACCCACTGGTCGCGCAGCCGGACGACCGGGCGGCTGGCTTCGGCGATGACGTCCATCTCGGCGTCGGTCAGGGCCGAGCCGCCGAGTGCCAGCTGCCAGTTGAACGTGAGCAGGTCGTCTGCCGTGAACTTGCCGCTCGGCTCGCCGATGACGGCCTTCGCGGACAGCGAGGTGGTGAGGTTCTTGGGCCAGTGGACCTCGATGTCGGTGCCGAGGAGCTCGGCGACCTCGTCGTCGGTGAGCTCGGCGACCTCGTCGTCGGTGAGCTCGGCCTGGTCGAGGAGTCGTTGCAGCGGTGGCCAGGTGGCGCGGCCGATCGCGCGGATGGCGTCGAGCTCGCGGCCGGAGCCGCGCACGTCCCGCGGGTAGGGGTCGGTGATGCCGCGGACCTGCACGATCGCGCGGAACCGCAGGTCGTCCGTCGTCTCGATGCGCAACGAGAGCTTGATCTGCTCGTCCGCCCACGTCTTGAGCTCGGGCACCTCGCGGGGTTCGACGCCGGCGAACGGTCCAGCTCCGGTGCGCGGCAGCACGTCGGCGACGGCGTCGAGGAACTGGCGCAGCTCGTCGTAGTCGCCGTGCGCCGCGAGCTGCCGCAGGTGCAGTTCGTCGGCGTGGTCGAGGGGTCCGATCCGCCAGGTGTCGTGGCCGGCGCCGGTCACGCTGGGCACGATCCGGCCGCGGGCGATGAGGTTGAGCGCGGTAGCGGTGGCCACTCCCCAGTAACCGTCGTCGTTCAGCGCGTCAGGCAAAGCTTCGAGCAGGGGTTTTCCGTCGAACTGTCCGAGTCTTGGCGGGTCGGCAGGCGCGAACATACTATGTACCGTACACCATACGGTACGGTAGGGTCACGTTCGTGATCGAACACACGGGCAGCGGTGACCCGGCACGGACGCTGGCGTTGCTGTGGCGCACCCAGGAGCGCACGAGCCGCAAGGGCAAGCCGGACCTGAACGTGGACCGCATCGTGCAGGCGGGCATCGCGCTGGCCGACGCCGACGGGCTCAAGGCGCTGTCGATGCGCCGCGTGGCCGAGTCGCTGGGCGTGGGGACGATGTCGCTCTACACCTACGTCCCCGGCAAGGGCGAGCTGATCGACGTCATGGTCGACACGGTCCAGGCGGCGACCGGGCGCGAGACCGCCGACGGGTGGCGTGCGCACCTCACCTACGTCGCGCGGGAGAACCTGGCGTTGTACCGGCGGCATCCGTGGTTGCTGCAGGTGGCGCCGTCACGCACGGTGCTGGGCCCGCAGGTGGCGGCGAAGTACGACTTCGAGCTGCGCGGCCTGGACGGCATCGGCCTGTCCGACGTGGAGATGGACTCGGTGCTCAACCTGGTCCTCGGGCACGTGCAGAACTCGGCGCGCGGGCTGACGGCGTCGGCGGTGACCGAGAAGGAGACGGGGCTGACCGACCAGCAGTGGTGGGACGCGGCGGCTCCGTTCCTGATGACGGTGTTCGACCCGGCCCGCTACCCCGTCGCGGCACGGGTCGGCGGCGCTGTCGGGGAGGCGCACCAGAGCGCGTTCAGCCCGGAGCACTCGTTCGAGTTCGGGCTGGAGATGATCCTCGACGGAGTGGCGCTGCTGATCGCCGCGCGGGCCTGATCGGTGGCCCCTGGCTGCACGCGTGCGTGAGCGGTGAGCTTGATCGGGTAGTTACGGCCTGATGACACCTCGCGGGATGAGTGGGTAATTCCCACGCGGTGTCCCTCAACTGCCTACAGTTACGCCACGCGCAGTGGTGACGATCACCAGGGCGCGTGCACAGCTCCGCCACAGGGAGGCCCGCTCGTGGTGATCGACTCGCAGCCGCGGCAGGCGCTGGTGCGCCGGGTCACCGGTCTCGCGCGGTCGACACCGGGGCGGCTGAGCCTGATCGTCGTGGTGCTGGTGCTGGCGAGTCTGGCGAGCGGGTGGCTGACGACGTGGAGCGTGAGCCGGCAGGAGCGGGCGCTCGACGACCTGGCGACGCAGTCGGAACCGCTCGCGCACGCGGCGCAGGAGGTCTACCGGTCGTTGCAGGACGCCGACGCGACAGCGGCGAGCGCGTTCCTGTCCGGTGGGCTGGAACCTCCTCAGCTGCGCGAACGCTACGAGGCGGACATCGCGCAGGCGCAGGCGGCGCTGTCGGTGGCGACGGCCTCCTCCCCCGACCTGACCGCGACACTGGCCGCCCAGCTGCCGGTCTACACGGGACTGATCGAGACGGCGCGGACGAACAACCGGCAGGGTTTCCCGGTGGGCGCGGCGTACCTGCGCGAGGCGTCGGGGCTGATGCGCACGCAGCTGTTGCCGGCGGCGCAGGAGCTGTACCGGGCGGAGACGGACCGGGTGGCCCGCGCGCAGGACGAGGCGAACTTCCCGTGGGGTTCGGTCGGGGTGGCGCTGGCGTTCGTGGTCGCGCTGGTGCTCACGCAGCGCTATCTGACCCACAAGACGAACCGGCTGCTCAACGTGGGCCTGCTGGTGGCGACGGCGGCGGCGGTGCTGTCGCTGCTGTGGGTCACCACGGTGTCGGTGCTGGTGATGAACGACGTCGGGGACTCCCGCACGGCGTCGCAGAAGGTCGACGTGCTGGCGCAGGCGCGGATCGCGACGCTGACCGCACGCGGTGACGAGACGCTGACGCTGGTCGCGCGGGGTGCGGGTCAGGCGTACGAGAAGAACTTCGTCGACGTCTCCGAGCGGCTGGAGGGTCTGCTGGACCACGCGAAGGCGCTCGAGAACACCGAGGCGATCGACCAGGCGATGCGGCACTTCCGCCAGTGGCAGCAGGTCCACCAGCGGATCAGGGAGGCCGACGACGCCGGTCAGTACAACGACGCGGTGGCGTTGATCGACAACCCGTACTTCGACTCGCTGGACCAGGACCTGGTGCGCGCGATCGGCGAGGCGCGGCAGGAGTTCAGCGACGAGGTGGCGGTGGCGCGGGCGTCGCTCGCGGGCACGGCGGTCGGGGTGCTGGTGCTGGCCGTCATCAGCGCGGTGGGGTCGACGATGGGACTGTGGCAGCGGCTCAAGGAGTACCGGTGAGGCGCTCAAGAACATCACTGACGCTCGCGGCGGTCCTGCTGCTCGGCGCGTGTACGGCGGGCCCGGCACCCAGCGAGATCGTGCCGCGCGAAGCTCCGGCGCCGCAGCCGGCCGACGCCAGCACGGTCACCGCCGCACCGAGCAGCTCGGCGGGTCCGGCGCCGTCGTGCGACGCGACGGCGAGCCTGCGGCCGGGGCCGTTGCCACCGGCGGGGCAGATGCCGGCGGGTTCGAACATGGACCGGATCCTCAAACGCGGCCGGCTGATCGCGGGCGTGGACCAGAACTCGTACCTGATGGGGTTCCGCAACTCGTTCACCGGTGAGATCGAGGGCTTCGACGTCGACGTGGCCCGCCAGGTCGCGAAGGCGATCTTCGGTGACGAGAAGAAGGTGCAGTTCAAGGTCGTCACCTCGGCCGAGCGGATTCCGATGCTGCAGCGCGCCGAGGTCGACCTCGTCGTGCGCACGATGACGATCACCTGCGACCGGCTCGAGCGAGTCGACTTCTCCTCGGTCTACTACCAGGCGGGGCAGCGAGTGCTGGTGCGCCGCAACTCCGGCATCACCGGCGTGGACAGCCTCGGCGACAAGAGGGTCTGCGTGGCGTCGGGATCGACGTCGCTGGGCAACGTCGTGAACCGGGTGAAGACGACGGTGAGCGTGCCGAACTGGACGGACTGCCTGGTGATGCTGCAGCAGGGGCAGACCGACGCGATCTCCACCGACGACACGATCCTCGCGGGGCTCGCGGCGCAGGACCCGTACACCGAGGTGGTGGGGGCGCGGTTCACCGAGGAGCCGTACGGCGTGGGCATCCCCAAGGGGCAGGAGGACCTGGTCCGGTTCGTCAACGGCGTGCTGGAGCGGATGCGTGCCGACGGCACGTGGAGCGGGATCTACCGGCGGTGGCTGAACACCCTGGGGCCGGCACCAGTGCCGCCTGTCGCTCGTTATCGGGACTAGGGAGGGGTCGCGAGATGAGTGAGGAACTGGATCTGCCCGCGACCGGGCCCGCGACGGCGCCGGGGACCGCACCCTGGTCGGTGTCGCAGGAGGCCTCGCGGTCGAACTCCGGCCGGTCGCGCCGGGGCAGCGCGCGGTCGATGAGCCGTGGCCGGCTGGGTGCCGGCCTGGTCGAGGTGCCGCGGGTGCCGTACCGGGATCCGAAGACCGCGGTGCTGGAGAACCCGGAGGTGCCGGAGGCCAAGCGGTTCTGCTCGAAGTGCGGCAAGAAGGTCGGGCGGCGCAAGGACGGCAAGCCGGGCCGGGTGGAGGGCTTCTGCCCGCAGTGCGGCCACGCGTACTCGTTCACGCCGAAGCTCGAACCGGGTGAGGTGCTGCACGACCAGTACGAGGTGCTGGGGTGCCTTGCGCACGGCGGTCTCGGGTGGCTGTACCTGGCGCTGGACCACGCGGTGAGCGACCGCTGGGTGGTGCTGAAAGGCCTGCTCGACTCGGGCGACGCGGACGCGATGGCGGCGGCGCTGGCCGAGCGGCGGTTCCTCGCCGAGGTCGAGCACCCGAACATCGTGAAGATCCACAACTTCATCCGGCACGCGGACCGCAAGACCGGCAACCTCGTCGACTACATCGTGATGGAGTACGTCGGCGGCGAGTCGATCAAGGACATGATCACGCGCCGGCGCCGCGACGGCCGCGGTGACGAGGCGCTGCCGCTGGCGCAGGCCATCGCGTACGTGCTGGAGATCCTGCCGGCGGTCGGCTACCTGCACGGTGTGGGGCTGTTGTACTGCGACTTCAAGCCGGACAACATGATCCACACCGAGGAACAGCTCAAGCTGATCGACCTGGGCGCGGTGCGGCGCATCGACGACCACCACTCCCCCATCTACGGCACGATCGGCTACCAGGCGCCGGAGATCGGCACGATCGGGCCGTCGGTGTACTCCGACATCTACACCGTCGGGCGGGCGCTGGCGGTGATGAGCTTCCCGTTCGACTTCCGCGGCCGCTGCAAGGACCGGCTGCCCACAGTGGACGAGGAACCGCTGCTGGGCCGGTTCGAGTCGTTCCACCGGCTACTGCTGCGCGCCACGAACCCGAACCCCGAGCTGCGTTTCGCGAGTGCCGAGGACATGGCCGACCAGCTCACGGGTGTGCTGCGCGAGGTGCTGGCGATCGAGGACGGCGTGCAGCGACCGGGCCCGTCGCGGCAGTTCACCCCGGAACGGCGCCGCTTCGGCGTGGAGGGCGCGCTGGACCTGGCCGAGGTGGCGGGCGCGTTGCCGGCGCCGAGCGTGAGCACGTCGGACGCGGCCGCGTCGTGGCTCGCGACGGCGACGACGTCGGATCCCGCGGGCCTGCGCAAGGCACCGCAGCTCACCGTGGAGGTGCGGCTGCGGATCGTGCGGGTGCTGATCGAGTCCGGCGACACCGAGGCCGCGCTGCGTGAGCTGGAGTCGTTGACGACGCCGTCGCTGTTCGACGAGTCCGAACTGGACCCCGAGGACTGGCGGCCCGACTGGTACCGGGGCCTCGCGGCGCTGACGGACAAGCGGCCGCAGGACGCGATGGGGTTCTTCGACGCGGTCTGCTCGGCCGTGCCGGGTGAGGCGGCGCCGAAGCTCGCGCTGGGCGTGTGCGCGGAGGCCACGGGTGATCTGAAGGCGGCGGCGGGCTGGTACGAGCTCGTGTGGCGCACGGACCACGCGTACGTGTCGGCGGCGTTCGGCCTGGCGCGCGTGCTGCTCGCGTGCGGTGACCGGGCGCGAGCGGTCGACGTGTTGCTGTCCGTTCCGGACACTTCTTCACAACATCTCGCGGCGCAGATCGCGGCGGTGCGCGCGCAGCTCGGTCACGGCGACGCGGACGACCTCGTCGCGGCCGGGGAACGGTTGCACGCCTTGGACATCGACGTGCATTCGCACACCCAGCTGTCGGCGGAGCTGCTGGAGGCGGCGTACGACTACGTGACCCGCAATCAGGCCGCCGAGGGCAGGGTGCTGGACTGTGCACTCTCCGAACACGAGCTTCGGCTGGGTCTCGAGCGGCGCTACCGCACGCTGGCCCGGTTCGCTGCCACGCCGGAGGAACGGATCGCATTGGTGGACCGCGCGAACGCGGTAAGGCCGAGGACGTTGGTTTGATGGACACCCTGAAGTGCCCGGAGTGCTTCGCGCCTGTAGCGCCGGAAGACCGGTTCTGCGAGGCGTGCGGGCGCAACCTGCTGGTCCGCCGCACGCCGCTCGGCGGGCCGACCGGTCCCGCGCAGGCCTCGTGCATCCTGTGCGGCTCGCCCGACATCGATGACGAGGACTACTGCACCCAGTGCGGCCGTCACCAGCCCTCGGCGCGTGACCGGGTCGAGTACACGCTCGGTGCGGTGTCCGGTGTGTCGGACCGTGGCAAGCGGCGGGCGCGCAACGAGGACTCGATGGCGTTCGGGCACGTCGCGGGCAAGGGTGTCGCCGCTGTCGTCTGCGACGGGGTGGCGTCCTCCGAGCGCGCCGAGCAGGCGTCGCAGGCCGCTGCCGACGCCGCGGTGGACGTGCTGCTGAACGCGTTGATCGACACCGCCGACCCGGAGCAGGCGATGGTGGACGCAGTCGCGGCCTCGTGCTTCGCGGTGGAGCAGCTGGTGGAGAACGAGCCGCTCGAGGCGGGTGGCCGGGGTGTCGCGCCGTCCTGCACGTTCGTGTCGGTGCTGGTCACGGAGACCACGGCGACGATCGGGTGGGTCGGTGACTCGCGCGCGTACTGGTTGTCCGACGAGGGTTCCAAGCAACTCACGACGGACGACACGTGGGCGGCGCAGCTCGTCGCGGAGGGTGTGCTGACCGAAGAGCAGGCGCGCACGGACCGTCGCGCGCACGTGCTGTCGCGGTGGATCGGCGCGGACGCCGGGCGGGTGGTTCCGCAGGTCGCGACGCTGCAGCCGACCTCGCCGGGGGTGTTCCTGCTGTGTTCGGACGGGCTGCACAACTACCGGCCGCAGCCGGAGGACCTGCAGCCGTTGCTGCCATGCGGGCCGGAAGAGTTCGTGAAGGTCGCTCTCGAAGCGGGCGGCCACGACAACATCACCGTCGTACTGGTGCCGTTCGCGCCCGCTTCATAGAGGAACGGCGGGAGCTCTGGCTGCTTCCGGGACTGCTTCGGCCGCGCCGGGCGGTCTGACGCAGGTGCTGACGAACAGCGTCGGGTACGAGGCCGGCGGCCCCAGCCGGACTGGAAGGTGAACCAGTTTCCGGCGGTGCCGTCGTTCCACTCGGTCCCGGACCTCTCGAACTTCACACGTTCTGGTGAATTCGCGCTGTCAACGGACGGTGGGATGTCGCGGCCGTGTCCGGACGGCTCTGCCGTGGGGGTCGTGGCGGTGGTGACCGTCGCGGACACCGGGAAGCGCTGCTGAAATGGTGTGATGTGGAGGCCGGTGTTGATCGCGGTGGCGGTGGTTGTCACCATCGTCGCCGTGGTCTTCGCCTTTCAGCGCAAGCTGGTCTACTTCCCCTCCCCCGGTCCGCTGCCGTCCGCGGAGGAGGTTCTGCCTGATGGACGCGATGTGCGGCTGGTGACGGCGGACGGCCTGCTGCTCGACGGGTGGCACTTCGAGGTGCGCGACGCGCCCGCGACGGTGATCGTGTTCCCCGGCAACGGCGGCAACCGGCTGGGGCGGGTGCCGCTGGCACGTGCGCTGACCGACCGAGGGTTGTCGGTGCTGCTGTTCGACTACCGCGGTTACGGCGGCAACCCGGGCACGCCCTCGGAGGAGGGCCTGACCTACGACGCGCGGGCGGCGTTGGACCTGATCGACGGCCCGGTGATCTACTTCGGCGAGTCACTGGGCGCCGCGGTCGCCGTCGAGCTCGCGACCTACCGCGCGCCGCTCGGGCTGGTGCTGCGCTCCCCGTTCACGTCGCTGGCGGCGGCCGGGTCGCACCACTACCCGTGGCTGCCGGTGAAGATGCTGTTGCAGGACAAGTACCCCGTGGCCGAGCGGGTGTCCGCTGTGGACGTTCCGACGGTCGTGGTGCTCGGGACGGCGGACAAGATCGTGCCGCCCTCGCAGAGCCGCGAGGTGGCGGCGGCGGCGCGGGCGAAGCTGGTCGAGGTGGCCGGCGCGGACCACAACGACGAGGTGCTGCTCTCGGGTCCGCAGGTGGTCGACGCGGTGCTGTCAGTCGGCTGACGGCGGGATCTCGCCGGAGCCGCGGCGCACGATCGAGGCGGGGACGACGGCGTGCACGGGCGGTGAGGTGTCGCCGTCGATGCGGGCGAAGATGAGCTCGGCGGCTTTGCGGCCGATGCCGGGGACGTCCTGGCGCACGACGGTGATGCCGGGTTCGAGCATGTCGGCGAGCGGGAAGTCGTCGAAGCCGATGAGTGCGACGCGGTGCTGCAGGCGGCGGGCGCGCAGGACCCGCATGGCGCCGACGGTGACGAGGTTCTGGGCGGTGAACAGGGCAGTGGGCGGCTTGCCGAGGTCGAGCAGCTCTGTGGCGGCGACTTCGGCGAGGTCCGCGCCGTGCAGGTCGGTGCGCACGAGCTCCTCGCGCAGGGTGAGACCGGCCTGGGCGAGGCCTTCGAGGAAGCCGGTGTAGCGCTCCTGGCTGGTCCACAGGGTGCGGCGGTCGCCGAGGAACGCGATGTCGCGGTGGCCGAGTGAGGCGAGCTGCAGGACGGCGTCGCGGGAGCTGTCGCGGTTGGTGGTGGTGACGCAGTCGGTGCCGCCGAAGGTGGGTGGCCGGTCGACGAGCACCATCGGGGTGCCGCGGTCGCGTTCCTGCTGCAGCGCGTCCTGGTGGCCGCCGACGGCCATGACGACGACGCCGTCGACGCGGCGGGCGGACAGCGACAGCAGCAGTTCGCGTTGCATGGAGTGGTCGTCCTCGCTGCTGCCGGCGAGCACGAGGACGCCGCCCTGCCGGGCGCGGTCCTCGACGGCGCGCAGCAGGGCCGAGTCGAACGGGTTGGACAGGTCCTCGAACAGCACGCCGATGGTGGCGCTGCGGCGGTCGGAGCGGCGCAGGCTGCTGGCGGTGAGGTTGGGCCGGTAGCCCAGGGTGCGGGCCGCGGCGCGGACGCGTTCGACGACTTCCGGGCCCGCGCCGGGCAGGTCGTTGATGACCCGGGAGACGGTCTTGGTGCTGACCTTCGCCAGCGCCGCGACGTCACGCATCGTGGGTTCGCGTCGTTCTCCAGCTTGATCCATGTCCACCCACCCCGGGTAACGCTTGCGTAACGGCCGCTTGTCGCGTCTTCTCACGGAAAGCTAGCGTCAACGATGACGTAACGGAATACCCGGTTCCGACTCTCCTGGTTCGAACGGGCCGGGTTGACCAGGATCTTCCGCACCACATGGTTTGAGTACTCGCGTAACCGCGCCCATTTCTGCAGTTCGCTCGGTTACGTCAACGTTGACGTAGGAGGAGTCATGTCGCGCAGAGCGTTCGGGCTGACGGCGGCGGCGTTGCTGACGCTGTCAGTGGCGGCCTGTGGGAACGGCGGTTCGTCGGGCGGTGCGACGCTGGTCGGCCTGGTGACCAAGACCGACACGAACCCGTTCTTCGTGAAGATGAAGGAGGGCGCGCAGCAGGCGGCGTCCTCGCAGGGTGTGACGGTGCAGTCGTTCGCGGGCAAGCAGGACGGTGACAACCAGACGCAGGTCGACGCGATCGAGAACCTGATCGCGTCGGGTGCGAAGGGCATCCTGATCACGCCGAGCGACTCGAAGGCGATCGTGCCGTCGGTCGACAAGGCGAGGGCGGCGGGTCTGCTGGTCATCGCGCTGGACACGCAGCTGGAGCCGGCGAGCGCGGCGGACGCGACGTTCGCGACCGACAACTACAAGGCCGGTCTGCTGATCGGCCAGTGGGCGAAGGCGAAGTTCGCCAAGGAGGGCAAGCAGGCCAAGATCGCGCTGCTGGACCTCAACCCGAACCAGGTGTCGGTCGACGTGCAGCGCGACCAGGGCTTCCTGGAGGGTTTCGGCGTCGACGTGAAGGACAAGAACAAGATCGGCGACGAGTCCGATCCGCGGATCGTGGGCCACGACGTGACCGACGGCGCGCCGGAGGGTGGCCGCACGGCGATGGAGAACCTGCTGCAGAAGGACTCCGGCATCAACCTCGTCTACACGATCAACGAGCCCGCGGCGGCCGGCGCCTACGAGGCGTTGAAGGCGGCGGGCAAGGAGAAGGACGTCGTGATCGTCTCGGTCGACGGCGGCTGCCCCGGCGTGGAGAACGTGAAGTCGGGCGTGATCGGCGCGACGTCGCAGCAGTACCCGTTGAAGATGGCGCAGCTGGGCGTGGAGGCGGTCGCGAAGTTCGCCAAGGACGGCTCGAAGCCGCAGAACACCGACACGGGCGTCACGCTGATCACCGACCAGCCGGCTGAAGGGGTCGAGTCGAAGGACTCGGCGTTCGGTCTGCAGAACTGCTGGGGCTGAGCTGATGACGACAACGGCTACCCGGCCTCCCTCTCCGTTGCCGGAGCAGCGGGACCGGTCGGTGCTGACGCGGCTTCAGCACCTGTTGCACGCGCAGGCGACGATCGGGCCTGCGGTGGTGCTGCTCGCGGCGATCATCGTGTTCGCGCTGCTGTCGGACCGGTTCCTGACGCCGGGCAACATCTCGCTGATCCTGCAGCAGGTCGCCGTGGTGGGCACGCTCGCGGTGGGGCAGACGATCGTGATCCTGACGGCGGGCATCGACCTGTCGTGCGGGGCGATCATGGTGCTGACGTCGATCGTGATGGCGAAGGTCGCGGCGGACACCGGTCTGCCCGGTCTGCCGGCGTTGCTGCTGGGTTTCGTGGTGGGCACGCTGTGCGGGCTGCTCAACGGGTTGCTGGTGACGCGGCTGAAGCTGCCGCCGTTCATCGTCACGCTGGGCACGTTGAACGTGTTCTTCGCGTTGAACCTCTGGTACTCCGCGAGCGCGACGATCCGTGGCACGGACATGCCGTCCCTGCTGCTGTGGACCGGTCAGACGGTGAACATCGGCGGCACGCGCATCACCTACGGCTCGATCATGATGGTGGTCCTGGTGGCGGCCATGGCGTTCGTGCTGAAGAACACCGCGTGGGGCAGGCACGTCTACGCCACGGGTGACGACTCCGAGGCCGCCCGCCTGTCCGGTATCCGCACGTCGCGGGTGTTGCTCAGCGTCTACGCGACCGCGGGCCTGGTGTATGCGCTGGCGGCGTGGACGTTGATCGGCCGGATCGCGTCGGCTTCGCCGCAGGCCGGGCAGCTGGACAACCTCGACTCGATCACCGCGGTGGTGATCGGCGGGACGTCGCTGTTCGGTGGCCGCGGCGCGATCGTGGGGTCGTTGCTGGGCGCGTTGATCGTCGGCGTGTTCCGCAACGGCCTGGCGCTGGCGGGTGTGGACGTGCTGTGGCAGACGATGGCGGTCGGTGTGCTGATCATCGTCGCGGTGTCGCTGGACCAGTGGATCAGGAAGGTCAAGCCATGACCACTCCGGTGTTGCAGGCGACCGGCCTGGTCAAGCGGTACGGCAAGGTGACGGCGCTGGCGGGGGCGGGCCTGGAGCTGCTGCCCGGTGAGATCCTCGCCGTGATCGGCGACAACGGCGCAGGCAAGTCGTCGCTGATCAAGGCCTTGTCGGGCGCGGTCGTGCCCGACGAGGGCGAGATCCGCGTCGACGGGGAGCCGGTGTCGTTCTCCACGCCGATCGACGCGCGGAAGGCCGGCATCGAGACGGTGCACCAGTCGCTGGCGGTGTCGCCGTCGCTGGACATCGCGGCGAACCTGTTCCTGGGCCGGGAGAAGCGCCGCAAGGGCGTGCTCGGTTCGGTGTTCCGGATGCTCGACCGCAACGGCATGCGGGAGGAGGCACGCCGCCAGCTCGACGCGCTGGGGATCATGACGATCCAGAACCCCGGCCAGGCGGTGGAGACCCTGTCGGGCGGCCAGCGCCAGGCCGTGGCGGTGGCGCGCGCGGCGGCGTTCGGCAGCCGGGTCGTGATCATGGACGAGCCGACGGCGGCGCTGGGTGTGCGGGAGTCGCGGGCGGTGCTGGACCTGATCCTGCAGGTCCGCGACCGCGGCTTGCCGGTGATCCTGATCAGCCACAACATGCCGCACGTGTTCGAGGTGGCCGACCGCATCCACATCCAGCGGCTCGGGCGCCGCAAGGCGGTGGTGGACCCGCGGTCGGTGTCGATGTCGGACGCGGTGGCGATCATGACCGGGCGATGGAGCCGCCGGAAGCCGCCTAGGCGGTGCCGAAGGGGTTGTCGATCACGTACCGCCACCGGCCGTCCGCGCCTCTGCGCGCGACGTCGGTGGCGGTGCCGTGCACGTCGCCGATGGTCCAGTCGACGATGAGCAGCGCGATGCCGTCGTGTTCGTAGACGTGGCGCGGCGTGACCTCGATCGGCAGGCCGAGGTCGAGGAACCGTTGGTTGGCTTGGCGCCTGGCGGTTGCGGTGAGGGTCTGGCCGGGTTCGGGGACGAAGAGCCCGCCCGGTTCGTAGACGGCGTCGACGGCGTCGGGGTTGCGGGAGTTGAACGCGGCGGCGAACTCGTGGGCCACACTGACGGGGTGGATGGTCATGCCGCCAGCGTTGCTTCTCGCGAAATGGGTCACCAAACGGTGACCTGGGACCGGCCGACCGCGGGCTGCCCGGTGGAGGTGGCGCTGGCGGCGATCAGCGGCCGGTGGGCGACGCTGGTGCTGCGGGACCTGATGCGCGGGCCGCGGTCGTTCTCGCAGTTGCGCGCCGGGCTGCCGTCGTTGAGCGCGAAGGTGCTGACCGAGCGGCTGGAGTCGTTGGTGGCGCAGGGGTTGGTGTCCTGCTCCCGCTCCCCCGGCTTTCCTGTGCGGACGTCGTATTCGCTGACGTCGAAGGGGTTGCTGCTGCGGCCGTTGCTGGAGCAGTTGTACCGCACGGGTGAGGCTCTACTCGGCGAGTTCCCGGATCACTGATTCCAGTGGCGCGATGACGTTGCGGGAGCGCATCAGTTCTTCGGAGATGAGCACCTTGGCGGGCCCCAGCCGGCGCCAGAACTGGCCTTCGACCGGGATCTGGAGGATCTCGAGGGTGAAGATCGGTCTGTGTCCCAGTTCCTGCTCGAGCTCGGTGATCAGTTCGTGCAGCGAGGCCGAGAAGGTTCTGCTGACCTCGTCCCGCGCGTGCCTGGCTTCGGGCGACCACGGGTCGTTCCACCGCAGGTAGGCCTCGCGCAGCCGGTCGGGCAGTCCGAACGGCTC
Organism: Lentzea roselyniae; assembly: GCF_039537795.1. Taxonomy (NCBI): domain Bacteria; kingdom Bacillati; phylum Actinomycetota; class Actinomycetes; order Pseudonocardiales; family Pseudonocardiaceae; genus Lentzea; species Lentzea roselyniae. Next base: position 250,157 of record NZ_BAABBE010000010.1, read on the forward strand.
GCGGCCGGGTCCGGACGGGTCGGACTCGAGCCACCAGCGGTCCCACGCCTGTGCGAACCCCGGTGGCACCTCGACGTCGGTCATCCGGGGGACGGGCGGCGTCAGGCGTGGCACCGAGTCCGCGGTCGGTGTGCTGATGCCGAGTGCGTCACGGACGAACAGGGCGAAGGTGCCGCCGTCGCCGCTCGAGATCACCCACGTGGAATCCCCGCGGAAGTTCATGGACCACGGTAGCGGCTCGGCTGCTGCGCGAGCTCGCGGATCACTGATTCCAGTGGCGCGATGACGTTGCTGGAGGCCTTGAGCTCCTCCGAGACGAGCACCGTGGTTCTTGCGCAGGCGTCGCCAGAACTGGCCCTGGACGGGGATCTCGATGACGTCGAACTCGAACAGCGGTGTGTGGCCGAGCTCTTCGGTGAGCTGGTCGACGACCTCGTTGAGCGATTCGGAGAACGACATCATGGCCTCGTCGCGGTGCCTGGTGGCCTCGGGTGAGGTCCGGTCGGGCCGCCATTGGTCGTAGGCGTCACGCAGGTGTTCGGGCAGGCCCGCGGGCCAGCGGCCGGGCACGTGCTCGGCGCCGCCGGTGACGAGGGACTGCGCCCACCACCGGTCCCACGCCGGTCCGAACGTCTCCGGCAGCTCGACGTCGTGCACGCGCGGCACCGGCGGGGTGAGCGGGGGGATGGAGTCGGCGGTGGGTGTGCTGATGCCGAGTGCGTCGCGGACGTGGAGGGCGAAGGTGTCACCCGGTCCGCTCGACACTATCCACCGTCTCCCGCCGGGGTGAAGGTCCATGTGTCACGGTACCGCCGGTTTTCACAGCGGTACCGCGTCCAACGCCTTGTAGATGCGCTTGTCGCTGACCGTGTAGCGGGTGCCGATGGTCTGGGCGAAGTACGACAGCCGCAGCTCTTCGATCATCCAGCGGATCTCGTCGAGCTCGGGCGCGGGTTCGTCGGCGGGTGTCTGCGCGCGCAGTTCCCGGTACTCGGCGTGGACCTCGTGCACCTTGGCGGTCCATTCCAGGTCGCGGCGCGGGTTCTCGGGCAGTTTTTCGATGCGCCGTGAGATGCCTTTGAGGTAGCGCACGAGGTCGGGCAGCCGGTCGTACCCGGTGTTGGTGACGAATCCCTTGTACACCAGCGAGTTGAGGTGAGCGCGGATGTCGGCTGCGGAGTCGGGCGCGCCCTTGAGCCCGGCGAGTTTCAGCTCGGCGTCGTGCGCGGCTTCGAGGACCTTGCGGACTTCCTGGACGACGACCCAGGTGGTGTCGTTCAACGCCGCCTGGACCTTCTTCAGCTGTGCGGCGTAGGCCTTGGCGTCCCAGGCGGGTTCGCCCATGAGCCGGTCGACGGCGGCGGTGATGCAGTCCGAGAGCAGTGCCGCGACGCCGCCGTGCGGGTTGCGGGTCAGGGCGAGCTTGGCGGCGTTGTCGAGGTGGCGCTGCAGGTGTTTGACGGGCGAGTTGATGCCCATCAGCAGCAGCCTGCGCACGCCGCGGCGGTGCGCGAAGGCCTGGCGGCCGGGGGTGTCGAGGACCTTGATCGCGACGGCCGAGCTCTGGTCGACCAGCGACGGGTAGGCGGTGACGGTGATGCCGGACTGCCGTTGTTCGATGGTCCTGGGCAGGGAGTCGAAGTCCCAGGTGGTGAGCCCGGTGCGTTCGAGGTGGCCGGCGGCCTGGCTGAGCGACTCGCGGACCTCGTCGCGCAGTTTCTCCTTCAGCGCCGCGATGTCCTTGCCCTCGGCGAGGGTGCGGTTGTTTTCGTCGACGACCTGGAAGGTGAGCTTGAGGTGGTCGGGGACGGCGTCGAACTGCCAGTCCTCGCGGTGCACGGTGACGCCGGTCAGTGCCTTGAGCTCGCGTTCGATGCCGCCGAGCAGTGAGGTCTCCGCGGGGTTGATGCGGGCCAGCACGGCGGTGGCGACGTCGGGGACGGGCACGAAGTTGCGGCGGATCTGCTTGGGCAGTGAGCGGATGAGCGCGACGACGAGCTCGTGGCGAAGTCCGGGGATCTGCCAGGAGAACGCGTCGTCGTCCAGGGTGGTGAGTGCCGGGAGCGGCAGCTGGACGGTGATGCCGTCCTTCTTGGTGCCCGGTTCGAAGTGGTAGCTCAGCGGGAGGGTGAGCTCACCCTGCTGCCACTGGTCCGGGAACTGCTCGGGACTCACGTCGGCGCGGTCGTTGACCAGCATGTCCTTGGTGAAGGTGAGCAGGTTCTTGTTCTTCTGCTTCTTCCACCAGGAGTCGAAGTGCCGGGCGGAGACGACCTCGGGGGCGACGCGCTGGTCGTAGAACTCGAACAGCGTTTCCTCGTCGACGACGATGTCGCGGCGCCGGGCCCGGTTCTCGAGCTCTTCGACCTCTTCGAGCAGGGCTCGGTTGGTGTGGAAGAACTTGTGGTGGGTGGTCCACTCCCCCTGCACGAGTGCGTGGCGGATGAACAGCTCACGGCTGAGCTCCGGGTCGATGCGGCCGTAGTTGACCTTGCGGCCGGCGACGATCGGCACGCCGTAGAGGGTGACCTTCTCCAGGGCGACGACGCTGCCGCGTTTGGCTTCCCAGTGCGGTTCGGAGTACTGGCGTTTGACGACGTGCTCGCCGAGGCGTTCCGCCCATTCGGGTTCGATCTTGGCGACGATGCGGCCCCAGAGGCGGCTGGTTTCGACGAGCTCGGCGGCCATCACCCATTGCGGTGGTTTCTTGGCCAGCGCGGAGCCGGGGAAGATCGCGAACTTGGCGTTGCGGGCGCCGAGGAACTCCGTCATGGGGCGGCGTTTCTCGCCGGGTGCCTGCTTTTTGAGGACGTCCTTGACGCCGATGTGGCTGAGCAGGCCGGACAGCAGGGCGATGTGGATGTTGCGGGGGTCGCCGGGCTGTTCGTTGAGGTGCATGCCGATCTGCTTGGCGACCTGGCGCAGCTGCAGGTAGATGTCCTGCCACTCGCGCACGCGCAGGTAGTTGAGGAACTCGTTCTTGCAGAGCTTGCGGAACTGGTTGCCGCTCAGCGCTTTCTGCTGGTCCTTGAGGTACTGCCAGAGGTTGAGGAACGTGACGAAGTCCGATTCGGAGTCGACGAACCTCGCGTGCTGCTGGGTCGCGGCCTCCTGGTGGTCGGCCGGGCGTTCGCGGGGGTCCTGGATGGACAGTGCCGCGGCGATGATCATGACCTCTTTGAGGCAGCCGGTGGTGTCGGCTTCGAGCACCATGCGGCCCAGGCGCGGGTCGACGGGCAGCTGGGCGAGCTTGCGGCCGGTCGGCGTGAGCTTCTTCTCGGCGGCGTTGATGGCGCCGAGCTCCTGCAGCAGGCCGATGCCGTCGTTGATGTTGCGCGCGTCGGGCGGGTCGATGAACGGGAACCGCGCGACGTCGCCCAGGCCGATGGCGGTCATCTGCAGGATGACGCTGGCGAGGTTGGTGCGCAGGATCTCCGGGTCGGTGAACTCGGGGCGGGCCTCGAAGTCCTCTTCGGAGTACAGGCGGATGCAGATGCCCTCGCTGACGCGGCCGCAGCGGCCCTTGCGCTGGTTGGCGCTCGCCTGGCTGATCGGTTCGATGGGCAGGCGCTGGACCTTGAGGCGGTGGCTGTAGCGGGAGATGCGGGCGTTGCCGGGGTCGATGACGTACTTGATGCCCGGCACGGTGAGGCTGGTCTCGGCGACGTTGGTCGCCAGCACGATGCGGCGGCCGCTGTGGCGCTGGAAGACCCGGTGCTGTTCGCCGACGCTGAGCCTGGCGTAGAGCGGGAGGATCTCGGTGTTGCGGAGGTCTTCTGCTTTGAGGGCGTCGGCGGTGTCGCGGATCTCGCGTTCGCCGGACAGGAAGACGAGGACGTCGCCGGGGCCTTCTGCCTGCAGTTCGTGGACGGCGTTGATGATGCCCTGGGTCTGGTCGTCCTCCTCGTCGAGCGGCCGGTAGCGGGTCTCGACGGGATAGGTGCGGCCGGAGACCTCGATGATCGGGGCGTCGCCGAAGTGGGCGCTGAAGCGCTGCGGGTCGATCGTCGCGGAGGTGATGACGATCTTGAGGTCGGGCCGCTGGGGCAGCAGCTGCTTGAGGTAGCCGAGCAGGAAGTCGACGTTGAGGCTGCGTTCGTGGGCCTCGTCGATGATGATCGTGTCGTAGCGGCTCAGCGTCCGGTCGGTCTGGATCTCGGCGAGCAGGATGCCGTCGGTCATGAGCTTGACGAGGGTGTCGTCGCCGGACTGGTCGGTGAAGCGGACCTTGTAGCCGACGGTGTCGCCGAGCTTGGTGCCCAGTTCCTCCGCGACGCGTTCGGCGACGGTGCGGGCGGCGATGCGGCGCGGCTGGGTGTGGCCGATCTGGCCGGTGACGCCGCGGCCGAGCTCGAGGCAGATCTTGGGCAGCTGGGTGGTCTTGCCGGAGCCGGTCTCGCCGGCGACGATCACGACCTGGTGGTTCGCGATCAGGTCCTTGATGTCGTCCTTGCGCTGGCTGACCGGCAGTTCTCGCGGGTATGTGATCTTGGGAACGGACTCCCTGCGCAGCGCGACCTTGAGCGCGGCCTCGTCGATCTGGGCGGCGATCTCCTCGACGATCTTCTTGCGGGCGAGCGGGTCCTTGACCTTGCGTGCGCCGTCGAGGCGCCTGGCGAGCCGGCGTTGATCACGCGGCATGAGCTCGGGCAGGCGTTTGTGCAGTTCAGCGAGCGGGGTGTCCATTTGCGCTCAAGGATAGTCAGGCCGTCCGGATCGTTCGCGCCAATAACTGTCAGACCCGCTCGCTAGCGTGACCGGCATGGATGCAGGGGGCTTCTGGAAGCTCGTCGACCACTCCCGGGACAAGACGGCTGACCTGGACGAACAGCGGGCGTGGCTGTGCGGGCGGCTGGCGTTGCTACCGGCGGGTGAGATCGCGGACTTCGCGGTGCGGCTGGACGAGCAGCGGCGCCGGGTGGACACGTGGGTGCACTGGCAGGCGGCCACGCTGATCTGCCGCGGCCTGTGCGGGATGGACTCGTTCTTCTACTTCCAGGCGTGGCTGGTCGGTCAGGGGCGGGCGGTGTTCGAGTCGGTGGTCTCCTCGCCGGACGCGCTGGCCTCGGTGCCGCAGATTCAGCGGCTGGCGTCGTTGCGCGTCGACGAGGTCCGGGATGCGGACTGGCCGGACTGGGAGGCGCTGTACCGGGTGCCGGACGACGCGTTCGAGGTGGTGTCGGGCGGCGAGCTCGACGATCTGCTCGAGTCTCGCGGGCAGGTGCGGGCGTTCGACGTGTCGCCCGGTGGCGACGAGGTGGAAATGGAGGATCCCGCGGGCATCGCGCGCCGGGTTCCGCGGTTGTGGGCGTTGTTCGGGAAAACGTCGTGATGGGCCGTCCGGACGCCTCCGAGAATTGTCAGACCCCTCCGATAGCGTCGCGGGTATGGACCTCGATGTCTTCTGGGGACTGGTCGAACACTCTGCTACCGCTACCTCTGACCAGCACGAACGCCGCGCGTGGCTGACGTCGCGGCTGGCGTTGCTGCCGCCTGGCGACATTTGCGGCTTCGAGACGTTGCTGAGCGCGTCTCGTGGCCGGGTAAACACGTTCTCACACTGGCACGCGGCTTATGTGTTGTGCGACGGGTTGTGTTCCGCGGAGCAATTCTTCGGATTCCAGTCGTGGCTGGTGGGGCTGGGCCGGTCGGTGCTCGGCGAGGTCGCCGCGTGCCCGGACGCGTTGGCGGACGTGCCGGCGGTGCGGACGTTGCTGGCGGTCGGGGCCGAGTCGTGGCCGGACAGCGCGTGGCCGTTCTGGCCGGGGCTGGAGCGGGTGGCGCACGACGCGTACTTCACCGCGACGGGGCGTTCGCTGGCCGGGGTGCTGGCGGCGCTGGGGTGTGTGCGGGTGACGGACGCGGGCCCGTTCACGGGTGCGGTGTGGGATCTGGACTCGCCGCTGGAGGCCGCGGTGCGGCTGCCGCGGTTGTGGCAGCTGTCGGGCGGGCTGGAGGAGGCGGCGTGAGCAGGGCCGACGGGTGAGCGCCGAAAATTGTCGGACCCCCTCGCTAGCGTGCGCCGGTATGGACCTGAACGCGTTCTGGGCTCTGGTCGAGAGGTCCGCGGTGGAGACCTCCGATCAGGACGAGCGGCTGGAGTGGCTGACGGCCGCCGTGCCGCCGTCGCGGGCCGTGGAGTTCGCGCTGTGCCTGGACGAGGTGCGGCGCCGGGTGGACACGTGGGCGCACTGGCACGCGGCGTACGTGATCTGCGGCGGGTTGTGCTCGGACGACGGGTTCTTCTACTTCCAGGCGTGGCTGGTCGGTCAGGGCCGTGCGGTGTTCGAGTCGGTGGTCTCGTCGCCGGACGCGCTGGCCGATCTGCCGCACGTCCGGTTCCTGGCCTCGCGTGGTGGCGTGCACGCGTGGGCGGATGCGGACTGGCCGGACTGGGAGGGTCTCGACGCCGTGGCGGGCGAGGCGTTCGACGGTGATCTGGAGTCGGTGCTGGCCTCGTGCGGCCAGCGGGTGCTCGTGTCACCGGAGCCGGCCGGTGAGCCGTGGGACTTCACGGATCCGGCGGAGATCTCGGCGCGGATTCCGAGGCTGGGCGAGTTGTTCGGGAAGGTGGCGTGATGGAGGTGCCCGTGGACGTGCCGGTGGATGTCGTGGTGTGGCGGGCTCCTGGTCCGGCGTCGTCGGCGGAGGCGGCGGCCCGGTACGCGGAGCTGCGGGCATCGCCGCTGGGCGCGTTCGACCCGGCGGTGGCGGCGTTCGTGCGGGAGCTGCGGCAGACCTCGCCGGATCCGGCGTCGCCGGTGTCGTGGGCGGAGGCACTGACGGTGGGGACGGACGCGGTGATCGTGCACGTGGTGTGGCCGGGCCGGCAGCAGGTGCTGGATCTGGTGGCGCTGCTGGCGGCCCGGCACGGCCTGGTGTGTTACGAGCCGGCGCGCCAGGTGGCGATGTCCTGACGCAGCGCGGTCTTCGTGTCCTCGGGCGCGAAGGAGGCGTCGACGCAGTTGAGGGCGATCGCGGCGAGGGTGTCGTCGTCGAAGCCGAGCTCGTCGCGCAGCAGCCGGTACTCGTCGGTGAGCGTGGTGCCGGTGGTGGACGGGATGTCGGTGCTGAGCGTCACGGTCAGCCCGGCGGCCATGAGTTGTGGCAGCGGATGAGAGGAGATGGAGTCGACCAGTCCCAGTGCGACGTTGGACGACGGACACACTTCGAGCGGTATGGCACGCTCCCGCAGCAGCCTGACGACGTCCGGGTCGTCGAGCGCCCGGAACCCGTGCCCGATGCGGTCGGCGAGCCCGACGGTCACCGCTTCGGCGACGCTCTGCGCTCCGCAGCACTCGCCGGCGTGGTGCACGAGGCCGATCCCGGCCTCGCGCGCGGCGCGGAACACGGCGGTGAACGGGGTGAGGGGGTGGTCCTCCGCACCGGCCATGCCGATCGCGACGACCTGCGGGTGCGCGGTCGCGAGCCGAAGTGATGTCTCGAACCGTTCGACCGACCGCTTCCTGGGGTGGTCCACGATCACACGGCATTCGATGCCGTGGGCGGTCTGTCCTGCGGCGAGCCCGGCCAACACCGCCTCGAGCGGCATGTCCGGATCACCGAGCCGTTCCCCGTGCGCAGCCGCGGTGAACGTGACCTCGGCGTAGCGGGTCCCCTGCGCTGCTTCCTCGGCGCAGAACTCGTACGCGATCCGGCTGAAGTCCTCGGCCCGCCGCAGGCAGTCCCGCACCGCGCCGTTGTGCGCGGCGAACTGCCCGAAGTCGTCGAACGTCCCGGTGCGCGCCGGAACGTCCACCCCGTACCGCCGCGCGAGCTCGGTGAGGGTGTCGGCCCGGACGGTGCTCTCCAGGTGCACGTGCAGGTGTGCCTTGGGCAACGCGGCAAGATCACGCATGTGCGGCGACGCTACCCACCGCCGCTGCGCCACGCCCGGCATTTTCGCCCGCGTCCAACGGAATTCGGCGCGACAGCGACCGCGCGACGCCGCTAGGTTGCGGGGCCATGCCTGATGTTGTGCAGACGCGCCACGGCGCGACGGTCCTGATGTGCGCCCCGGACGGCCCGCCGATCGCCGACGAGCAGTCCGCTGTGGACTTGATCGGCACGTTGTGGGGACAGGACGTGCAGTGGCTGGTGTTGCCGGTGGCGCGGTTGACCGAGGACTTCTTCCGGTTGCGCACGCGGGTGGCGGGTGCGGTGGTGCAGAAGTTGCAGCAGTACGGGTTCCGGGTCGTGGTGGTCGGTGACATCTCCGGGTTCGTGGCGGAGAGCACGGCGTTGCGCGACTTCGTCCGCGAGTCGAACAACGGGCGGCAGCTGTGGTTCGTCGCGGACGAGGCGGAGCTGGACGCGCGCCTGAGCGCCGCGGCCTGATCACGACGAACCCCTATTGCAAATCAATTGCAATAGGTAGGCTCGCAGGCATGGACATCCGCCGTTCACTGTCGAACCACTCCGGTCCGCGCCGGTCGCCGCACGAGGTGGTGCGCCGCCTCGCCGAGTGGATGACTCCGGGCGTCAGGCCCGAGGATCCGGTGCGGGAGCTGGAGGAACGGGTCGCGGGCCTGCTCGGCAAGCAGCGCGCGTTGTTCTTCCCGTCGGGGACGATGGCGCAGCAAACGGCGTTGCGGGTGCACGCCGAGCGGACCGGCCGGCACGCGTTCGCGGGGCATCCGCAGTCGCATCTGCACGTGTGGGAGAACCAGGGTTACAGCGCGGTGCACGGGTTGCGGTTCCATCCGGTGGGTGACCGCAACGCGCTGCTCACCCTCGACGACCTCGGCATGGTCGGCGAACCACTCGCCGCGGTCGTTTTCGAGCTGCCGCAGCGTGACATCGGCGGGCAGCTGCCGGAGTTCGGCGACCTCGCGAAGCAGACCGGGTGGGCCAGGGACAACGGGGCGGCGGCGCACTGCGACGGCGCGCGGATCTGGGAGGCGCAGACCGGGTACGACGAGTCGCTGCTGGAGATCGCGGCGTTGTTCGACACGGTGTACGTGTCGCTCTACAAAGGACTCGAGGGTGTCCGGGGTGCCGTGCTCGCCGGTGACGCGGAGACGATCGAGCACGCGGCGGTGTGGCGGCGCAGGCTGGGCGGGGCGATCGTGGACGCGTGGCCGCTGGCGGCGATCGCGTTGATGGGGCTGGAGGAGAACCTGCCGCGGATGGCGGAGTTCAAGCACCACGCGCAGGCGCTGGCGAAGGCGATCAACGAGGACGGGTTCGCGCACACCACACCGGAGGTGCCGGTCACTCCCCTGTTCCACGTCCATCTGCCGATGCCGCGGCTGCAGGCCCAGCTGGCGGCGGAGAACCTCCTGAAGGACGAGGGGATCAGGCTGTTCCTGTACGCGCGGTCGAATCCGGATCCGGGGCGGTGCAGCTTCGAGGTGAGCGTGGGGATCGGGGCGCTGGAGTTCACGCCGCGCGAGGTGGTGGAGTTGATCAGAGGGCTACCATCGCGGGTGTGAGCCTGCCCGAACCCGTCCAGCACGCGCTGGTGCGGGTGTCGCACTCGGTGCTGATCGATACCGACGCGCTCGCGCGGGTGCGTGAGAGGTTCGACGACGAGCAGGCGGCGTCGTTGAGCAGCTATCTGCGCAGTGCGCAGTCGCCGAACACGGTGCGGGCGTACCGGTCGGACTGGATCGCGTGGGCGGGCTGGTGCCAGGCCGAGGGGCGGCAGGCGCTGCCGGCGGATCCGCTGGACGTGGCGGTGTACCTGGCGGCGGCGGCGGACACGGTGAAGCCGGACGGGTCGCCGGCGTTCGGGGCGTCGACGCTGGAGCGCAAGTCGGCGGCGATCTCGGCGGTGCACGCGGCGAACGGGTTGCCGAGTCCGACGCGCAGTGATGTCGTGCGGCTGACGTTGCGGGGTATTCGCCGGTCGCGGAAGTCGCAGCCGAGGCGGAAGCGGCCGGTGCTGCTCGACACGCTGGAGGCGCTGCTGCGGGAACGCCCGCAGGAGGGTCCCGCGCGAGCCCGGGACGCGTTGCTGCTGCTCGTGGGTTTCGCGGGGGCACTGCGGCGCAGCGAGCTGGCGGGGATCGAATTCGAGGACGTCACGGTCGACGTGGATCCGCGCACGCACGAGCCGTTGCTGCTGATCCGGCTGGGGACGACGAAGACCGATCAGACGGGCAGGCATCAGCAGTCGGTCGTGTTGCCGCGCGGCGGCAGGCGGCCGACGTGCCCGGTGTGCGCGTTCGCGGACTGGGCGGATGTGCTGGACGGCAAGGACATCACCGAGAACGGGCTGCACCGCTGCCACGGCTACGACGGCGCGCGGCGCCAGGGGGCGTTGTTCCCGGTGATCAACCGGCACGGCGGCGTCGGGGTGAAGGCGATGTCGGGGCGCGCGGTGGCGGAGCTGGTGAAGCGCTACGCGCTGAAGGCGGGGCTGGACCCGGCGCTCTTCGGCGGGCATTCGCTGCGGGCGGGGTTCGCGACGCAGGCGGCGCTGGGCGGGGCCAGTGACCGGGAGATCATGCGGCAGGGCCGGTGGACCAACCCGCGCACGGTGCACCGCTACATCCGGACCGCGAACCCGCTCGAGGACAACGCGGTCACCCGCTTGGGCCTCTGAGTTTGTGAGCCAGGTCTCAGGCCGGGCGGTTAACTCTAAACAAGATCCCCTCCGGTAGGGCTGCACTACCCGGAGCAGTGGACTGCGCCGTCCGCAGGAGCGGCACAGGAAGTTTCCGTTGTGTTTCCACACTGGTTGAGCTGCTCTTTTGTTCCACCATCCGGACAAAAACCGGTCTCCTGACCAGCGAAGCAGCTCAATTCGTGAAGCAATCTCGCATTCTGGGAGTGGCCCTTCCCGTGCACTCAGAGCAATACGATCACCACGCCCGGTCATCGAGACGATGGTCGTGCTGTTCCACGGTGGTCGGTCCGGCATCCCTGTAACGCCGGAACGCTCACTCCCTGCACCGGAACAGGAGCGTTCGCATGAAACGCACAACCCTGGGCGTCACGACCGCCCTGATGTCCGCGGCGGTACTCGCCTCCGCGGGCGTCCTGGGGGCCAACGCGGCTCCGCAGCCGGTGAACCCGTTGCCGGCCGGCCAGGAAGCACTGCACGCGGCGGCCGAGCAGGCGGGGACGATCTCCTCCGCCCTCGGCCTGTCCGGTGGCGAACAGCTCGTCCCGCGTGACGTCGTGCGCGACGCCGACGGCACGCACCACTTCCGGTTCGACCGCACGCTCAACGGCCTGAAGGTCATCGGCGGCGACCTCGTCGTCGCCCAGAAGGCCGGCCAGGTCACCGCCATCACGAAGGCGTCAGAGGCCTCCCTGTCCGGCCTCGACACCTCTGCGCCCGCCACCGCTCAGTCCGGCGCGAAGCTCGTGGTGTTCGCCCTGGACCACGCGCCCGTGCTGGCGTGGGAGACCGTCACGCACAGCGTCAAGGACGACCAGACACCGAGCGAGCTGCACACGTTCACCGACGCCAAGACCGGTGAGACGCTGCTGACCTACGACGGCGTCCACGTCGCCGAGGGCACCGGCCAGTCCACCTACAGCGGCACCGTCGGCCTGAGCACGACCCAGTCCGGCGCGACGTTCCAGCTCAAGGACCCGGCACGCGGCAACCAGGCCGTCAACAACCTCAACAACGGCTCCGGCACCGGCACGTTGTTCACCGACGCGGACAACAAGTGGGGCAACGGCACCCATACCGACAAGGCCACCGCGGGCGTCGACGCGGCGTACGGCGCGGCCAAGACGTGGGACTACTACAAGAACGTCCACGGCCGCAGCGGCATCAAGAACAACGGCGTGGGCGCGCTGAGCAAGGTCCACTACGGCAACAACTACGTCAACGCCTTCTGGTCGGACTCCTGCTTCTGCATGACCTACGGCGACGGCGCCCAGAACCGCAACCCGCTGACGTCGATCGACGTGGCCGCGCACGAGATGTCACACGGCATCACCTCGGCCACCGCGGGCCTGGTGTACTCCGGCGAGTCCGGCGGCCTCAACGAGGCCACCAGCGACATCTTCGGCTCCACCACGGAGTTCCACGCCGCCAACGCCTCCGACGCGGGCGACTACCTGATCGGCGAGAAGATCAACATCCGGGGCGACGGCAAGCCGTTGCGCTACATGGACAAGCCCTCCAGGGACGGCCGCAGCCTCGATCACTGGTCGGCCAGCGCCGGCAACGTCGACGTGCACTACTCCTCGGGCATCGCCAACCACTTCTTCTACCTGCTGTCGGAGGGCAGCGGCCAGAAGACGATCAACGGCGTCGCCCACGACTCCCCCACCTACGACAACCAGCCCGTCACCGGCATCGGCCGCGCCAAGGCCGAGAAGATCTGGTACCGCGCGCTGACCACGAAGTTCACCTCCAGCACCAAGTACGCGGCGGCCCGCACGGGCACGCTCGCGGCGGCGGCCGACCTCCATGGCGCGAGCAGCGCCGAGTACGCGGCGGTCAACCGTGCCTGGGCCGCGGTGAACGTCAAGTAAGGACCCGCCACCGAAAGAAGCGCCGAGGTCCGGACCGACCCCCTGCACGGTCCGGGCCTCGGCACATTTCGCTCGCCCGAGCCCCCTCAGGGCTCCAGATCGGTGGCCGCCAGGAACGACCCGTCCATGTAGAACGGCACCGACTCGTGCTCGTGCGTCACCAGCCACCGCCCGTCCCGGCGCCGCAGCCCCACGGTCTTGCGCATCCACATGGAGAAACCCTCGGGGTAACCGACCGGCACCGCCGCCAGCCGCGCCAGCCCGTGCACGAACGCCACCTCACCGGACACCGCCACCGACAGGTCCCGGTGCTCCAGGGTGATCGGCCCGGTGAACCCGGCCATCCAGCCGGCCAGCGCCTCCGGGTCGCGGGCGTCCAGGCCGGTGTTGCGCAGCGGCGGCGCCAGCGTGCACGTCACCGCGTCGTCGGCGTAGCGCGCGACGATGCGGGCCGGATCGCGCAGGCGCATGCCCTCCTCCTGCTCGGTGAACAACGCGCGGATCGCGGTCTCGTCCTGCACCAGCGTGTGAGTCATCGCGGAAACCTCCGTCTCGAAGTGACACCCCGGTGTCGAAGCACGGCCCGCGGTCTCGACATGGCGGTGAGAAGATTTTTCGAGCCAGCCGACGAGCCTGGAGGCCGGAAGTGAAGTACCTGATCCTGATCTACAGCAACCCGAAGTCGCGGGCGGCGTGGGAGAAGCTGACCGAAGAGCAGCAGACGCAGTTCGGCCAGGCCCACTACGACCTCACCGACAAGCTGCGCGCCTCCGGGGAGCTGATCGTCAGCGAAGGCCTCCCCGGACCGGAGACCGGCAAGGGCGTGAGCATCCGGGGCGGCGAGGTCGTGGTCACCGACGGGCCGTTCGCCGAGGCCAAGGAGTACCTGGCCGGCTTCTACCTGGTCGAGGCCGACACCATCGACCAGGTCATCGCCCACGCCGCGACGCTGCCCGACGCCCACAACGACGGCATCGAGGTCCGGCCCGTCTGGGACATGTCGATGCTGGACGACATGTGAGTCTCACGCCTGAGATCGAGGGCCTGCTGCGCGAACTGGCGCCGCAGGTCCTCGGCGTGCTCGTCCGCCGCCACGGGCAGTTCGACGTGTGCGAGGACGCCGTGCAGGAAGCACTGCTCGGCGCAGCACAGCAGTGGCCGGTCGAGGGCGTCCCGGACAACCCCAAGGGCTGGCTGATCACCGCGGCGAGCCGCCGGTGGATCGAGCAGTACCGGTCCGACACGGCACGGCGCCAGCGCGAGGAGAAAGTCGTCGCGCTCACGCCTCCCCCGCCGGACCCGGCGCCCGCGCAGGACGACACGCTCACAATCCTGGCGTTGTGCTGCCACGAAAGCCTCACGACGGCCTCACAGATCGCGCTCACGCTCCGCGCGGTCGGAGGTCTCACCACCGCGGAGATCGCGCGGGCGTTCCTCGTACCGGAAGCGACTGTGGCGCAACGGATCAGCCGCGCGAAGCAGAAGATCAAAGGCGCGAAGTTCCGGGCGCCGCAGGACCTGACGGCGGTCCTGCACGTGCTCTACCTGATCTTCACCGAGGGCTCCACCGCGAGCTCCGGAGACGACCTCGTCCGCGTCGACCTCACCGCCGAAGCGATCCGCCTGACCCGGCAACTCCATCGCAGGAGGCCCGACGACGGCGAGGTCACCGGGTTGCTGGCGTTGATGCTGCTCACCGACGCCCGCCGGCCCGCCCGCACCGACGACAACGGCGCGCTGGTCCCGCTCGCCGAACAGGACCGCTCGAAGTGGGACGCCCACGCCATCGCCGAGGGCACCGAGCTCATCGGCACAGCGCTGAAAACCGCGGAGATCGGCCCGTACCAGCTGCAGGCGGCGATCGCGGCCGTCCACGCCGAGGCCAAGACCGCGGAAGACACCGACTGGCACGAGATCCTCGGCCTCTACGAGCTGCTCACCGTGATCGCTCCCGGCCCGATGGTCGCGCTGAACCGGATCGTCGCGGTCGCGATGGTCCACGGACCGGACAAGGCGCTGCAGGAACTCTCCACACTGGACCTCGACCACTACCGCGTCCACGCCGTGAAAGCACATCTCCTCGACCTGCAAGGACAACACGAACAGGCCCGGCAGGAGTACGAGCGGGCGGCGAAGCGGACGCTGAGCGTGCCGGAACAGCGCTACCTCAGGTCCCGGTCGCGCCGCCCACGGTAGCGTCCGACGACGGCTCCTCCTGCGGCGGCGCCGCGGGCACCACCCCCGTCAGATCGCCACCGTTGTCGTTGACGCGCAACACGAACGGCCGCGTCTGCGTGTACTGCACCACGGAGATGGAACACGGGTCGACGACGATGCGCTGAAAACCGTCCAGGTGCACGCCCAGCGCGTCCGCGAGAATGGCCTTGATCACATCGCCGTGCGAGCACAGCACCCACACCGCGCCCGGCCCGTGTTCCTCGGTGATCCGGGCGTCGTGCGCGCGCACCGCGGCGACCGCACGCGCCTGCACGAACGCGAGCCCCTCACCGTCCGGGAAGATCGCAGCGGACGGATGCTGCTGCACAACCGCCCACAAAGGCTCGTTCAGCAGGTCCTTGAGCGCCTTCCCGGTCCACGCGCCGTAGTCCACTTCGGACACGTCCGGCTCCGCGACCGCTTCCAGGGCACGATCCGCCAGCAACGGCGCCAACGTCTCCTCACAACGCTGCAGAGGAGACGACACGACCGCGCTCACCGGAATGTCCTTCAACCGGCCGACGAGTGCGGCGGCCTGCGCCCGCCCGCGTTCGTCCAACCCGACACCCAGCGATCGCCCGGCGAGCACACCGGAACCGTTGGCGGTGGAACGAGCATGTCGGAGCAGGATCACGGTGGCCACGCCACCCACCTTAGATCGGTTGCAGCAATCCCATCGACAGCAGCCCCATCAGCACCAGGCCCAGCATCAGCCGGTACCACACGAACGCCGAGTAGGAGTGCTTCGACACGTACTTCAACAACCACGCGATCGTGGCGTAACCCACCACGAACGAGATCAGCGTCGCCACGATCATCTGCGGGATCGACGCCTGCACACCCTCACCGGTGCGCTCCAGCACGTCCGGAATGGAGAACAACCCCGCACCGAACACCGCCGGAATCGCCAGCAGGAACGAGTACCGCGCCGCCGCCTCACGCGTCAGACCCAGGAACAGACCCGCGGTCAGGGTGCCACCGGAACGCGACACGCCCGGGATGAGCGCCAGCGCCTGCGCCAGGCCCATCCCGATCGCGTCCTTCATCCGCAGCTCGTCACGCTGGTGCTTCGCGAGCTGGTCGGCGAGCCCCAGCAGCAGACCGAACACCACCAGCATCGTCGCCGTGATCCACAGGTTGCGCGCCGACGTCCGGATCTCGTCCTTCAGCAGGTAACCGAGGATGGAGATCGGCACGGAACCGATGATCACGTACCAGGCGAGCCTGTAGTCCTTCTCCTTGCGCGCTTCCGCGCTGAAGAGGCCGCGGAACCAGGCGCCGATGAACCGCCCGATGTCCTTGGCGAAGTAGATCAGCACCGCCACCTCGGTACCCAGCTGGATGACCGCGGTGAACGAAGCGCCCGCGTCGTTGCCGAAGAACAGCGTCGACGTGATGCGCAGGTGCGCACTGCTGGAAATCGGCAGGAATTCCGTCAGTCCTTGGACCAGTCCGAGGACCAGAGCCTGCAACCAGCTCAACTACCCACTCCTGCCAGATCCAGAGCTTCGGCCGCGGTGCGAAGGCCCGCGATCCCCTGCTCGAGATCTTGCAGCATCGGCGAAACGGACAGCGTGGTGACCCCCGCGGCGGCGAGAGCCTTCATCTTGTCTGCTATGCGCTCCTTCGGGCCCAGCAACGACGTCGCGTCCAGGAACTCCAGCGGGATCGCCGCCATGGCACCGGCGTAGTCACGGGCCAGGTACTTCTCCTGGATCTCCTCGGCCTGAGCCGGGAAACCCATGCGCACCATCAGGTTGTTGTAGAAGTTCTGCTTACGCGACCCCATACCGCCCACGTACAGCGCGGTGTAGGCGCGGACCGGGTCAGCGCACGCCTTCCAGTCGTCACCGACGATCAACGGCACGGTCGGAACGACGTCGAACCCGTCCATCGACTTCCCGGCCTTCTCCCGGCCGGCCTTCACGCTCGCCAGCGACTCCGCGGAGTACTCCGGCGAGAAGAAGATCGCCAGCCACCCGTCCGCGATCTCACCCGTCAGCTCCAGGTTCTTCGGACCCACCGAAGCCAGGTAGATCGGGATCCGCTCACGCACCGGGTGCACCGTCAGCTGCAGCGCCTTGCCGGGACCGTCGGGCAGCGGCAACGTGTAGTGCTCACCCTCGAACCGCAGCTTCTCGCGGGACAACGCCCGCCTCACGATCTCCACGTACTCACGCGTGCGCGCCAGCGGCTTGTCGAACCGCACACCGTGCCAGCCCTCCGACACCTGCGGACCCGACACGCCGAGACCCATGCGGAACCGGCCACCCGACAGGGTGTCCAGCGTCGCCGCGGTCATCGCCGCCATCGCCGGCGTCCGCGCCGGAATCTGGAAGATCGCGCTACCGACGTCGATCCGTTCGGTCTGCGCGGCCACCCACGAGAGCACCGTAGGCGCGTCGGAGCCGTAGGCCTCCGCGGCCCACACCACCGAAAAGCCGAGCCGGTCGGCCTCTTTGGCCAGCTCCAGGTTCGCGGCGTCGTTGCCGGCGCCCCAGTATCCGAGGTTCAATCCGAGCTTCACGGGCGAGACCCTACCGGTCAGTAACACCGATTGCCAGGCTCAGCCGATGATCACCCCTTAGCATCGCGCACGTGGAACAGCGATACCTCGGCCGCAGCGGCCTCCGCGTGTCCAGGACGGCACTGGGCACGATGACATGGGGCCGCGACACCGACGCGGACGAGGCCGCCACCCAGCTCATGGCCTTCGCCGACGCCGGCGGCACCCTCATCGACACCGCCGACGTCTACACCGACGGCGAAGCAGAACGCATCCTCGGCGGCCTCCTGAGCGAAGTCGTCCCCCGCGACGAACTCGTCATCGCCACCAAAGCCGTCGCCCGCCGCACCGAAGGCCCCTTCGGCGGAGGCGCCTCACGCGGCGCACTCCTCACCGCACTGGACGGATCACTGCGACGCCTCGGCATCGACCACATCGACCTGTGGCAACTGCACGCCTGGGACGCGGGCGTACCGATCGAGGAGACACTGTCCGCCCTCGACCACGCCATCACCTCCGGCAAGGTCCGCTACGCCGGCGTCTCCAACTACAGCGGCTGGCAACTCGCCACCGCCGCCCTCACACCCACCACGTTCCCGCTGATCTCCACCCAGGTCGAGTACTCACTGCTGGAACGCGGCATCGAACGCGAAGTAGCCCCCGCCGCCGCCCACCACGGCATCGGACTCCTGCCCTGGGCACCACTCGGCCGCGGAGTCCTCACCGGCAAGTACCGCAACGGCACACCACCGGACTCCCGCGGCGCATCCCCGCACTTCGCCGGCTACGTCGAACAACACCGCAACGAACGCGCCGCCCGCATCGTGCAAGCCGTCGCCACCGCCGCCGACGGACTCGGCACCTCGGCGCTGTGCGTGGCACTGGCCTGGGTCCGCGACCGGCCAGGAGTGGTCGCACCCGTGGTGGGCGCCCGCGACACCAACCAGCTGATCGCCTCCCTCGAAACCGAACAGCTGACACTCCCACCCGCCATCCGGGCAGCACTCGACGACGTCAGCGCCATCGAACTCGGCTACCCCGAACGCCCCATGCCCTGAACCGTTCCAGCACAACCCCGCCGCATTACTCCGAACGGACCAGGGCTACGTTGCCCGCCGTGCCCGGATTAACACGCCGCGCGTTCGTCGGCCTCTCCGCGACCGCCCTGGTCACCACACCCGCCGCCACCGCCGGAACCACAGCAGCCGACGACGCCTGGAACCGCCTCCTCGAAGGCAACCAGCGCTTCGTCGAAGGCCGCCAGGTCCACCCCCACGCCACCGGCCACTGGCGCGAACAACTCGTCGACGGCCAGCACCCCTTCGCCTGCGTCCTCGGCTGCGCGGACTCCCGCGTCCCACCCGAGATCGTCTTCGACGACGGCCTCGGCGACATCTTCACCATCCGCGCCGCCGGCGAGGTCCTCGACTCCAGCGTCGTCGGCAGCATCGAATACGCCGTCGAGCACCTGCACGTGCCGCTCGTCGTCGTGCTCGGCCACGCCGGCTGCGGCGCCGTCAGCGCCACCATCGACGTCGTCCGCGGAAAAGGCCACGTCACCGGCGACATCAGCACCCTCGTCCGCACCATCGAACCCGCTGTCCGCGCCACCGCCCCGCGAGCCGACGACCGCTCGTTCCTCGCCGCGTGCGTCGCCGAACAAGCCCTCCGCACCACCGCCATCCTGCAAGAACGCAGCGTCATCATCCGCGAGGCCGTGACCAGGGGCGCACTTGGTGTCGTTGCGGCTTCTTATGACTTGAGTTCGGGCAGGGTCGTGCGACTCGACAGGGTTTAATTTTAGTCTACACTGAAGTTATAGAACTAAATACGGGTGACGGCCAAACGGGTTTCACGCCACCCCTTGCGTGACCTTCCGCCGAACGTCGTGGATCCTGGTAGACCACGACGTACCTCAGGAGGATCCGATCTTGCGCCGGCTCGCTGCTCTGCTCTTGACCACCGTCACGCTGGCCGCGTGCGGACAGAGCGAGGGGTCGTCCGATCCTCTGCAAGTCGCGGAGACGCTCGAGGCCGCCAAACCGGCCCACTCCCCCGCCCAGAACGGCACGGTCCCCGGCGACGTCACGCCCGGCGGATCGTTCACCGAGGGCGGCACCACGCTGAAGTTCCAGGTCAACGGCCGCAACGTCGAGCTCGACCGGCTGCGCAGCGCGGTGTTCGAGATGACCACCGACGACAAGGGCGCCGAGGTCAGGGGCACCGGACTGCGAGCGGGCGACGGCGCCACCAACGGCGTCGCCGACCGCTACGGACGCCTGCTCGTCGTCGACACCCGCGGCGGCGAGTTCATCGCGTTCTCCGTCAACCCGCTGATCATGCGCCAGCGCTACCCCGTCCCCGGCAGCCCGTACGGCATCGCCTACGACGCCAAGCGCGACATCGCGTGGATCACCCTCACCGAGCGCAACGAGGTCGTCGGACTCAACGTCGCCGGTGGCGAACCGACCGAGAAACACCGGTTCCCCACCGTGCGTCAACCCAACACGGTCAGCGTCGACCAGGAGACCGGACGCGTCACGGTCACGTCCGGCGACAACGGAGGGATACAGGTGATCGCGCCATGAACGAAGGGGTGATCGACGGGGACTGGGAGTACCGGCCGCTGCGTCTGCCGCCCGGCATCTCCCGCCGCACCGCGACCACGCAGCTGGCCATCCACGCCGAGTTCGCGGGCTGGGAACTCTCCCGCACGCTGCTCTACGGAGACGGCTCCCGCAAGGTCTGGCTGCGCCGCAAGCGCCAGCCCTCGCTGCTGCCAGGCCTCATCACCTGACAACAGCTTCGCCGAACGCGAACGGGCTCGCCTCGCACTCCGCGATGAAGTCCGCCGGAAAGCCCCGCTCGAACGGGGCCGCCGCCTCCAGGCGCGCGACCGCTTCCGGCGGCAGCACAACCTCGCCCAGACAACCGGCCAGCTGCTCCGGCGTACGCACCCCGACGAGCGGCAACACGCCATCGCGCCGCACCCACGCCAGCGCCACCTGAGCCGGCGTCGCCCCCAGCTCCTCCGCGACCGCCCGCACAGCCCGCGCCGCGCTCTCCTCCCGCTCGGTGAGCCGCCCCGCCCGTTGCGTGCCGCCGGAAAGCTTTCCCTGAGCCAACGGCGCCCACGCCGCAACGCTGATCCCCAACGCGGACGCCATCGGCAACAACTCCCGCTCGACGTCACGCCGCACCAGGTTGTACGGCACCTGCAACCCGGAGAACGGCGTCCAGTCCCGCCATTCCGCCAGCGTGTTCGCCCGCGCCACGAACCACGACGGCGCGTCCGACACCCCGACGTAGAGCACCTTCCCCGCCCGCACCACGTCGTCCAACGCCCGCATCGTCTCCTCGACCGGCGTGCGGCGATCCCACAGGTGCACCCACAACACGTCCACGTAGTCCGTCCGCAGCCGCCGCAGACTCTGCTCCAGCGACAGCACCAGGTTCTTGCGGTGGTTCCCGCCCGCGTTCGGATCCCGCACGTCCCGTGACAACGTGTACTTCGTCGCCACGACGAACCGGTCCCGCCGCTCCATCACCGCACCGAGGACCTCCTCGCTCTCCCCGTAAGCCGAAGCCGTGTCCAGGAAGTTCCCACCGGCATCGGCGTACACGTCGAGCACCCGCCGCGCCTCCTCCTCCGACCGCAAGGCCATGGTGCCCAGCAACAACTCCGACACTCGCAGACCCGTCCGGCCGAACAATCGGTATCGCATGATCCACAGCATCACCCGCGTGCCCGGCCAGAGCCAGACCCGCTCAGGGCCCCTCTAAACTCGGCGATCATGGCCGACAACGCACTGGGCCGGTTCCTGCGCGCCCGCCGCGAAGCCACGCCACCTCCCTCCACCGCCGGCCGCCGGCGCACCCCGGGACTGCGCCGCGGCGAACTCGCCGACCGCGCCGGCATCAGCGTCGAGTACCTCACCCGCCTCGAACGCGGCACCGACCGCTCCCCCTCCGGCCAGGTCCTCGTCGCCCTCGCCGACGCACTCGCGCTGTCCCCGGACGAGCGCGTCCACCTCTACCGCCTGATCAAGGCCGACCAGACCTGCGCGCCGCCCGCTCCCCCGCCGCTGCGGCCGACCGTGCTCGCGATGCTCGCCGCCCTCGAACCCACACCGGCGTGCGTCCTCAACCCCGCGGGAGACGTCCTCGCGTGCACCCCCGCGTTCCGGGCGATCTCGGGCCTGGACGACGAGCAGAACGTCGTCCGCTTCGCGTTCAGCCCGCAGGCCAAGGCCCACTACCCCGACTGGGAGTCGATCGCGGTCCACCGCGCCGCCGCGTTGCGGGCTGCCGCCGACCTCGGTGACCACGCGGCCGCCGCGCTCGCGTTCGAGCTCTCCCTCACCGCCGGTGCCGCGTTCAGCGACCGGTACGACACGGCCGCCGCCCTGCCTCCGGCCATCGGTGTCGAGCGCTGGGCTGGTCACGTCCTGGCTTTCGAGACGCTGTACCTGCCTGGTGAAGGTGAGCACCGGTTGGTGACCTATTTCAGTAAACACTGAAGCTATCGAGATAGTTGAGTGCGGAGCACGCCGAGGCTCCAGGACTCTGCTGGGCGCAAGGGTGTGGTGCGGATGCCGCACACGCCGAACGCCAACCGGAGCTGATCTTTAGTCCACACTGAAGTGCTTGTGGATGACGAGCTGAGGCCGGATGACAGAATCGCTGTCATGCCTCGCCCGGAGAAGCCGCTCGACCCGTTCGCCGGGCCCGTAGAACAGTTCGCCTTCGACCTCCGCAAGCTCCGCGAGAAAGCCGGCTCCCCCGGCTACCGCGAGCTCGGCAAACTCAGCCACTACTCCGCCAGCACCCTCGCCGGTGCCGCCCGCGGCCAGCGGCTGCCCAGCCTCGCGGTGGCACTGGCGTTCGTCCGGGCCTGCGGTGGCGACGAGGAGGCGTGGGAACGGCGCTGGCGTGAGATCGGCGAACAGGACGCCGAGGAACCCAAGGCCGACTCCCCCTACGTCGGCCTCAAGGCGTTCACGCAGCAGGACGCCGACCGCTTCTTCGGGCGCGAGCGGCTCGTCGGCAAGCTGCTGGGCAAGCTGGAGCACCACGACACGGTCCTGGTCGTCGGCGCGTCCGGCTCAGGCAAGTCCTCGCTGCTGCAGGCCGGTCTCCTGGCCCGCAAGGACGGCGAGCTGATCACCCCGAGCACGCATCGCACCCTCCCCCGCACCGAGGGCCTGCTCGTCGTCGACCAGTTCGAGGAGATCTTCGCGCTCCCCCACCGCGACGAGTTCATCACCGAGCTCACGCAGCGCGAGGGCCAGACGGTCATCGGCATGCGCGCCGACTTCTACGGCCACTGCGCCCGCTACCCCGACCTCGCCAACGCCTTCGAGGACGCCCAGGTCCTCGTCGGCCCGATGACCACCGACGAGCTGCGCAAGGCCATCACGCAGCCCGCGGTCGAGGTCGGCTGCGCGCTCGAGACGGGACTGGTCGCCCGGCTCATCGCCGACGCCACCGGCGAACCCGGCGTCCTCCCCCACGTCAGCCACGCGCTGCTGGAGACGTGGCAACGCAAGCGCGGCAACACCCTCACGCTCACGAGCTACCACGAGAGCGGCGGCATCGCCCGTGCCATCGCCAACACCGCCGAGAACGCCTTCACCAGCCTCGACGAGCGGCAACAGGCCCAAGCCCGCCAGATCTTCCTGCGGCTGGTCAACCCCGGCGACGGCACCGAGGACACCAAACGGCACGTCAAGCGGTCCGAGCTCGCGGCGGACGAGGTCGTCGAACACCTCGCGGACGCGCGCATCCTCACCGTCGACGACGACAGCGTCGAGATCAGCCACGAAGCCGTCATCCGCAGCTGGCCGCGTCTCAGGGACTGGCTCGCCGAGGCACGCGAGGACATGCGCGTGCACCGCAGGCTCACCGCCGCGGCCGCCGACTGGGAGGCGCACGGCCGCGATCCCGGCTCGCTCTACCGGGGCGTCCCGCTCGCCCAGGCCACCGGCTGGGCCAGCAGGGAACCCGGCGCCCTCAACGCCGCCGAACAGGCGTTCCTCGACGCCAGCAGGGCCGCCGCCGAACAGGACCTGGCCGTCGAGAAGCGCCGCACCACGAACCTGCGGCGCGTGGTCGCCCTCCTCGCCGCTCTCCTGCTCGTGGCCACCACCGCCACCGTGTTCGCCGTGCGCGCGCAACGACAAGCCACCACGGAACGCGTCAACGCCCTCGCCCAGAAAGCCATCGCCGACGCCAACGGCCTGCAGGACCGCGACCCCGGTCTCGCGAGCCAGCTGCGTCTCGCCGCCTACCGGCTCACCGGCCTGCCGGTGGCCCGCGACAGCCTGCTCAGCACGTTCAGCGCACCCCAGCTCACGCTGGCCAAGGGCCACAAGGAGGCGGCCTCGTTCGCCCTGTTCCGCCCGGACGGCAAGGTCATGGCCAGCGCCGCCGACGACAAGACGCTGATCCTCTGGGACTTCGCCGACCCCCACCACCCCACCGAGCTCGGGCGCATCCACGCCGGTGACGACGCCACCCACAACCTGGCGTTCAGCCCGGACGGCCGCACCATCGCCTCCGCGGGCTGGGACGGCATCATCCGGCTCTTCGACGTCTCCGACCCGCGCCGCCCGGTTGAGAAGGCCCGCATCACCGGCCACGAGGGGCAGGTCCAGGCCGTCCAGTTCACCCCGGACGGCGGCACCCTGATCAGCAGCGGCCAGGACAAGACCATCCGGGTCTGGAACATCTCCGGCGCCGCCACCCTCGTGCGCACCATCCAGGCCCACGACGACCTCGTGCACGGCATCTCGCTCAACCCCGCCGGCACCACCCTCGCGTCGGCGTCCTGGGACGGCTCGGTCAAGCTCTGGGACCTCGCGAGCGGCACCGCCATCTCCACCATCGACCCCGCGCCCAGCCCCGGCAACATCACCTCCGACGCCGCCGTCTTCCACCCGAACGGGCGGGTGCTCGCCACGGGCGCCGACAACGGCGACGTGCGGCTGTGGGACATCACCGACCCGCGCAACCCGGTGCAGCTCAGCGTCTCCACCGGACACACCTTCGCGGTCCACTCGCTCGCCTTCTCCCCCGACGGGAAGTTCCTCGCGAGCGGCGGCGGCGACACGTCCACCCGCATCTGGGACGTCACCGATCCCCGCGACGTCCGGCTCGCCACCGCGCTGACCGGCCACACCGACGCGCTCTGGTCGGTCGCCTTCAGTCCCGACTCCCGGCAGATGGTCACCGCCACCAGCGATCGCGAGATCCGCGTGCTCGACCTGGCCAACCTCAACTACCCGCACCACAAGCTGACGGTGTGGCGGCTCGCCTACGACAAGCGCGGCCGCTACTTCGCCACCGTCTCCTCCGACGGCACCATCAGGTTGTGGCGCCCGGACGACCGCCACGCCCAGGAGATCTCCGTCCTGCCCAGGCTCGCCCCGGACGACGAGACGCTCACCGTCGACGTCCACCCCGACCGCGACATCGTGTTCGGCGCGAGCATGGCCGGCAACGTCCTGTGGGACGTCTCCGACCCCGAACGGCCGCGCGAGCTGAGCAGGACGATCGCCGGGAGCGGCCCCATCGCCGGCGCGAGGTTCAGCCACGACGGCAAGACGCTCGCCGTCTCCGAGGACAGCGGCGTGGTCGGCCTCTGGAACATCACCGACCCCGCCAACCCGGTGAAGACCGGCAGCTTCGCCGTGCCCCAGACCTACACCGTCTGGCAGGTCGAGTTCACCGAGGACGACCGCACGCTCGTCATCGCGAACGGCAGCCGCGAGGTCCAGATGTGGGACATCAGCAACCCCGCCTCGCCCCGCGCCCACCCGGCGCTGCGCACCGACGACAACCCGGACCCCATCCGCCGCGGCGGCCAGGCCGGGCGCGACGAGGTCATGTCGGTCGTCATCCACGGCAACGTGATGGCGTTCGCGAACATGGGCAACAGCGGGGCGCTCTACGACATCAGCGACCCCGCTCAGCCGCGCCAGCTCGGCCTCCTGCCCAACGACGGCGGACCGCTGCAGCGCCTCGCCTTCTCCCCCGACGGCACGCTCCTCGCGGCCGGCACGGCGGACGACCTGATCCGTGTGTGGGACGTGCGCGATGCCCGCAACCCCCAGCTGCGGGCAGTGCTGCACGGTCACACGGAACGGGTGTGGGGTGTGGCCTTCGCGCCGGACAACCGCACCCTCGCGACCGCCGGCGCGGACCGCACCGTCCGCGTCTGGGACCTGGACGTCGAGGCGACCGCAGCCCGCGTGTGCGCCACTACGACGGCGCACCTGTCCACTCAACACTGGGAGCACTACTTCCCCGGCATCGAGCCGAGGCCTCTCTGCTGAACAACACCCTCACCATTCCTCTCGACGCCATTTGTAGTGCGAAAACGTTGTGCGGTGTCGATGCAGGGGCGTCGCACAACAACGTCTGTGCAACTGCGGGCGGTAACCCGGCGAAGGCGACTCTTCAGTCAACACTGAAGCAATAAATTTTGCCGAAGTGGTTGTAGATGTGATCAGATTCCTTGTCATGGAGCTCGTGCCGCACGACGTCGGGGTCGCGCACAGCGCACTGCCGCACGACGAAACGTCCACCCGAGCCCTGCTCGCCGAAGCTGCGGCGCAGGGCCTGCACACAGTTGTCGTCACCGCCGAGGAAGGCGACCAACGCGCCATGGCCGTGCTGCGCGAACTGCGCGCGGAATGGCACACCGAGGGCGGTCGGATCACCGCACAACTCGACACGGACGCGCAGGGCCAGCTGGCGCACCTGTGGGGCCTGTCCGAGCAGGAGCGGGCCGCCTGGCTCGCTGCGTTCCCCCGTCACGACGACCCGAACTGGTGGATGCACCGGCTCCTGGTGCTCAACCACCACCCGGAGTGGGCGCCGCTGAAGGAGTGGCTGGTCGGCGAGCACGTCCGGCTCTTCGGCCGCCCGCCCGGCCGCGCCCGCCGCTCGCCCGTCTAGGGCAGGCCGAGGAGCTGCCGGGGCCGGAGCCGCCGGCCCCACGACATGGGGTCGCCGTCGTGGGCGGCCCCACCGGAGCGCACGACCGCGTACGTCAGCGAGTTCAGGTGCGGGACGCCCACCGCGATCAGGTTCTCGTGCGTACCCGCGGTCCACATGACGCCGGTGGCGGCGATGTTCGCGAGCACGTCGCGGTCCGGGACGGGAAACCGCACCACCGCCGGACCGCCGGGCAGCTCCGCGACGCCGGCGACGTGATGCCCTGCCTTCTCCGGGAACAGCCTGACCGGCACCGGTGTCCACTGCTCAGAGCTCTCCACGGCGCGTGCGGCCTGCCGCTGGCGGCGCATCGCCACGATCATCGCCGGGACGTCGAACAGCATCGTCGCCAGGATCGCGGCCGTGACCAGCCCGGTCGGCGCGACGGGCGACACGCTCAGCGCGACCAGCACGCCGATGACCACCACGATCACCACCATGATCACCAAGATCACCTTCATGGCCCAGGCGGCGCCGAGCACCTCTTGAAGCGCCGGGTCGTCCAGGGGGCGGCCGAGCGGGCGGTCCACCCGTTCCTTCGCCTCGTACTCCCCGGTGTCGACCTCGGCCGGGCGCATCGTCATGAACCCGGCGGCCCTGACCATCGCCCGCCCCTCGGCGTCCGGGCCGCAGACGAAGACCTCCTGCCGGTCCAGCACCATGTCCGGCAGGTCGTGCAACGAGCCCTTGAGCACCAGCCCGTCGAGCAGCAGCAGGTCCCACGGCTCGTCCGGGTTGTCGGCGACCGTGGCGGGCAGGCGCCGCCACGGCTCGTCCAGCAGTCCACGCCGCTCCGCACGGCGCCCCGCCAGCCCGACCAACGGCCCGGCCACGTTCATGAGCAGCTGGACCGCGAGCACGACGATCGCCGCGATGTTGCCGGCCGTCATCGGCATGAAGAAGCAGACGACGAACGTCACGATCCCGATGACCGAGATGACCTTGTGCTCCGTGTGGGACCAGGGCTCGTCGAGGATCATCCTGGTCGACCAGTCGTCCTTCGCAGGCACGTCCGTCCGCGGTTCCAGGTACTGCACGGCTCCCCCTACCGTGGCAGGCCGCTGAAGTCCGGCTGACGAAGGCGCTGGATCCACGGGACCGGTGCCTCCCTCGGTGTGTCACTGTCCGGTTGGATCGCCGCGATCGTCAGCACCGGGATCTCGGGTACTCCGACAGCGATCACGTCCTCGTGCACGCCGGCGATCCACATCGTGCCGGTGTCGGCGATGTTGGCGATGATGTGCAGATTCGGGTCCACGAACTGGACGAGCGCCAGCCGGCCGCCCTCCATCGTCGCGAGACCAGCCACGAGCGCGCCCGGCTTCCACGGGAACAACGTGACCGGCACCGGGATCCAGCGCTGCGCCGCGTGCATCCCCTTGACGGCGTCGCGGTACCAGCGGCCCAGCTCTGTCAGCGACGGCACCATGAGCAGCGAGAGGACCACGACCAGCCCGCCGACGGCGAGCCCGGCCGGGGCGATCGGCCACAGGCTCATGAGCACGATCACCGCGCCGATCCCGGCGGAGATCGCGGCGTACAGCGTCGAGTGCGTGCCCGCCACCAGGCCGGAGAAGGCCTTGAGCACCGCGGGGTCATCCAGCGGGCGCCCGATCTCGTGCGGCTCCTCCGGTTCCCGGTCCACGAACCCGGCCGGCCGCGCCACCACGGCGTTCTCCGTCTCGGCGAGACCCGCGACCCGCACGACCGCCTTGCCCTTCGCGTTCGGACCGCACACGAAGATCTCGCCGCGGCGGCGCAGAACGTCCCGCAGCTCGCCGCTCGGGAAGGTCTCGAGGACAGCACCGTCGGGCATGCGGACGTAAGTGGAATACTTGTCGACGGGATGGTCGACCACGGTCACCGGGCACCGCCGCCACGGCTCCTCCAGCAGTCCCCTGCGCACCGGCAGCGTCTGCACCCGGTGCATCACCGGCCCGATCGCGCCCACCAGCAACAGCAGCGACAACACCACGATCGCCGCGATGTTGCCCACCACCATCGGCAGGAACAGGCAGCCGATGATCCCGGCCAGCGCCACCAGAGCGATGATCGACAGGGCGCGCCGGATGAGCCCCAGCTCCTGCAGGATCAGGCGGGTGGACCAGTCGTCCTTCGCCGGCACGTCCGTCCTCGGTTCCAGGTACTGCAGCACCAGCCCCCCAGCTATGCCTTGGCGGCCACCTCACGAATCAGGTTCGCGAGCTCCACCGGCCGTTCCAGCGGAAGCATATGCCCGGCATCGGCCAGGACGACCGATGTGCCGCCGAACTTCACAGCGTCCGTCTCCGGCACGAGCCGGTCTTCGTCCCCCACAACGGCGACCACGGCCTTCTCCTTGGCCACGGTCAGCCCGGCCTCCCGGTCGTAGCGGTCCACGGCGGGACGGAACAGCGCGACGGTCTCGGGCCAGTGCCCCCACACCATGTCCGCGGTCAGGTCGACGTCGTCGTCCGCCGGCTCGTCG
This sequence comes from Lentzea roselyniae, assembly GCF_039537795.1. Classification (NCBI taxonomy): domain Bacteria; kingdom Bacillati; phylum Actinomycetota; class Actinomycetes; order Pseudonocardiales; family Pseudonocardiaceae; genus Lentzea; species Lentzea roselyniae. The sequence continues at coordinate 278,791 of NZ_BAABBE010000010.1, forward strand.
CCGAACAGCCACCACCGCAGGCCCGCGGTCTTGGTCGGCTCGATCTTCTCCCGCACCGCCCGCACGATCGGCCCGAACGCCCGCTCCAGCTCCCTGACGAGCTTGCCCACCGCCTTGGGCCACGCCAGCGACGTCTCGCTGCGCCCGCTCGCCGCCATGGACACGAACACGTTGCCCAGCACGCGCTGCCGGAACAGCCGGGGCCTGCGCTCGGCCATCGCGAGCGCCGCCATGCCGCCCATCGAGTGCCCGGCGATCACGACCTGGCCCTGTGGCACCGCGCGCTCGATCAGCTCCCCCAGGTCGTCGCCGAGCTGCTCGATCGTCGCGGTCTCCTTGGTGGCGCCGGCCGACTTGCCGTGCCCGCGGTGGTCGTAGGCGATGACCTGGAAGTCCTCGCCCAGCGCGGCCACGACCTTGTGCCAGCTGCGGTGGTCGAGCGCGTAGCCGTGTGCCAGCACGACCGTCACCGGCGCATCCGGGTCGCCCGCACGCATCACGTTGAGCTCGGTCCCGTCCTCCAGCCGCACCATCGCATTCCTTTCGCCGTGTCGTCTGTTCGTCCTAACGAGACAACCCGGCGAAAGGACACGCACTAACGGCGTCCGAGCACCACATCGGGCGGCATCTGCCCGCCACCGACTCCCGGCACACCGCGGAACCGATAGGCCGAGGCCTGCCCGCCCGGCTGGATGATCCAGGCCTCCCCCGGCTCCGCGTCCGTGAGGACCGCCTGCAGGGCGTCGGCGATGTCCGACGGCGTCAGCAGCGGGAACGAGACGGCGTCGAACTCCTCCTTGGCCGCCCCCAGCAGCAACGTGTCCACGAACCCGGGACACAGCGCGGCGACCACGATCCCGTCAGCCGCCAAGGCCTCCCCCGCCGCCCGCACGTACCCGACCACCGCGTGCTTCGTCAGCGTGTACAGCGGATCCGAGGGCATGGCCGCCAGCCCGGCCAGCGACGACGTGATCACGATCTTCCCGCCGCCCTGCCGCCGCAACGCCGGTACCGCGGCGCAGAGCCCGTACACCACGTGGTCGACGTTGACCCCGACCAGCTTCCGGTATCGCGCGACGTCCAGCGCGTCGTCCACTCCGGCCTGACCGCCGCCGATACCGGCGTTCAGGTGCACGATGTCGAGCCGCCCGAGCTCCTTCTCCACCTGTGCCGCGGCCTCCGGCATCACCGACGGGTCGGTCACGTCGCCGACGATCGCGATCCCTCCGGCGGCGGAAGCGAGACGCTGTGCCCCGGCGGCGTTCAGGTCGACCACCGCGACGCGTGCGCCGAGCTTCGCGAGACGGCGCACGACCGCCGCGCCGATTCCGCCCGCGCCGCCGGTGACCAACGCGACCTGCCCGGTCAAGTCCACAGTGGACACAGCACACTCCTCAGCTGTTGCGCAGGAAACGGTCCAGAACGCGCACACCGAACTTAAGGGCGTCCACCGGAACGCGCTCGTCCACGCCGTGGAAGAGGCCGGAGAAGTCGAGGTCCGGCGGCAGCTTCAGCGGTGAGAAGCCGAAGTTGCGGATGCCGAGCCGCTGGAACGACTTGGCGTCGGTGCCGCCCGACAGCATGTACGGCAGCACGCGGGCGCCGGGGTCCTCGGCGGTGATCGACGCCGTCATCGCGTCGACCAGGGCGCCGTCGAACGTCGTCTCGACCGGAGGCAGGCCGATCCACTCGCGCTCGACGTCCGGGCCCAGCAGCTCCGCGAGCTCGCGGTCGAACGCCTCCTCGCGGCCGGGCAGGATCCGGCAGTCGACGGTCGCCTCCGCCGTCGACGGGATCACGTTCGCCTTGTAGCCCGCGGACAGCATGGTCGGGTTCGCGGTGTCGCGGATCGTCGCGCCGATCATCCGCGACAGGGCGCCGAGCTTGCCGATCGAGCCCTCGATGTCGTCGTCCGGGAAGTCGAGCCCGGTGATCTCGCTGACGCCGTCGAGGAACTCACGCACCGACGGGCGCACGATCAGCGGCCACTTGTGCTGGTCCAGCTTCGTGACGGCGGCGGCGAGCTTCGCGACCGCGTTGTCGTGTTGGATCATGCTGCCGTGGCCCGCGGTGCCCTTGACCCGCAGCTTGAGCCAGCGGATGCCCTTCTCGGCGGTCTCCACGAGATAGGCGCGGACGTCGTCCTTCAGCGTGATCGAGAACCCGCCGACCTCGCTGATCGCCTCGGTGACGCCCTCGAACAGCTCTGGCCGGTTCTCCACCAGCCACTTCGCGCCGAAGAGGCCACCTGCCTCCTCGTCGGCGAGGAACGCGAACACGATGTCGCGCGGCGGCACCACGCCTTCGCGCTTGAAGTGCCGGGCCAGGGCCAGCGTCATGCCGACCATGTCCTTCATGTCGACCGCGCCGCGGCCCCACACGTAACCGTCCTGCACGGCACCGGAGAACGGGTGCACCGACCACTCGGAGGCGTCGGCGGGAACGACGTCGAGGTGACCGTGGACCAGCAGGGCGCCCCGGCCGGGGTCCGCACCCGCGAGGCGCGCGATCACGTTGCCGCGGCCTTTCGCGCCCGACTCGACGTAGGTGGTCTCGTACCCGACCTCGGAAAGCTTCTCGGCCACCCACTCGGCGGCCTTGCGCTCTCCCACCAGCGTCGCGGGATCACCCGTGTTCGTGGTGTCGATCCTGATCAGCTCGCTGACCAGGGTCACCGCCTCGTCCTCTGCCAGTGCCAGTGCGTTCACCGATGTGCTCACCCCGTCTTCCTACCACCAGTCAGAAGACAGACCACCCCGTGAGAGTCGTGAATCTGTCCAGCGCGTCGACGCCCGCGACCGAGTTGCCGCGTGCGTCCAAGCCTGGGCTCCAAACGCAGATCGCGCACCTCCCCGGGACGACGGCGATGATCCCTCCGCCGACACCGCTCTTGCCCGGCAGACCGACCCGGTAGGCGAACTGGCCGGCGGCGTCGTAGGTGCCGCAGGTGAGCATCACGGCGTTGACCCGCTTCGCGCCGCTCACGCCCAGCAGGCGGCTGCCGTCGTTGCGGACGCCGTGGCGGGCCAGGAACAACGTGGCCCTGGCGAGATCCGCACAGCTCATCGCGATCGAGCACTGCCGGACGTACTCGTGCAGCACGACGTCGACGGGGTTGTGGATGTTGCCGTACGAGGCCATGAAGTGCGCCAGCGCGCGGTTGCGATCGGAGTGGTCCAGTTCGGACTTGGCGACCTCGGGGTCGACGTCGATCGAGGGGTTGCCGCTCTCCTGCCGCAGGAAGGCGAGCAGCCGGTCGGCGGCACCGAGGCCGAGGTGGTCGGTGACGACGAGCGCGCCGGCGTTGATGAACGGGTTGCGCGGGATGCCGTTCTCGGCTTCCAGCTGGACCAGCGAGTTGAACGGCGAGCCGGACGGTTCACGGCCCACGCGCGTCCACACGTCGTCGTTGTCCGCCAGCGCCAGAGAGAGCATGAACGCCTTGGAGATGCTCTGGACGGAGAACGGCGTGCGGTACTCCCCAGCGCCGAAGACCTCGCCGTCCAGTGTGGCGACGGCGAGGCCGAAGGCGTGCGGGTCGATCCTGGCGAGCGCCGGGATGTAGTCGGCTACCGCGCCATCTGGCGTGACCTCGGCGGCAATGCGGTCCACCAGTTGCTGGAGTTCCATGCCGCCAATCCCATCACGGGACCGGTTCAGGCCACCGGGAAGGAGTAGAACTGGGTGTTCTGACCGGCCTTGACGGTGCAGGGCACGGTGATCGTGCCCAGCCACGTCGGGTCACCGTTCGCCTGACGCGGCGTCAGCTTGAGCTCCGCGCTGCCGAGCGTGATCGTGGCGGTACCGGCGTTGACGAGCGTCATCGCCGGGAAGGTGCCCGTGGCCGTCACGTCGAACGTGCCGCTGGTCGGGACCGGCGTGTTCGGGATGGTCGACACCGACGTCAGCGTCTGGGTGGCTCCCTCGTTGGTGACAGGAACCTGGCTGGTCATCGTGCCGTCAACCGACTTCGCGCCGAGCCAGAACAGCGTGGTGGTGGCATCCTCCGACACCGTGCTCTTCACCGTCGTGTTGGACGGCGCGGTGGGCACACCCGCGGTTGCCGAGTCCGGCAGGTCCAAGGAGCTGACCGTGGTCGGCATGTCCTGCGCACCGATGATCGAGAAGTTGCAGGAGTAGGTGATGTTCAGCTGGGCCGTCCCGGCCAAGCTGGTGCCGGCCGTCGCCACGCTCAGCGCTCCGGCAACCAGAACGCAGGCAGCGGCGCGTGCGAAAAGTCCGGTCTTCATCTGCAGGGACCTCCATCAGTACGACATTGAACTGCAAGAAGGCGGTGTTGCTTTACTCGTCAGTAAACTAACCACCGGAGATTCCGCAATGCAAGAGAAAACCTTCTTTTGTCACCTGCGTACGAATTGGCTCGCAGCGATTTGTCAGCCTCGATCCAACAAATAGTGGGCACGCAGCGCCAGCTCGAGCGTGAACCGCTCCTCGGCGTCGTGCATTCGGTCGCCGAACAGTTCGTCCAATTGGTTCACGCGGTAGCGCACCGTCTGCGGATGCACCTGCAGCCGGGCGGCCACCTCCGGCGCGCCGCCACGTGCCGACAGCCACACGAGCAGCGTTTCGGCGAGCTTCGTGCGCTGCCGGTCGGTCAGCGGGGCCAGCGGCGCCAGCGCCCGTTCGGCCAGCTGCCGGGCCAGGAACTCGTCCGCGAGCACGGTCAGCTCGACCAGATGATCGGCGCAGTCGAGCACCGGGCGGTCCGGCAGCACCTTCTCGCGGGCCAGCGTCAGCACCCGGCGAGCGCAGGCCAGCGACCCGCGTGCCTCGGCGGGCACCACCGGCACCCCGACCGCCGCGCGCCAGCCCGGCAGTGCGCGGCGGATCCAGCGCGCGACCGCGACCGGGTTCGGCACCAGCAGGTACGGGGTCGCGTCCTCGAAGTTGACCAGCACGTCCGGCGGGAGGTCGTCGGCGGGTGCGGCAGACGGCTCAAGCGCTACCGCGCACAACCGGTCGGGCATCGGCCACGCCGCCGCCTGCGCCGCGTCCAGCACCGCCTGCCAGTTGCTCGACGGATCACCGACCAGCAGCTCCATCAGCTTGCGCCGCTTGCGTTCCAGCGTTCCCGCCGCACTCGCCTGCGCGGCCGCGTACCCCTCGACCGACAGGCTCACCAGCTCGTCGACGTGGGCGATCATCGCCTCGCCCAGCACCGACATCTGGTGCAGCGACAGCTCGCGCCGCTCGGCGAACGCGCACACGTGCCGCCACGCCACCCGCGCGCCGATCCGGTACGCCGCCTGCAGGCTGTCCAGGCTGCGGCCGGACTTGAACTCCCACGCACCGAGCTTGCGGTGGATGTCGTCGTGCGGATCGCCGGCGGAATCCGGTTCGGCGATCCTGTCCACGAACTTCACCAGAGCCTGTCGAATGCCATCGACGACGTTGTCCCGGAACTGGCTGTATTCGGGAATCGATTTCTCGATCGCCTCGAAAATACTCACCGAGACGGGCGTGACTTCCATTCGGAGCAACGGTGCCAGCTCCCGCGGGACCGATCTGCGCGGATCGTCCAGCTGAGTCATCCTCGCGAGTGTAGGAGGAAAACGGAACGCGGTCGTTCAGCCAACTGGACCAAATGGTTCACAGGAAGAACAGCCGTGCGATGGCATCCCGTGCGACCAGGAACCCGGCGATGCCGAGGATCCATCCCGTCGTGCTCGCGCCCTTCTCCGTGAACCAGGTGCTGATCCGGGTGAGGAACGGCTCGATCCTGTCGCGCAGCGCCAGCCGCCCGCCGAGCAGCAGCACCGCCGGCACGATCATGACCAGGCAGTACCCGGCGAGCAGCAGCCCCACCTGGCCGAGGCCGAGGTCGGCGGCGCTCATCATGCCGATCGCGCCCAGGTACGGCAGCATCGTCGCGAGCTCGACGACACCCGCCAGCACCGCGACGCCCGCGAGCGCCACCGCCGAGCCGTTGGCGTTGAGCCGGTTCTGCCACTTCCCGGTGTCCGGTTTCTTCCTGCCGTCGAACCGGAAGCTGATCACGAACAGGAACACGCCGATCACCAGCTGGATCCACAGCGCCAGCCGGCTGTCGAGATGGTCCATCACCTGCGACGCGCCGAGCACGATCAGCACGCCGACCGCGAAGTAGAACACCGTGATCGTGCCGAGGTAGACGCCGAACCGCGAGAGCCGCAGCCGGCCCGGTGTCAGCATCAGCCAGATCGGGATGAAGAGCGTCCCGATGCTCGTCGAGTCGAGCAGCGCCAGCCCGGCCAGCGCCGCCACGAGCCCCGATGTCATCCGTTCCCCCAAATCTTCGCGAGGTGGCCCGAGATCACCCGCTTCGCCACCTCCACCGTCATCACGTCCGGTTCCAGGGCGCGTTGCGTCGTCACCCCGTCGACCAGCGCCGCGAGCCCGACGGCCTCCCCGCCGTCGAGGCCCGCGGCCTCCAGCACGTGCCGGCACAGATCCCTGATCTCCCGCGCGCCTTCCACATGCCGTTGGAGCAGCACAGGGTTCGCCACCGCACGGGCAGCGAACGCGAGCCACACGCGTGCGCGCGCCGCGTCGTCGATGAGCGCGATGGCACACAACGCGTCGTGGAGGCGGTCCTGGAGACTCCCCTCCCGGCGCAGGACCGCCTGCACGCTCGCGGTGAGCTCCTCCACGAGCTGGTCCTGCGCGAACAGCAGCAGCTCGTCCTTGCTGCGGAAGTACTTCTGCAGCAAGCCCGTGGTGGCACCCAGCTCCCTCGCGATCCTGGGCAGGCTCGCCGCGTCCAGCCCTTCGGCGTCGACCACCCGGTAGAGGGCGTCGACCACCTGACGGCGTCGCTCGACGGGATCCGCGTGTTTTGGCACGAGCGTAAGATTACGGTCTTAATCTAACGCTGCGCAAGTTCGGCCAGGTGCTGGAGGGAGTTGGCGAGGTGGTCGGGGCCGAACGGCGGGAACTCCAGGTACTCGCGGATGGACGGTGGCACCGCGGACCAGTCGTAGGTGAGCGTCACATCGGTCGCGGACGGCCGGAGTGGTGTGAGGTCGTAACGCCAGAGCCACCCGCCGAACCCCAGTTCCCCGTCGTCCTTCTGGTATCCCGTCAGCCAGCCGATGGCGTGCGGAGCGTCGAGGACAGCCACTTTGTTGAAGGTCTGGTAATCGCCGTCGGGATGGTCGTCGTGATGCATGGCCATCCGGAAGACCTGTCCCACCTCGGTCAGCGGTGCCGGGTCGACGACCTCCTGGACCCAGCCGGTGCCGTCGATCGCGGCGTGGGTCGTCGGGTCCGCCAGCACCGCGAACACCTTCGCGGCCGGAACGGCGAAGGTCAGGGTCGCGCTCACGTTGTCCACGGTCCGCACGCAACTCCGCGGCCGATGGCGGCGTCAAGACGGCATGAAGCGTTGGTTGTGGGCGGCGGCGTTGCTGCCGGTCGTGGGCGTTGCGGTGTGGCTGGTGCCGGACTCGGTGGACGTCGTGGTGATCACCGCGATCCACCCCGACGGCACCGTGGAGTGGGTCGACGCCGAGATCAGGCCTGGCGGAGGAGAACAGCTCCAACGTCCACGAGCTGTCCCAGGACCGGCACGTCTCGAAGCTCGCGGAGGACGTGGTGATCCGCACGGCGGTGGGCTGCGGGACACCGAGCGGGCTCCAGCTGTCGCGGAACGGGCTCGGCGCGGTCGAGTGCGGCAGAGCGGACTTCCTGGCGATGCAGTCACCGCCGTACGCGCCGCGCCTGACCTTCAACGGCGACGGGGAGATCACGGAGGTCGCGGGCCGCTACCACCCGTGAGTCCGGTCATCGGAAATTGACGCGCGTCGCGGCGCGGGCCGTGTCACCGTCGCCGCATGGAAGACGAGCTGGACGAGGTCGCCCGCACCGCGAACTTCTCGGGCGTGGTCCGGGTGGAGCAGGACGGCGCGGTGTTCGAGAAGGCGTACGGTCTCGCGCACCGCGGCTACAACATCGCGAACACGGTCGGCACGAGATTCGCGATCGCCAGCGGCTGCAAGGCCTTCACCGCGCTGGCCGTGGTGAGCCTGATCGACGACGGCACGCTGAGCTACGACACGAAAGCGCGCGAGCTGCTCGGCGACGACCTCCCGCTGATCGACGACGAGGTCACCGTCCGGCACCTGCTGGCACACCGGTCCGGCATCGGTGACTACTTCGACGAAGAGGTCATCACCGACATCAACGAGTACGTCCTGCCGGTGCCCGTGCAGAACCTGCTCCACATCGAGCAGTACCTGGCGATCCTCGACGGGTATCCGCAGAAGTTCCCGCCCGGCACCGGGTTCGCCTACAACAACGGCGGCTACGTCGTGCTGTCCCTGATCGCGGAACGGGCGAGCGGCGTGCCGTACCACGACCTGGTGCGGCAACGGGTCTGCGAGCCGGCGGGTCTCGCCGGCACGGAGTTCCTGCGGTCGGACTCGCTCGGCGAAGGCACCGCGATCGGCTACCTGCCGATCGACGGCGAGTGGCGCACCAACGTGTTCCACCTGCCGATCCGCGGCGGCGGTGACGGCGGGATCTACACCACGGCGGCCGACGTCAGCGCGTTCTGGCGGGCGTTCTTCGCCGGGCGGATCGTGTCGGAGCAGCAGGTCGCCGAGATGGTGCGGCCGCACAGCGAGATCCCAGAGGACAAGCTGCGGTACGGGCTCGGTTTCTGGCTGCACGAGTCGACCAGCGAGGTGCAGCTGGTCGGGTGGGACGCCGGTGTGTCGTTCAAGACCGTGCACCAACCCGAAACGGGCATCACGCGCACGGTGCTCGGCAACACGTCCGACGGAGTGTGGCCCGTCGCGCGGTTCCTCAACGGTATTCGCCGGTGAGCATCGCGGTCGCCAGCTCCACGCGTGACCGGTAGCCGGTGCGCTGGAACAGGCGGGTCAGCTTCGCCTCGACGCTCTTCTCGGTCGTCCGCAGGACTCCGGCCAGCTCGCGGTTCGTCAGTCCTTCCGCGACGAGCGACGCGAGCAGCCGCTCCTGCTCGGCCGTCGTCGCCGCACGTCCCGGCACCGCGACGCCGTGCTCACGCATGAGATGCCGCACCACTGCCCTGGGCAGCAACGCGTCCATGGTCCCGAACAGCTCATAGGCCTCACGCAACGTCTGCGCGTCACCGAGCCCGTGCGACGCCAACGCGGTCAACGTCAGCGCGATCTCGTGGGGCTGGCCGCGTTCGGCGACCAGCCTGCGCACCTCAGCGACCGCGGACTTGTCGTGCCAGGTCACCGCGCGGGCCAGCAGGTGGTTGCGGTGCGCGCGGCCGGTGTCCATCGTCTCGGCGATGTCGGCCAGCCGTTCGACCCGGAACTCGGCGTCCTCGCGGTCGTCGTCCTCCAGCGACATCATCGCGAGCCGCAGCTCCAGCTCGTCGGTGCCGATCACGATCGCGTGGTGCGCGGCGAACGCGAGCCCGCGCTGCAGCACCTGGCGGCTCTTGTCCCGCGCACCCAGCACCAGTTCCAGGTCCGATTCCGGGACGTCCAGCACGTGCGGCAACACGTTCTGCCCGACGCGGGCGTCGGCGATGACCTCGCGCGCACGCGTCAGCTTCGCGCGCGTGACCAGCATCGTGGCGAGGTCGCGTGCCAACGCGGTGTGCGCCGCGACCTGGCCGAGCGTCGACCCGGTGACGAGTGCCTTGCGGGCGTGCCCGAGCGCGTCGTCCCACCGCCCTTCCGCGCCTCCCAGCAACGCGAGGTCGGCCGCCGTCAGCGGCTGGCCCGCGAGCATCCGCGCACCCCGCTTCGCCTCGCCCAGCAGCAACAGGCACCGCGCCATCGCCGCCTGCAACGCCGGCCGGTGCCGTTCGACGGCGTACAGCGGGCACAGTCCCGGATCGCTGACGACCCGCTCGAACTCGGCCATCCGCCCGGTCATCAGCGCCGCGCTCATCCCGAAGATCTCGCCGAACGTCACCGTGGCGGCGTTGCCCAGCCGCCACGTGTTGCGCGTGCCGGCGAGCAACTTCGCCGCTTCGTCCCATCGGTCCGTGTAGCACATGGCCACCGCACGGCCGATGAACCGCGCTGCCGTACCACCGGGCAACGAGCGCCAGCTGCCGTCGGCAACCTTGCGCAGCCCGGCCCTGTCCCCCGCCGCGCACATGCCGACCAGCCGGATGAGGTGCAGCTCCTGTGTTTGGTCGGGGGTGAACTCGTCCGGGAGCTCGAGTGCCGCGTCCGCGCTGGCCATCGCGCTGACGAAGTCGTTGTGGGAAGCGCACGCGACGGCGTGCATGAACAGTGCTTCCGCCTGTTGTGCCGGGTTGGTGGCGCGGTCGGCGGCGGCGCGGAGCCAGCGGCGGGCGGCGGGGTCGTGCAGCACGGCGGCGCGGCCGGCGGCGAGGAGCTGGGTGGCCGCCTTCTCTGCGTCGGCGAACCCGCCCGCGTCGATCAGCCGGTCCGGGAGGTAGCCGGGGTTCGCGCAGAACGCCCTGCCGTCCCAGATCGCGCTCACCGCGCGCCATCCGAGGTCGTGGCGCTCGTACGGGCCGAGGCTGGCCGCGAGCGCGTTGGCGAGTACCGGGGCGCGGAACCGCCAGCCGTCGTCGTGTCGCACGAGGATGCCTTCGGCTTCGAGCTCCGGCAACGCTCCGGTGTCGCCGAGCAGCTCTTCGGCCGCCGGTCCGAGCGGATGCAGGATCGCCATGGCCTTCGCCGTCCGCCACGCGGCTTCGCCGAGCAGCCGGATCCGTTCGACCGCGGGGTGCCGGTGGCCGGTGCCGCGCGGTTCCTCCACCAGGTACGCGGTGCGGTCGATGATCCTGAGGGCACCGCCGCGCAGGTACCCGTCGACCGCGAGATCGACCAGGCCGGGCACACCGCGGCTGTCCTGGTGCAGCCGGCGCACCAGCTCCGGGTCCGCGGACACGTTGAGCAGGCTCGTGAACATGAGGCTGACCTCGGACCGGTTCAGCGGCGAGAGCGGCACGATTTCGGTCAGTGGACTGGTCTCCAGCGCGTCGGCCAGATCCGTGTGTTCGAGACGCACGGGCGTGCGGTAGCTGGCGACGACACAGGTCGCCAGGTACGGCAAGGCGTCAAGGAGCGCGCGCAGCACGTCGTGGTTGAGGCGCTGCAGGTCGTCGAGGAACAGCACCGGCGGCCGTGACCAGCGGTCCAGTTCCTCGCGGACACGGGCGACCACAGCCTGGGGGCGGTTGCGGTCGGCGCGCAGCAGTGGCACGTCTGCTGTGCGCACACGCTGATGTTCGAGCGTGTCCCGGACCTCGTTGAGCAAAGCGGTGCGGCCGATGCCCGCGGCCCCGGTGACGAGCACCAGCCGCGCGGTCCCCGACAGCAGCGGCCACACCACGCTCGTGTGTGCGTCGTCTCTGGCGATCAGGTTCGAGGCGTCCGGGTGGCTCAGCGTTCCCGTCATCCGGTGGCTCCTCGGTCGTCGAGCCTGCCCGCCAGGCTCGCGGCGGCCAGCTCCACGCGCGACCGGACACCGGTGCGCAGGAACAGGCGGGTGAGGTGGTGCTCGACGGCCTTCTCGCTGACGTCGAGCTCCGTGGCGATCTGGCGGTTCGTCTGCCCGGCGCGTACGAGTTCGACGATGCGCAGTTCGGTGCGGGTGAGCCCGCTCGGGCCTGTCGTCGCGCGCGGTGCGTGGACACCGAACTTGCGCATCAACGCGGAAACCCTGGCGGGCAACAGGAACGACGAGCCGCCCTCCTTCGCGATGGCGCGCAGCTCCCGCACGACGTGGCGCGGGTCGTCGCAGAACTGGGCGAGGATGTGGCACGCCCACAGCAGGTCCGGGCGGTGGCCCCGCCGTCGCACGACGTCGGCGCCTCTCGCCGCCTCCGCCGGGTCGCCGTAGAGCAAACCCTTGGCCAGCAAGAGGACCTGGAGCGTGCAGCGGCAGTCGTCCTGCCGGTGCAGCTCGGTGATCTCGGTCATCAACGTGCGCGCGATGGCCATGTCGTCGTTGCGCAACGCGATCTGCAGCGCCTGCAGCATCAACCGGCCGACGCCCGGCCTGATGTCGGCTCGTTTCGCCCTTTGCAGCGTGCGCCAGGCGAGGTTGACCGCGGCCTGGGAGTCGCCGGCGCGGTGCAGCAGGCCGCACTCGACCAAGGCGCGCGTAGGTGCGTATCGGGTCGCGTGGCTGACCTTGGCGAGCCACGCGAAGGCCTGCCGGTGCTCGCCGCGTGCTGAATGCATCGCCGCGGCGAGCACACGGCCGTGGTGGTGGGCAGGCGTCGGGCGTTTCGTGAGTTCGAGCTGGCGCACACCTTGCAGTGCGGCGGTGAAGTCGGCGTTGGCGTAGTCGCGGAGCACGCGCTGGTAGAGCTTCAACGGGCCGTGGTCCGGGGTGCGGTACCGCTGACCGAGCACGAGTTCCAGGACGGTGGCGACGTCACCGGCCGTGCCCGCCTCGGTGAGCTCGTCGAAGCACTCCCTGGCGTGTTCGTCGCGGACGAACCTCAACGCGGTGCGACAGGCTTGGACGTCGAAGCGCAACGCGTGATAGATCGCGTTCAGCTCGGCGTTGGTGATGACCTGTTCGTCGTCGTGCGTGGTCATCGGCAGAGGCGTCCAGTCGGGACGTTCGCCGAGCCACCACCGTGCCAGCGCTACGGCGGGACCACCGTTGATCGGTGGCTGCTCGCCGTTGAGCATCAACAGCATGGCGGCGGCATCAGTGCTGGAGTCCTCGTGGACGCGTTCCGTCAGCACGGTGCCCATGAGCTCGTCCTGGCCGGTGGCGGTGAGCACGGAGAGCGTGAGGAAGAACAGTCGTCCGCACGGGCGGTCCTGCGTCATCCGCACGGCGGCGGCGAGCCAGCGACCGGCCCGGTCCGGATCGGTGCCCTGGATCTCGGCGGCGCGGTCGGCGAGCCAGCGGGCCCTGCGCGGCGCGTCCGGCAGGTCGGGGCCGGCCAGCGCGACCAGGTCCGGGTCGGCGGACTCGGCGGCGAGCGCGACGTGCATCCTGCGGACCTCGTCCTCACCGCCCCGGTCGGCGATCGCGTTGGCGAGCGCCGGGCAGAGGACGTCGAGGTCCGGCGTGAGCACGCCGCGTTCGACGAGCTCGTCCAGAGCGCGGCCGCAGGCGTCCAGGTCTTCCTTGAGCAGCGTGAGGTCGCTGACCTCGATGCCCTGGCGCACGACGCACAGCAGCGCGACGCGGTGGGCGAGGCCGTGGACGTGGTCGAGCAGCGGGTGGTTCCCGGGCAGGCTGATCCGGTCATCGACGAGGAAGAGCAGGTCGCCGACCGGCGTCAGGTTCAGCTCGTCGAGGGTCGCGAGGACCGTGCCGGGGTTGCCGTACAGCGGACCGAGTGCGGTGCGCAGCGCCTCGACGACGCTGTGGTCAAGCGGGCGCCGGGTGGTGATCAGCTCGGTGACGACCTCGGGTGACAACGTTGACATGTCGATGACGACGTCCACGACCTCGGCCAGCTCGGCGTGGTCCCGGCACACCGCGACGACGAGGCAGCCGGGCATCCGCATGGCGGTCGTGGTCAGGACCGGGTCGTGGAGCTGGTCGGCGTCGTCGACCAGCACGACGGCACGTGATCTCGGCCGGTGGCTGACCACCGCCACGCCCTCGGCCCGCCACATCGCGGTGGCGTGCCGGAGCAGTTCGGAACGTCCGCTTCCCGGCTCACCGCGCACCACGGCGAGACGACCGCGCGAGGCGGAGGCCTCGAACGCGGCTCGCAGTGCGGCGAGCTCCCCTTGGCGCCCGCGCAGCAGTTCCTGCACGTGACGACTCCCCTCGGCTTGGACGGGATCCGGCGGGCCCCTGCCACCCGCCGGATCCCGGTGGCGGCCGCGCCCGGTCCGGGCGGCGGCAAAGCTGGACCGGGCGCGGCCACTGGGGCGAGATTAGGTGAGAGCGCGACCGTCGCGAGTGGACGCGGGGAAACCCCTCAGATAGCCGGCATGACATCTGTCATGGGTTTCTGGTGTGTCGCGACACTGCCGTTTCACCGCATTTCCCGAGATCGTGGGCTCATGACAGCGATCGAGGTGCGGGGGCTGACCCGCCGGTACAGCGGGGGTTTCGAAGCTGTACGGGGCGTCTCATTTGATGTGGAGCGGGGCGAGATGTTCGCTTTGCTCGGTACGAACGGCGCGGGAAAGACCTCGACGGTGGAGGTTGTGGAAGGGCTCTCACGTCCGGCGGCGGGCACGGTGTCGGTACTGGGGCATGATCCGTTCCGAGAGCGCGCGCTCGTTCGGCCGCGCGTGGGCGTGATGCTGCAGGAAGGCGGCTTCCCACCCGACCTCACTGTGACCGAGGCCACAAAGATGTGGGCGGGGACGTTGACCTCTCCCCGGCCGGTCGACGAAGCGTTATCTCTTGTTGACCTGACACATCGGGCGCCGGTGCGGGTGAAACAGCTTTCCGGTGGCGAACGCCGTCGTCTCGACCTGGCGCTCGCGTTGCTGGGACGGCCCGAGGTGTTGTTTCTCGACGAGCCGACGACCGGACTCGATCCAGAAAGCCGGCGCAACACGTGGGAACTGATTCGCGCACTTCTGCGTGAAGGCGTGACCGTGCTGCTGACGACGCACTATCTGGAAGAAGCGCAGGCGTTGGCAGACCGGCTGGCGATCATGCACCGGGGCCGCATCGTCGCCCAGGGAACGGTTTCCGAGGTGGTGGACGCGTATCCGGCTCGCATTTCATTCGTGCCGCCCGCTGGGGTTCCGCTGCCCGTGGTGGTGACGGAGGAGGCGTCCGGGCGGGTGACCGTGCGGACCAATGACCTGCAACAGACGTTGCACGAGCTTCTCTCGTGGGCTCATGTCAATTCGGTGGAACTGTCCGGCTTGGACGCCAGGTCGGCGTCGCTGGAGGAGGCGTTCCTGGCGATCGCGGAGGAGGCGGCATGAGGGCCGTGGCTGTGGGGCAGGCTGAACTGAAGTTGTTCTGGCGCAACCGGACCGCGCTGTTCAACTCCCTCCTGCTACCGGCGTTGCTCGTGCCGGCGCTGATGGCGGCGGACGGGGACGGCGTGCCGCTGATCGTCGGGCTGACCGGCTTCGTGCTGCTGATGGCCGTCTACTACAACCTCGTCACCACGTTCGTCGCCCGACGTGAAGAGCTCGTTCTGAAACGCCTTCGCGTTGGCGAGCTGACAGATCCGGAGATCCTGCTCGGCGCGTCCCTGCCGTCCATCGCGGTGGCTCTGGTGCAAATGGTGCTGTTCACGGTGATCGTCGGGGTGATCACGGGCGTCGCGGTGCCGTCCCGGCCGTGGTTCCTGCTCGTGGGTGTCGCCGGCGGCGTGGTCGTCTTCGTCCTGCTGGCCGCGGCGTCGTCGGCGTTCACACGCACGGTCGAAATGGCTCAGGTGACGTCGCTCCCGGTGCTGGTGGCGTGCGTGCTCGGCTCGGGCGTCATGATTCCGCTGTCGGTCATGCCGGACGGCGTCGCGTCCGTGCTGCGCCTGCTGCCGCTGACCCCGGTGCTCGACCTGATGCGGGCGGGCTGGGCCGACGGCCCGGTGTTGCGCCCGTTGATCGTCCTGGCGGTGTGGATCGGCCTCGGGACCTACGCTGTACGACGCTGGTTCCGCTGGGATCCTCGGAGGTGAGCTTGCTCGGCTGGTGGCGGTCCCGTGGCAACGCGGAGCGGTTCGACCTGTTCGTCCGCGCCACGTTCTACCTGACCTACCTGGCACTGCCACCACTGGTGCTCCTGGGCATGGCCGCGGAGATCAGCACCGTCGCCCTGGCCCTGATCTCCGCCGTCGGGCTCGGCCACGTGGCCCTCAGCTTCCCGCTCGTCCACCTCGGCATCGAGCACTACCTCGGCAGGGCCCCGTACCCCCGCCGGCTGCTGGCGATCTACCTGGCGTTCACCACCGCCGTCCTGATCGCCGGCAAGCTCGCGTTCCCGCACCCGACACCGGGCAAGCCGGACGGCCCCGCCGACGGCATCACGCTGATCGTCCTCATGCTGACGATCACCACCCTGTCCGCGGTGGTCGGCCCCCGCACCATCGTCCTCGCCTCCCTCGCCGGCGGCGCCTACGTGTGGCTGACCGCCCCACCCGGCCGCGTCATCTTCACCACCGTGATGCTGCTGTTCGTGGCCTTCGCCTTCCGCACAACGCTCTGGATGCTCGGCCTCGTCTGGGAACTCGACCGCTCCCGCGAGGTCCGCGCCAACCTGGCCGTGGCCGAAGAACGCCTCCGCTTCGCCCGCGACCTGCACGACGTGGTGGGCCGCAACCTCTCCGTGGTGGCCCTCAAAGCCGACCTGGCCGCACAACTGGCCCGCCGCGGCCGTCCCACCGCCATCGACGAAATGCTGGAGGTCCGCCAAATAGCCCAGGACTCGCTGGACGAGCTGCGCGCCGTCGTCAGCGGCTATCGCACCGCCGACCTCTCCGCAGAACTGGCCGGCGCCCGCTCCCTCCTGGACTCCGCGGGCATCGACTGCCGCGTGATCGGCGAGGTGGACGTCTCCGGCGAGCCAGCAGGCGCCCTCGGCTGGGCCGTGCGCGAGGGCGTCACCAACGTCCTGCGCCACAGCGAGGCCCGCACGTGCACGATCACGTTGCGCGGCAAGGTCCTCACCATGTCCAACGACGGCGTTTCCACGTCCGACTTCCGCTTCGGCAGCGGCCTGACCGGCCTCCGCGAACGCGTGGCAGCCCTGGGCGGCGCCGTGACCGCGGCGGCGGAAGCTCCCAACCGTTTCGTGCTCACCGTGGAGCTCCCGTGATCCGAATCCTCCTGGCCGACGACGAACACCTGATCCGCGGCGCCATGGCCGCACTGCTGTCGCTGGAAGACGACCTCGAAGTGGTGGCCCAGGCCGCCACCGGCGCCGAAGCCCTGGCCACAGCCCGAGTAGTCCGCCCAGACGTGGCCGTGATCGACCTCCAAATGCCCGATCTGGACGGCGTCTCCGTAGCCCAAGCCCTCTCCACACACCTGCCGACGTGCTCCACGATGATCGTCACCAGCCACGGCCGCCCAGGCCACCTGAAACGAGCCCTGGCCGCCGGAGTGCGAGGCTTCCTCCCGAAAACCGTATCCTCCGACGTCCTGGCCACCGTCGTCCGCACCGTCCACGCCGGCGGCCGCTACGTGGACCCAGCCCTGGCCGCCGAAGCCATCAGCGCAGGCGACAGCCCTCTGACCCCAAGAGAAGCCGACGTCCTGGAACTGGCACTGGAAGGCGCCCCGATCGACGAAATAGCCCGCCGCGCCTCCCTCTCCCCAGGCACGGTCCGCAACTACCTCTCCTCAGCCGTGGGCAAAACCGGCGCCTCCAACCGCCACGAGGCGGCCCGCTTCGCTCGAGCCCGAGGCTGGATCTAACCGTTGTCCCACCACTCAAGAACCCGCATCGCGTAAAAGGTGAGCCACTTGGACGGCTCCCCCGCCTCCACGTCGATCTCGAACCACACCCGCCCGGGATGCCGCCCAGCCTGCAACCAGGTGCCGTCAGCCTGCCTCTGAGCCCTGATCATCCCGATAGCCTCAGCCATCCGCGGATCCTTCCTCCCTGCCTGCCGAAAGTAATCCGCAGCGTTCAGCACGCTGTACCCCCACCGAAACGGCGACCGGAACTCAGCGACCCACTCCCCCACCGCCTCCCCGGTGGACAACCGCTTGTACAGGTGTCTCCGAATCAGATATTCCTCGCCGACCCGCCTGACCTCACTGACCCGTCCCCGCTCAAAAGCAAGCAATCCCTTGAGCGCGTTGAGCGTCGAGTGAAACGACGACCGCGTCGCCCCCTCAACCCACTCACAATTCCACCCGCCATCCTCAAGCTGATGCCGCGCAAACCACTCAGCGATCCCACCGACGTCCACCCCGAGCCAAACCCCGTTGGCCAACGTCCACGAGTTGATGCAGCAGTCGACCTCACCACCCCAATAGGGCAGCCCCCGGTACTCCCACCGACACCCCTCAGCCAGCAACTCGACCGTCCGCCGAGCCCGAAGCACCTCAGCGTCAACCCCCCACTCCCGCAAGGAGTTGAGCGACCACGTAGTAGCCGTCCACGGCTGCCCCTCCTCCCCGCCACCCCCTGCAGGAAAGAACGCTCCGCCGTCCCACATCCCGTCCGCCCCCTGCTCGGCAAGCAGCCGAGCCCCAAACCCCTCAACGGCAACCCGAGCCCGCGTCCCCTCCCAAACCGCACGCGGCGCCCCCAGCAGGTCCCGCTCAACCTGCCACCGCAGGGCCGGGTCAGAGTCGAGCAACCAAGCCGTCAGCTCACTCACGCCGCGACCCTAGTACTACAGCCGCATGGCGTGATCTTGGTTGATGACCTGGCCGGGATGTGAGACGGCCACCGTGATCAACTTCGAGGTGTGTTGGGACTCGAAGCGAAACGGTGGCCGCGTTGCCGATCTTAGACCTGGACGCGTGGCGGGCCGGGTTCGACGACCTGTTCGCCCGGTTCGCAGGCAGGTTCGTGCAGGTCCAGACCCGCAGGCGGGCGCGGGCTTATGTGCTGGGCCTGTTGT